>DASZEJ010000132.1:0-15899 GCA_035940955.1 Solirubrobacteraceae bacterium
CTGCGCGGCGTCCCCGTCCGCGACGCGCTCGACTCCGCGCTCGTCGCGCTGCGCGCCGCGGGCGTCGACACCCCGCGGCTCGACGCCGAGGTCCTGCTCGCGCACGCGCTCGGCGCCGACCGGGCCGCGCTGGTCATGGACCCCGATCGCGAGGTGGCCGGGCCGGCCGCCCGGTGGTTCCAGGACGCCGTGCGGCGGCGGGCGATCCGGCGCGAGCCGGTCGCCTACATCGTGGGGCGCCGCGCGTTCCGCCACGTCGAGCTGGAGGTCGACCCGCGCGTCCTCGTCCCGCGGCCCGAGACCGAGCTGCTCGTCGAGGCCGGGCTCGAGCTGCACGACGGCGCGACCGTCGTGGACGTCGGCACCGGCAGCGGCGCGGTGGCGCTGGCGCTCAAGCACGAGCGCCGCGACCTCGACGTGACCGGCACCGACGTGTCGGAGGGCGCGCTGGCCGTCGCGCGCGCCAACGCGGCGCGGCTGGGCCTCGACGTCACGTGGAAGCACACCGACCTCTTCGACGGAGACTTCGACGCCGTCCTCTCCAACCCGCCGTACGTCGAGGACGGCGCGAGGCTCGCCCCCGAGCTCGCCCACGAGCCGCGCGAGGCGCTCTTCGCCGGCGGCGACGGCCTGTCGGTCCTCCGGCGGCTCGTCGAGCGCGCCGCCGCGAGCGCCGCCCGCACCCTCGCCGTCGAGGTCGGCGCGGGACAGGCCGACGCGGTCGCCGACCTCGCCCGCGCCGCCGGCTTCACGACCGCGAGCAAGCGCCGCGACCTGGCGGGGATCGAGCGCGTCGTGGTGGCGCGCCGGTGAGCGCCGCGCCCTCGCTCACCCCGGCCGACGCCGAGACGTTCGCCCGCTGCATCTCGGTCGGCGGCGTGGCCGTCTTCCCGGCCGACACCGTCTACGGCCTCGCCTGCGAGCCCGACACCGACGAGGCCGTCGACCGGCTCTACCGCCTCAAGGGCCGCCGGTCCGACAAGCCCGCGGCGGTGATGTTCTTCCAGCGCGAGCTCGCGCTCGCCGCGCTGCCCGAGCTCGGCCCCCGGACGCGCGCGGCGGTCGAGGCGCTGCTGCCCGGGCCGTTCACCCTCCTGCTCCCCAATCCCGCGCGCCGCTTCCCGCGAGCCTGCGGCCCCGACCCCGCGACGCTCGGCCTGCGCGTCCCCGCCCTGCCGCCGCAGCTCGCCGCTCTCCACGCCGTCACCTGGCCCGTCCTGCAGTCCAGCGCCAACCGCGCCGGCGGCCCCGACGCGCGCACGCTCGCCGGCGTCCCCGAGCCGATCCGCGCCGCCGCCGACCTCGTCCTCGACGGCGGCGAGCTGCCCGGCACGCCGTCGACCGTCGTCGACCTGCGCCCCTACGAGCGGACCGGCGACTGGCGGATCCTCCGCGAAGGGGCCGCCGGTCGCGCCGCCGTCCGCGCGAAGCTCGCCTGACCGGCGCATCGCCGGGGACGCGATGGAAGGCTTCGCGGCGATGCGCCGCTTCACGACCCTCGCGCTCGCGCTCGCCGCGACCGCCCTCTCCGCCACGACCGCCTCCGCCTCGCCGGTCGCCACGAACGACGCGCAGTACAGCGCCCTCGGCCGGATCTTCCCCGACCCCCTCGCCGGCTGCGTCTCGGGCGGCCCCGCGCCGTGCTCGCCCAACGCCCAGGGCAACGTCCCGGCGACCCAGTTCATCCAGGTCGACGAGTTCGTCGAGGCGATCAGGTTCATGAACTCGAAGGACCAGTGGCGGCGCTACCTCGAGGTCTGGCCGCTCGACGGCCGGATGGGGGAGAACGGCGGCGACGCGCCGCCCGCGGCGACGCCCGCCGAGGCGTTCCCCGGCAACAACCTGCCCGCCTTCGAGTTCACGCCGAACGCCGAGTACAAGTCGGTCGGCCTGCCCACGACGAGCCGCGACCGGCAGCGCTCGGACCTCTACGTCCTGCGCGTCACCGACGAGAACGTCCCCGACGACCGCAAGCTGCGCTACGCGGTCTCCCTCTCGATCCACGGCATCGAGCGCGCGGGCGTCGAGGGCGGCACGCGCGCCGCCGAGGACCTCGTCACCGCCGCCACGACCGGCCTGGCCGACAAGCAGATCGTCCCCGACGGCACGATCGCCGGCGCCCCGACGTTCGCCGACGTCCTCAAGCGGATGGTCATCTACTTCGTGTACCCGAACCCCGACGGCTGGCGCCGCGGCTCGGTGACCACCGGCGGCGCGTTCTTCCAGCGCTACAACGGCAACGGCGTCGACCTCAACCGCGACTGGCCGGACGTGGGCTTCAGCTTCCGCCCGTACTCGACCGGCTCGGAGCCCGAGACGCGCGCGGTCGGCAAGGCGCTGCAGGAGATCGACGGCAGGACGATCGACGCCGGCGTCGACCTGCACGGGATGCTGACCGCCGACGCGCTCTCGTACACGCTGCTCGGCCACGGCCGCCACGACTGGGCCAAGGACACGCGCATCCGCGAGACCGCCCGCAACATCCACGTCGTCTCGGAGAAGGCGCTCGCCTGGTCGCCGCTCATCGTCCCGAACGACACGCCGCGGTCCGAGCTCGGCTGCGCCGACGTGAACGTCCTCGTCAGCAGCGCGTGCGCCCAGATCTACGGCCAGACGTGGGGGACGGTGTACGACACGATCGCGTACACCACGACCGGCACGCTCGGCGACTGGCTCGACTCGCCGTTCGGGCTGGGCGCCGACGGCATCGACAACGAGATGGCGTTCTCGCACCTGGACCGCAACATCGTGTTCGACCCGCAGGGCGAGCAGCTGCACGTCGACGGCAACAAGGGCCTGATCTACGCCCAGGTCACGTCGATGCTCAACCCGCCCAACCAGGAGTACACGGCGCCCGGCCTGAAGGGCTACGTCGCGAACGCGCGCAGGACGCGGGCCGAGCAGGCGCTGCAGCCGGCGCCGCCCGCCGGCACCGTCGCGCAGGCCAAGATCGACGGCCGCAACGGGACGCCGGGCAGCGACGGCATCGCGTTCCCGTTCGCGGTCAAGCTCGGCCGGCAGCCGGCCGACGGCTCGCCCGACGCCGGGAAGGACGTCTACAACGGCGGCTTGCGCGTCGACGTCACCAAGCTGAACGCGCAGGGCGTCAGCGACGGCAACGCGCAGACGGTGCTGAAGGTCCAGTGCAAGGGCTGCGACGACCATCCCGGCGTCCCGGTCGAGCGCGGCGACTGGGTCACGGTCGCCGAGGACTACAACCAGTCGCCGCTGTACGCGCAGGCCGGCCTCACCGTGGCGGTCAACCGCCCGCAGGCGCACGCCCGCGACGGCAAGCCGGTCGAGTGGCGCGCGCTGCTGCAGTCCGACGTCCCGACGCTGCTCGACGCGGGCGCCACGATGGACGTCACGTTCTTCCAGGGCCCGGCGACCGAGAGCCGCGACACGACCGGCTTCAACCCGCCGCGGCTGGCCGGCTACGACGTCGCCAACACCGACCTGTTCGAGGACCTCAACCGGAACATCTTGGACCCGAGCCGGCGCTTCCGGCGGATCGACCCGGCGGCCGTCGCGGCCGGGCGGGAGAGCCTCGGCGGCTACACGTCGATCGTGCTCGCGGACCTCGTGCCGCGCAGCGACGGGTTCCTCGACGCGCTGCAGGGCTGGGTGCGCGACGGCGGCAACCTCGTGCTCACCGACAGCGCGGCGCGGATGCTGCCCGAGTACCTCGACGTGGCGCCGAAGGCGATCGCCGCGCGCAGCCAGTACGTGGGGCAGGTCTCGTTCATGCTCGAGGACGGCCAGGACGGGGCGGACGCGATCAAGGACCGCCCGCTGCTCACGTCCCCGTTCACGATCGCCCAGCAGGGCGCGCGGTTCAACCTGCAGCTGCGCCGCCAGCTGTACGAGCCGACGCCGCTCGGGTTCGCGATCCAGCACGCCGAGGACACCGACGAGGCGAGCGTGGGCGACGACGCCTTCGAGTCGCCGGCCTGGGACGTCGACCGCAAGGCGGTCGAGAAGGCGGGCGCGTCGACCGTGGCGACCGCGGTGCAGGAGTCGGCGGACGGCATCTCCGTGGACCTCACGCGCGCCTCGATCGCGCAGGCCGCGGTCGGCAAGGGCCGGGTCACGTTCATCGGCGCGCTGGCGCCGCAGCCGTCGACCGAGTTCGACCACGACTTCGGCATCGAGCCGTACTCGCTCACGTACACCGGCCACCTGCTCCTGCGCAACGCGCTGGAGTGGCCGGCACGCCCGATCGGCGGGGGCGGCGGCAGCGAGGGCGGCGGCGGCCCGGTGGCGTGCACGGCGTCGGCGCGCGGCTTCCGCAGCGTGTCGGTCCGCGGCGCCGGCCGGCGGCGCCTGCGGATCGGGTTCGTGCGCCGCGTGCGCCAGCCGATCACCGTCGACGTCTTCCAGACCTCGCGCGGCCGGCGCGTGCTGCAGGAGCGGCTCGTCGCGCGCTTCCGCGGCCGGCACGCGTCGCTCGTGTGGAACGACCGCCGGGCGCGGCGCGGGCGCAGGGTGACCGACGGCTACTACTTCGTGCGGCTGCGGATGAACCTCGGCGGGGGGCGGGCGGACTACCGGCGCGTCACGCTGCGGCGCCACCGCGGGCGCTGGTACCGCCGGCCGCCGCACTACCGCAAGGAGAGCTGCTCGCTGCTGACCTCGTACAAGCTCCTGCGGCCGGTGTTCGGCGGGTCGAACGGGCGCGCGGTCGCGGCCTCCTACCGGCTCACCCGGCGGGCGCGCGCGAGCCTGACGATCATGCGCGGCAAGCGCGTGGTGCGGCGGGGGCGGATGCGCGTGCGGCGCGCCGACGTCACCTACCGCGCCAAGCTCTCGGCCCGCGGCCTGCCGCGCGGCGACTACCGGTTCGTCCTGCGCGTCCAGCCGCTCGGGGGCGGGCGCACGGTGCGCGCGGTGCTCACCTCCCGGCGGCTTTAGCGCTCAGCGCATTCCGCTTGCGACTTGCGTGACAAAAGGTATGGTGCTCCGTCCGAGAGGGGGAGACGGATGGCACCGTTCGACGTCACTGATGACGAGGTGCGCCCGCGCGTCGTGCGCGTAGCGCTCGCAGGCGAGCTGGATCTGGGCAACGCCTACGCGTTCGACCGGCGGCTGCTCACGATCGAGCAGGCCCGGCCGGCGATGATCGTGGTCGACCTGCGCGGGCTGACGATGCTCGACTCGGCCGGGCTCGCGCGTCTGGTGTCCGCGCAGCGGCGCGCGCGGCGGGGCGGCTGGAGGCTCGTCCTCGTGCGCGGCAGCCGGGCGATCCAGCGCGCCCTCCAGACCACGCAGCTCGTCCAGCACTTCGACATCGCGCGCGACCTGCCGAACGCGCTCGGCGAGCCCCGCCCGGGGCCCGGCGGCTACGGCTAGGCGACCCGGCGCGCGAGGATGTCGACGACGCCGCGCTGCACGCGGCGGAAGATCCGGTAGGCGCCCTTCGTCCACCGCATCCGCGCGGTGGTGCCGACGCCGCGGCTGTCGAAGACGATCCGGCCGCGCGCGAGGACGATCGTGCGCCGCGGCAGGCCGTAGCTCGCCGCGCGCCGCGCGGGCAGGCGCACCACGACGTTCCAGCGCGACCACCGCGGGCCGCCGGTGTACCGCAGCCGCAGGCCGCGGCGGTCGGCGCTGATGCGGCGCAGCTTGGGGCGGCGCGGGGTCGCCGTGGCGTCGGCCGTCCGCACGTCGGGCATGTCGGGGGCGACCGCGACGACGGTCGTCGCCTCGCGCAGCCCGTCCGCCTGGACCTGCAGCACCGGCGTGTCGCCGAGGTTCGCCGGCGCCGCCCACGGCTGCATGTCGCGGCTGGGATGGCGCGCCAGCACCTCGACCTCGCGCCTCACCGTCGAGACGTTCCCGAGGTCGTCGCTGACCCGCAGGCCGACGCGGTGCCTGCCGGCCGCCTGCGGCGCGACGAGCTGGCCGTCGGCAGGGCGCCGGTCGAGGCCTCGAACGCGCCGTCGCCGTCGAGGTCCCAGGCGTAGGTCATCTGCGGGTCGAGGACCTCGGCGTCGACGTGCGCGGTCGTCGCGGTCAGCTTCACCGTGTCGCCCGGGTTGACGAGCCGGGGCTCGAAGTTGAACCAGCCGTTGATCGCGTCGGTGACCCGGATCGGGTAGGAGAACGAGCTGCTCTCGCCGGCGACGTCGGTGACCTTCAGGCCGAAGCGGACGGTGGCGTCCAGGAAGGCGCCGCGGTCGGCGAACGTGTGCGTCAGCAGCGGGTCGGCGCCCATCGCGGTCTCGAACGTTCCGTCGCCGTCGAGGTCCCAGTCGAAGGAGACGAGCTCGTGGCCGTCGGTGTCGCTGCTGCACGACGCGTCGAGGTCGTACGGCGCGCCCTCGACGGCGGTCGCGAACCCCGGCTGGGCGACGTCGAAGCACGGCCAGGGCGCGTCGGCGCGCGCGGTCGCGGGGACGGCGAGCAGGGCGGCGAGGGCAGCGACGACGGGCACGCGGCGGGGCATGTGTGCGTAGATCGCCCCGCCGGGGCGTTCCTGAAGGGGCTGAGCGCTGCAATGGCCTGAAGGTCCAGTCCCGTTGATACCGTCAGCCGGGCCCCCAGAGGAGCCGAACATGACCGACCTGCCGCCGGACTTCTTCAACCGCCCGCTCGCCGACGTCGACCCCGAGATCGCCGCGGTCCTCGACCGCGAGCTCGAGCGCCAGCAGCGCACGCTCGAGATGATCGCCTCCGAGAACTTCGTCCCCCAGGCGATCCTCGACTGCCAGGGCAGCGTGCTCACGAACAAGTACGCCGAGGGCTATCCCGGCAAGCGGTACTACGGCGGCTGCGAGCACGTGGACGTCGCCGAGCAGCTCGCGATCGACCGCGCCAAGGCGCTGTTCGGGGCCGAGCACGTGAACGTCCAGCCGCACGCCGGCGCGCAGGCCAACGCCGCCGTCTACCACGCGCTCCTGCAGCCGGGCGACAAGCTGATGGGGCTGTCGCTGGCGCACGGCGGCCACCTCACGCACGGGATGAAGATCAACGTGTCCGGGCGGCTGTACGAGATCGTCCCGTACGAGGTGCGGCGGGAGGACTCGCGGCTGCACATGGAGGACGTCGAGCGCATCGCGCGCGAGCACCGGCCGAAGATGATCCTCGCCGGCTGGTCGGCCTATCCGCGCTTCCTCGACTTCGAGCGCTTCCGGGCGATCGCCGACGAGGTCGGCGCGCTGCTGATGGTCGACATGGCGCACTTCGCCGGCCTCGTGGCGGCCGAGCTGCACCCGAACCCGGTGCCGCACGCCGACGTCGTGACGACCACGATCCACAAGACGCTGGGCGGCGCCCGGGGCGGGATGATCCTCTGCCGCGAGGAGCACGCGAAGAAGATCAACTCCGCGGTGTTCCCCGGCCAGCAGGGCGGCCCGCTCATGCACGTCATCGCGGGCAAGGCGGTCGCGCTGGGCATCGCGCAGACCGAGGCGTTCCGCGAGCGCCAGCGGCGGACGGTCGAGGGCGCCAAGGCGGTCGCCGAGCAGCTCCTGGGCGCCGGCCACGGCGTCAACGTCCTGACCGGCGGCACCGACGTCCACCTCGTGCTGGTCGACCTGCGCGAGTCCGAGCTCGACGGGCAGCAGGCCGAGGACCGCCTGCACGAGATCGGGATCACCGTCAACCGCAACGCGGTCCCGTTCGACCCGCGCCCGCCGGCCGTCGCGAGCGGCCTGCGCGTCGGCACGCCGGCGCTCGCGACGCGCGGCCTCGGCGCGGACGAGTTCCGCGAGGTCGGCGAGATCGTCGCGACCGCGCTGACGCCCGACTTCGAGTCGCGGCGCGCCGAGCTGGCCGAGCGCGTGGGCGCGATCGCCGAGCGCCACCCGCTCTACGCGCACCTGGACCGCCCCGCGGCGGCGGTCTAGAGGCGCGGGCGGCCGGGCCGCCCGCGCCCCTGGGGCCTCGCTCAGCCGAGCAGCTGCCGGCTCGCGCCGCTGTGCAGCCGCGCGCTGAGCTTCACGTCGCCGAGCGCTGCGTCGGCGGCGTCGAGCACCGCGAGGAAGCTGCCTCGCGGGCCGATCCGGAGGTCGCGCGCGCCCTGCGGCGTGGTGAGCGTCACGCTCGCGACGTCGGGGCCGGCGACGCCGTGGACGACCGTGCGCGCGCCCGCGCCGGTGCCCATCGTCACCTGCGCGCCGGCGGGGACCGCGTCGAGGTCGACGCACGACGCGCCCTCGTCGATCGGGTACGGCGCGATCGTGCCGTCCCGGCGCCGGGCGCCGACCCTGCCGCCCGCGATCGGGCCGGCGGCGGCGCACGCGTGGCCGTTCCTCGCGGTGAACACCACGACGCCCCAGTCGGGGCCGCGGCCGGCGGGGTCCGCCTGCCGGCTCTCGACGGAGTCCGATCCCGGCTTCGCGCCGAGGTCCAGCCCTCCGGCGGGCTTCGGGGCGGGCGAGCCGTCTGCGCCGGCCCCGAGGACGGTCGCCGTCGCGAAGCCGCCGGCGACGCAGAGGGCGAGCGTGACGAGTGCGATGATCGTTCGGCGCATGGGGATCAGCACGGGCTGTGCGCGTCGTGGCGGTGGTAGTCGAACGCGTCGGTCAGGCGCGTCCAGGCGTTGCCGTAGCACTCGGGGCCGTAGCCGCTCAGGAAGTTGTCGCACGTGACGCCGGCGGCGGCGCCGCCGTACGAGACGATGTTCCCGAACTGACCGACGTCGCAGCGCGACGTCCGCTGGCAGGGCCCGCCCTCGACGCGCGAGTGGTAGGCCGAGTCGCTGGTCGAGTTGCCGTGCACGAGGCCGTGCCCGTTGCAGTTCGTGTGGTAGTGCGACGCCGACGCCACCTTGATGACGGCGCCGAAGGCGAACGCCGCCAGGGTGGCGAGGAGCAGAACGCCGCGCTGGACGCGCGGCCCGGATGACGTCATGTCGCCTCCTGCTGTCCGTCGTGGACTCGGTCGGCGCGGATGCTACGGGCGCCTGTCGCTTGATGCAAACAGGCTCACTGCTCGGTGTTCGATGCGGCATCGTGGAGCACCGCCTCCATCCGCTCCACCTGTCGCTGCAGCGCGTGCGGCTCGGCGGCGCGGCGGGCCGCGGCGTTCGGCGCCGGGAGCGCGGCGGCGTGCTCGAGGCCGGCCCGGATCGACTCGACGCTGAGCGGGTCGACGAGCGCGCCGGCCTCGGGCGTCACGAACTCGGGCGGGCCGCCGACCTGCGTCGCCACGACGCTGCGCTCGCTCGCCATCGCCTCGAGCAGCGCCTGGCCGAGCGGCTCCTCGAGCGACGGGAGGACGAGCGCGTCGCAGGCCGCGACCCACTCGCGCACCGCCTCGTGCGGCACGCGCCCCTCGAGCCGCACGCGTTCGCGCCCTTCGAGCTCGGCGCGGAGGGGGCCGTCGCCGAGCACGACGAGCGTCCCGCGGCCGAACGCGGCGAACGCGTCGCGCAGCCGCACGAGGTTCTTGCGGTCGACGAGCGACCCCGCGAAGAGGAACACCGGGCCGGGCTCGCCGGCGAGCCCCAGCCGCTCCCGCGCCGCCCCCGCGTCCGCTCCGCGCCAGCGGTCGAGGTCGATGCCCAGGTCGACGACCTCCGCCCGCCGCACCGGGACCGGCATCTGGTCGCGCAGGTGGGCGGAGTTGAAGATCGTCGTGTGGGCGCGCCTCGCGACCAGCGCGGTCGCGCGGCGGATCGGCGCGCTCGCGACCGCGTTGCGGACGTCCTGGCCGTGCGCCATGACGACGAGCGGCGTGCGCGGGTGGGTGACCGCCGCGACGAGGCCGGCGGGGACGAGGAAGTGGGCGAACACGACGTCGGCGCGCCGGGCGGCGGCCGACCGCAGCGCCATCCGCGCGTCGCCCCGCCGCCCGGCCCCGCGGCGGTCGACGACCGCGCGGTCGATCGTGTGGCCGCGCCGCTCGAGCTCCTCGACGACCGGCACGAGGAACGCGCCCAGGTCGGGGTCGGCCGGCCCCGGCCAGAACTGCGAGACGAGGAGGATGCGCATCGACGCTACGCCGCCGCCGCGCGCCCGATCACGTGACCGGCGCGCGCGGCGGGGCGAGCGCGCCGAGCCAGGCCTGGCGGCGCTCCTCCGCGCCCGCGCACCGCTCGACCTGCTCGACCACGGCCGCCGCGGCGGCGGTCGGGGCGTCGCCGAGGATCGCCGCGGCGCCCATGTGGACCTCCTCGCCCAGCTCCTCTCCCGGCCCGGCGAGGATCTCGGTCATCGTCTCGCCGGGGCGCACGCCGGCGACGTGGACGTCCGGCGGGCCGCCCGGCCCGGCCGCGCGCCAGATCCGCTCCGCGATGGCGCCGATCCGCTCCTCCACCGGCTCGGCGGCCGTGAGCAGCCGGGTACCGCCCGCCGCGGCCAGCGAGGCGTGGGCGACGAGCGTCGCGGCGTGGGCCATGGTGATCCAGAAGCGCACCATCGCCGGGTCGGTCAGCGTCAGCGGCACGCCGGCCCGCGCCTGGCGCACCCACAGCTCGGTCGCGCTTCCCGCGCTGCCGAGCACGTTGACGAGCCGCACCGCCGCCCGGCCGCCGCCGGCGCGCTCGGCGGCCAGCGCGGTGAGCGTCTCCATGAGCCGCTTCGTCCGCCCGTACAGCGACGACGCGCGCGCCGCCTTGTCGGTCGAGGCGACGACGACGGTCGCCGCGCCGGCGCGCTCGGCGGCGCGGAGCACGTTCCAGCTGCCGTCGAGGTTCGTCGCCGCGAACTCCTCCGGGTAGCGCTCGGCCCAGTCGACGTGCTTGTAGGCCGCGAGGTGGAACACGACGTCGGGGCGCGCCCGGGCGGCCTCGTGCTCGAGCCGGCGCCGGTCGCGGATGTCGCAGAGGACGTGCTCGAAGCGCGCCAGCCGCGCGGCGCCCTTGGCGTGGCGGTCGGCGGTGAGCGCGGCCTCGTGGCTGTCGAGCACGGTGACGAGCGCCGGGCGGAACGCCGCGAGCAGGCTGGTCAGCGAGCGGCCGATCGATCCCGCGCCGCCCGTGACGAGCACGCGCCGGCCGGCGAGGCTCTCCTGCAGGGCGAGCACGTCCGGGACCGGGTCGCGGCGGCCGACGACGTCCTGCCAGTCCAGGCCGCCCGACGGCAGGCGGCGCGGCGGCGGGCGCCAGCGCTCGGCGGGCGCGCTCAGCGCGCGCTCGATCCGCCGGTAGCCGTCCTTCATGTTCGGCGAGACGCGGTGGTCGGGCTCGTTGATCTCGGCGACGACGTACGGCACGAGCTCGCCGAGGCGGGCGACGACCGGGTCGAGGTCGAGCTCGCCGCGGTCGTAGCGCAGGCCCTCCCCGAGCACGCCGGACGCGTTCGAGACGTGCGCGACGCGCGTGGCCGGCCCCAGCTCCTCGACGTAGCGCTCCAGCTCGAGGCCCTCGTCGGACTCCAGGCCGAACAGCGACGGGTAGGCGTTCGCGAACGCGCGGAACAGCGCGGCGTGGGAGGTGTCGAGCGTGAACCCCAGCTCCGGGATCCGCTCGCGCCACTCGAGCAGGTCGTGCCAGTGGCCGCCGATCGGGGTGAAGAACGCGCCGCCGGTGCGCATCCGCAGGACGGGCGGGACGTTCTCGATCAGCGGGATGACGTCGCGCTCGGTGCAGGCGCGCGCGTAGAACGCCAGGAACTCCTCGACCGCGTGCTCGTCGACCGCCCCGCCGGCGCGCAGCTCGTGCGCGGTCTGCGGGATGTAGAGGTGGATGGTCAGGACGGGCGAGCCGATCGCGGCGGCGAAGCGCGCGCTGCGCTCGATGCCGGCGCGGGCCTCGTCGGTCAGCCGGTCGACGCGGACGTGGTCGCCGCTCGGCCACGAGACGGGGGCCTCGGCGGTGAGCACGACGTCGCGGCCGTGGACGGTGTCGTTGACGGCGGCGATCGCGCGGTCGAGCGCGGCGTCGTCGGCGACGTGCGGCGGCAGCAGCGCCAGCTCCATCCCGCGCCAGTCGCCGCCCTCCAGCCGCTCGGCGACCTGCTCAGGCTCGGGCGCGGCCTTGAGCAGCGGGATGGAGGCGGAGCCAGTCGACATACGCGGCGACCGCCTCGGGCAGCGGCCGCGGCGTCAATGCTAACCGCGGCACCCCCGGCTCCAGGGCGTAGCTCTCGTCCTCGCCGGGCGGCAGCTCGCCGCCGGGCGTCTCGACCTCGAAGCGCGACCCCGCGGCGTCGAGCGCCAGGCGCGCGGCGTCGATGAGCGGCGTCGCGACCCCGCTCCCGGCGTAGAGCACGGACGGCGCGCCGCGCGAAGCCCGCGTTGAGGGGTCAGACCCCTTGAGTCCGCGCGCCGGGGAGGGGTCAGACCCCTTGAGTCCGTGCGGGGGGGAGGGGTCAGACCCCTTGAGTGGGGTCGACTCAAGCGGTCTGACCCCTTCGAGGAGGCGCTCGACACCCTCGACGAGGTCGTCGACGTACAGGAAGTCCCTGGTCCGGCGCGGGTTTCCGGGGATGGAGATCGGGCGGCCGTCGAGGGCGCGGGCGGCGAACGCGGCGATGGCTCCGGTGGCGCCCTCCCACGCGACCTGGCCGGGGCCGAACACGCTGGTCAGCCGCAGGACGACCGCGCGCGCGGCGTGCAGCAGGCAGGCGTCCTCGCCGAGCCGCTTCGACATCGCGTACGCGTCGGGCGGCGGCTCGACGCCCGCGCGCGCGCTCGACGGGTAGACGAGCACCGCGCCGTGCTCGGCGCAGCCGTCGAGCAGGTTGACCGTCGTGCCGGCGTTCTCGCGCACCGCGCGGGCGGGGTCGCGCGCGGCGCCCGCGGGGTCGGGTACGCCCGCGAAGTGCAGCACCGCGTCATGGCCCGCCACGAGCGCGCGGGCCTCCGCGCCGCCGGCGTCGAGCGAGACCGTCTCGAGGTCGCGAGCGGCGGCCCGCTCGCGGTGCCCGGGCCGCGCCAGCGCCGTCACCTCGTGGCCGCGCTCGCGCAGCAGCGCCGCGTGCCGCCAGCCGAGGTACCCGGTCGCGCCGGTGACCAGGACCCTCATCGCCGCAGGTACTCCGCGACCGAGTGGGAGTAGGCGAACGGCGACTCGACCGTCCACGCCGCGCCGCCCGCCGGCGAACGCCCCTCCGCCAGCGCCGCGACGTCGGCGACGGTGATCGTCTCGGCGGCGACGTTCGCGGGGCCCTCGAACCCGTCGAGCAGGACCCGCGCGGCGTCCTCGACGTGCACGACGCCGATCGTCGCCCGCCCGCCGCCGTCCAGCGGCAGCGGCTCCCCGGCGGCGGCCAGCCGGCGGAACTTGTCGACGACGGTCACCGACTCTGGCCGGTCGTGCTCCACCGGGCTCGGCCCGTAGACGATCCCCAGCCGCGCCAGCCCCAAAGCGAACCCGGCGCGGCCCGCGTGCATCCGCAGCACGAGCTCGCCGTAGACCTTCGAGAGGTGCGCGAGGTCGCCCTGCTCCCCGTACGGCCGGTCCGCGCCGACCGCCCCGCGCAGCCCGCCGCCGTACACGTGCAGCGAGCTGCCGAACAGGACCGGCGGACCGCCCGCCGCCCCGACCGCCTCGGCGACGTGCCGCACGCCGGTGCAGTTCGTCTGCTCGGTGTACTCCGGGTCGGCGTCCGCGAGCGGCCGCGAGGCCTGCGCCGCGAGCAGGACGATCCGGTCGGGCGCGCCGGCGAGCAGCATGTCGACGTCGTGGGGGAACCGGATGTCCGCGGTCACGACGCGCGCGCCGCGCGCCGCCAGCGGCCCGACCTGCGCCTCGTCGGTCGCCGACCAGTTGTCGGCGAGCGTCACCTCCATCCCGGCGTCGAGCGCCCGCGCCGCGAGCGCCGCGCCGAGGTACCCCGCACCGAGAACCAGCAGGCCGCCCATGGGGCGCGCAGCCTACGCGGCAGGCCGGGACTCGCGCGCGTGGAATCATGTCCCCATGTCCTTCGCGGACACGCTCGACGCCCTCGCGGACGAGGGGGCGGTCGCGTGGGGGCTGCTCGCCGCGGCGGCCCTCGTGATGCTCCTGACGCCGCTCGTCGCCCGGCTGGCCATCCGGGTCGGCGCGTTCGACGTGCCCGATCGCGACCGGCCGCGCGTGCACAAGCGCCCGATCCCGCGGATCGGCGGCCTGGCCATAGCGGCCGGCATCCTCGCGCCGACGCTCGTCTTCGTCGACCTGCGCGGGCCGCTCGTCGGCATCGTGCTCGCCGTCCCGATCGTGGCCGCCATCGGGCTGTACGACGACCTGCGCGGGCTGAGCGCGAAGGCCAAGCTGCTGCTCGTCATGGCCGCGGCGCTGATCCCCGTCGTCGGCTACGACATGCACCTGCAGCGGATCGGGCTGCCGTTCGTCAGCTTCGACGTGTCGGCCGAGGTGGCGATCCCGCTGACGCTGCTGTGGATCGCGCTGGTCGCGAACCTCGTGAACCTGATCGACGGGATGGACGCGCTCGCCGCCGGCATCGTCGCGATCTCCAGCGCCGCGCTGGCGATCCTCGCGATGTCGTTCGGGCGCGTGTCGGCCGCGGCGATCGCCGCGATCGTGTGCGGGGCGACCGTCGGCTTCCTCTGGCACAACTACCACCCGGCCAAGATCTTCATGGGGGACAGCGGTGCGCTGACGCTCGGGTTCGTGCTCGGCTCGCTGGCGGTCGAGGGCGTGCTCAAGACGCCGGCCACGATCGCGCTCGCCGCCCCGCTGCTGATCATGGCCGTGCCGATCCTCGACACGTCGTTCGTCGTCGCCAAGCGCCTGAAGTACAAGCGCAAGCCGTGGGACGCCGACCAGAACCACTTCTACCACCGCTTCATGCGGATCGGGTTCTCCCAGCGCCGCACCGCGGCCTACCTCCACGTCTGGGCGGGCGTGCTCGCCGCGTACGCGATGCTCGTCCGCTTCGTGCCGCCCCGGCCGCTCGGGATCTGGGACACGTCGAACGCGATCGTCGTCGGCATCGCGGGGGTCCTCGTCCTGCTCGGCTCGGTCTGGATGGTCTACCAGCTGGAGATCCTCAAGGACCGCCACTTCCAGGTGCTCGCCCGGCGCCGCGCGGCGCCGCCGCCGGAGGAGACCGAGGAGGCGGTCGAGGAGTACGCGGCCGCCGGGCGGGACTGAGACGGCGCCGCCGCGGCTCAGAGCGGCGCCGGCGCGAGCCCGTCGAGCGCCAGCCGCAGCAGCTCCGCCGGGTCGCGCGTGCGCAGCGCGCGGCGCGGCGACCGCGAGCCCGGCCCCCGCTCCACCACGACGTCGGCCGGGTCGCGCAGCACCCGCAGCCGGCCCTCGCGGACGAGCTGCTCGTCGACGCCGCCCATCCGGCCCTCGAACATCGTCCACACCGGCGTGCCGAGCGCCGCCGCCTCCCGGTTCATCGAGCCGCCGGCGCTGACGAGCGCGTCCGCGAAGGCGACGAGCGACCGGGCGTCGACCGCCCGCCCCGGCACGATCACGCGCGACAGCCCCAGCTCGCGCACGTCCGCCGCCTGCGACGCGTTGCGCACCAGCACGACGCACTGCACGCCCTCGCCGTCCAGGCGCCGCAGCAGCCGCGGCAGCAGCGGCGTCTCGGACCCGCCCAGGTAGAGCGCGTACGACGGCGCGGTGCGCACGACCGCGAGCGGCAGCGACCGGTCGACGCCGAGCGCGTCGAGCACCGCGCCGTCGGGCTCGAAGCCGTGCAGCACGTACTCCTCCTTGAGCCCCGGGTAGCGGACGAGCTTCGACCCCCGCGCCCCGAAGCGCGCGAGCCGCTCCGCGGGGATCGCCTCCGGCACGAGCACCCGGTTCGCCAGCCGGCAGTTCAGGTGGTGCTGGGCGAGCGCCCACTCGTAGTCGAACGTCGTCGCGTTCGGGACGCCGAGCACCCGCGCGGCGACCGGCAGGTCGGTCGAGCCGTGCGCGAGCCCGGCGTCGAACGGGCCCCGCGCCCGGCCGAAGCGCGCCATCTGCCCCACCCGCGACGCCGCGGCGCGCGCCTTGTCCACCCGGCGCACGCCCCCGTGCTCGCCGAACGCCGTGTACGGATGCCCCCAGT
>DASZEJ010000133.1:0-9518 GCA_035940955.1 Solirubrobacteraceae bacterium
TCGCGCCGGCGCTGCGCGATGTCTTAGGCGCTGACCCGGCCGTGGTGCGTGCCGAGGTCGAGCTCGTCGCCGCGGAGCCCGCCGCGGCCGCCTAGAGCGCGAGCTGCTGGTACGCCAGCGACTGGAACGACATGCGGTGCAGCGGGCTGACGCCGAGGCGCTGGATCGCGTCGCGGTGCTCGGGCGTCGAGTAGCCGACGTGGCTCGCGAAGTCCCACCCCGGGTGCTCGCGGTCGGCGCGGCGCATGTAGCGGTCGCGGGTGACCTTGGCGACGATCGAGGCGGCCGCGATGGCCGCGCTCTTGGTGTCGCCGTCGACGACCGCCCGCAGCGGCCAGGGGAAGTCCCTGCCGAGCGGGAAGCCGTCGCTGAGGCACATCACGCCGGGGCGGGCGACGCGCGCGAGCGACTCGCGCAGGGCGTCGAGGTTGGTGCGGTGCAGCCCGCGCGTGTCGATGCGCCGGGCGCAGCGCGTCACGACGCTGACCTTGGTCGCCGTGCGCATGACGATCGGGTACAGCTCCTCGCGGCACTCCTCGGTGCACTGCTTGGAGTCGTTCAGGCGCCCCAGCGCGCGCACGTCGCGCGGCGTCAGGCGCTCGAGGTCGAAGAGCACCGCCGCCGCGACGAGCGGCCCGGCGAGGCAGCCGCGGCCCGCCTCGTCCGCGCCCGCGACCCAGCGCGCGCCCAGCCGCCGGTCGTGGTTGAACAGCTTCCGGCCGTTGGACCGGCTCGGCCTCGGGCGGGCGCCGTTCGCCGCCGCGGCCGCGCCGCTCGCCCTAGAGGAGGCCGATCTTGCGGGGCGGCCAGTACGTGGCGAAGGCGCCGCCGATGAACCAGTCGCGAGGGACCGGTCCCCAGAAGCGGCTGTCGTCG
The DNA here is from genome assembly GCA_035940955.1 of Solirubrobacteraceae bacterium. Lineage (GTDB taxonomy): Bacteria > Actinomycetota > Thermoleophilia > Solirubrobacterales > Solirubrobacteraceae > CADCVT01. The sequence continues at coordinate 877 of DASZEJ010000133.1, forward strand.
CTCTGCCCACGGTTGTCGCCCATCATGAAGTAGTGGTCCGGCGGAATCTTGATCTCACCCCGGAACGTGCACGTTTCCCCGCCGTTGCACCCCTCCGGGTTGACGAACGGCTCGTCGGCGCGCCTGCCGTTGCGGATGACGTGCCCGTCGACGATCCGGATCGTGTCGCCCGGCACCGCGACGACGCGCTTGATGAAGTTGACGTCCGCCTTGTCCGGCGTCGGCTTGGGGCAGATCGTGCCCTGCACCGGCACGCCGCACTGCCCGCCGCCGTTGCTGTCGGCGCCCTTCGGCGGGTGGAAGACCATGACGTCGCCCACCTTGGGATCGCCGAAGTTGTTGCCGATCCGGTTCACGAGCACGCGCTGGTCGATGCTGAGCGTCGGCACCATCGACTCGCTCGGGATGCGGTACGGCTTGACGAGGAAGGCCTGGATTCCGAGGGCCAGGCCGAGCGCGACGGCGACGATCACGACGAGCTCGACCAGCGAGCTCCCCGCGGACTTCTGCTTGGCGCGCGGGCTCACCCCTGCTGCTCGTCCGCCGCAGCGGACTCGCCGGCGGGCTCGCCGGCACCGGCCGGGGAGGCGTCGCGTGCGGGGTCGTCCGCCGCGGGGGCCTCGCCGCCGGAGGCGCCGGCCGCGCCCTCGGGCGCGTCCGCCGGAGCGTCGGCCGGGGCCTCGCTGGCCGGCACGTCGCCGCTGGGCGCCTCCGCCGACGCCTGCTCCTCGGTCGCCGCGGCATCATGGAGCAGGCCCGCCTCGACGACCTCCTCCGGCCCGACGTAGCGGCGCTCGCGCACACGGGCGCGCTTGCCGACCCGCGACCGCAGGTAGTAGAGCTTGGCGCGCCGGACGTCACCGCGGGCGGCGACCTCGATCCTCTCGATCTTCGGCGAGTGCACGGGGAACGTGCGCTCCACGCCGACGCCGAACGACTGCTTGCGGACGGTGAACGTCTCGCGCGCCCCGTGGCCCTGGCGCTTGATGACGACGCCCTCGAAGACCTGCGTGCGGCGACGGGTGCCCTCGATCACCTGGAAGTGAACCCGGACGCGGTCGCCGGCCTGGAACTTCGGCACGCGCCGCAGCTGGGCGCGCTCGAGCGTGTCGATCACGGTGCTCATGGCGGGCTAGGAGGGTAGCGGACCGCCCCCGGCCGCCCCGCGCTCGCGCGAGCGCGCGCGGCGCCAGTTGCGGATCTCGGCGTGATGGCCGCTCAGCAGCACCTCGGGGACGCGCCAGCCGCGGTACTCGGCGGGCCGCGTGTAGTGCGGATACTCGGGATTTCCCTCGAGCGCCGGGGAGAACGACTCCTCCACCGCCGACTCCTCGTGACCCAGCACCCCGGGCAGCTTGCGGAGCACCGCGTCCGCCGCGACCATCGCCGCCAGCTCGCCGCCCGCGATCACGTAGCGGCCGATCGACATGACGTCCGAGCAGAAGTGCTGCACGATGCGCTCGTCGAAGCCCTCGTACCGGCCGCACAGCAGCGTGATCGCCTCCTCCCGCGCGAGCTCGGTCACCCAGCGGTCGTCGAGCACGCGCCCGCCGGGCGTCAGCGCGATCACCCGCCGCCGCGCCCGCAGCTCGACCGGGTCGACGCCGTAGAACGCCTGCAGCGCGACGTCCATGACGTCCACGCGCAGGACCATCCCCGCGCCGCCGCCGAACGGCGTGTCGTCGACGACCCGCCCGCTCAGCGGCGTGTGGTCGCGCGGGTTCAGCGTCCGCAGCTCGTGCCCGCGCTCGAGCGCGTTGCGCACGTGCCGCTGCCCGCGGAACCAGTCGAACCACTCGGGGAAGAGCGTGACGACGTCAAGCTGCATTCAGGAACTCCGCGTCGACCTCGATCCGCCGCGCGTCGACGTCCACCGAGCGGATCGCGTCGCGCACCAGCGGCACGAGCAGGCCGGTGTCCAGCTCGAGCACCTCGCACGACGGGAGCGCCAGCAGCGCGGTCACCGTGCCGAGCGAGCGCGAGCCGTCGGCGACCGCGCACCCGACGAGGTCCTCGGCCCAGTACTCGTCCTCGTCGAGCGGCGGGGCGGCCGCGTCGGGGACCAGCAGCTCGGCCCCGCGCAACGCCTCGATCGCGGTGCGGTCCGAGGCGATGTCGAGCCGCAGGATCGGCCGGTCGGCCGTCCCCTTCCGCGCCGCGATGCGCGCCTCCGCGTCGCCCACGACCAGCGGGACGTCGTCGCGCAGCAGCCGCGGGACCGGGTCGTTGACGTGGAAGCTCCCGTCGAGGCCGTGCGGGCGACCGACCCGTCCGGCCCGCATCTAGTCGACGATGTCGACGAGCACGCGGCGCTGCTCGCGCACCGCCGCCGCCTTCACGACCGTCCGCAGCGCGTTCGCCGTCCGGCCGCCGCGGCCGATGATCCGGCCGTAGTCGTCGTCGTCGACCGACAGCTCGAGCACCACGGTCCCGTCGTCCTCGGTGAACTCGTCGACCGACACCGCCTCGGGCTTCGAGACGAGCATCCGGGCGAGCTCGACGAGGAGGTCCTTCAGGACTCGATGCCCTGCGTCCGGAGGATCTTGCGGACCGAGTCGGTCGGCTGGGCACCGCGGGAGAGCCACTCCCGCACGCGCTCCTCGTCGACCTTGATCGTCGACGGCTCGGTCTGTGCGTTGTAGTGGCCGACGATCTCGATGACCCGTCCGTCGCGCTTGGCGCGCTGGTCGGCGACGACGACGCGCCAGACCGGGTCCTTGCGACCGCCGATGCGGGTGAGCCTCAGGCGAACTGACATGCGGCGAGAGAGAGTAGCGCGGAGGCGACCGGCGGGCGGCTCAGCGACCCTGCCGCATCAGCGCGCCGAGGTCGGGCATGCGGCCCTTCCCCAGCTGCTTCATGACCTTCTGCATCTGCGAGAACTGCTTGACGAGCCCGTTGACCTGCTGCACGGTCGTCCCCGAGCCCTGCGCGATCCGCCGCCGGCGCGAGCCCTTGATCAGCTCCGGCCGGCGCCGCTCCTCCGGCGTCATCGAGAGGATGATCGCCTCGACGCGGTCGAGCTCGCGGTCGTCGATCTTCACGCCGCGCAGCTGCGCGCCCATCCCGGGGATCATCCCGAGCAGCGAGGACAGCGGCCCCATCCCCCGCATCATCTTCATCTGGTCGAGGAAGTCCTCGAACGTGAACTGGCCCTTGCGCAGCCGCTTCTCCATCTCGGCGGCCCGGTCCTCGTCGACCTGCTGCTCGGCCTTCTCGATGAACGACAGGACGTCGCCCATGCCGAGGATCCGCTGGGCCATCCGGTCCGGGTGGAAGCGCTCGAAGTCCGCGAGCTTCTCGCCGGTCGACGCGTAGAGGATCGGCTTGCCGGTGACCGCCTTGACGGAGAGCGCCGCGCCGCCGCGGGCGTCGCCGTCGAGCTTGGACATGACGACGCCGTCGAAGTCGACCGCCTCCGCGAACTGCTCGGCGACGTTGACCGCGTCCTGGCCGGTCATGGCGTCGACGACGAGCAGGATCGCGTGCGGCTTGACCGCGCCGCGGATGCGCTTGAGCTCGTCCATCAGCTCGGCGTCGACGTGCAGCCGGCCGGAGGTGTCGACGATGAGGACGTCCTTGCCGTCCATCTTCGCCCGGTCGAGCGCCCAGCGGGCGATGTCGACCGGGTCGCGGTCGGTGCCCTGCTCGTACACGTCGGCGCCCGCCTGGGTGCCGACCTTGATCAGCTGCTCGACCGCCGCCGGCCGGTAGACGTCGCACGCCGCGACGGCGACCGACGACGAGTGCTGCTCACGGAGGTGGCGCGCGAGCTTGGCGGTCGCCGTCGTCTTGCCCGAGCCCTGCAGGCCGGCCATCAGGATCACCGTCGGCGGCCGGGGCGAGAACGTGATCCCGCCGGCCGCGCCGCCCATGAGCTTCGTCAGCTCCTCGTTGACGATCTTGACGACCTGCTGGCCGGGGTTGAGCTGGCCGACGACCTCCTCGCCGAGCGCGCGCTCCTTCAGCGTCTTCGTGAACTCGCGGACGACGCGGAAGTTGACGTCCGCCTCGAGCAGCGCGAGCCGGATCTCGCGCATGGCGGCGTTGACGTCGTCCTCCGTCAGCGTGCCGCGCTGGCGGACGTCTGAGAGCGTCTGCTGGAGCTTCTCGGAGAGCGCGTCAAACACGGCGGATCAGCGTAACGCCGCTCCTCACCGTCAGGACGACCTGCACCGTCCGCGGGTCGCGGGCGACGTGGTCGTTGAACTCGGCGATCCCCGCCATCCGCTCGTGGCCGAGCGTGTTGTCGGCGACGATCAGCCCGCGCGGCGCCAGCTTTCCGAGCACCGCGTCGTAGTAGTCGACGTAGCGCGCCTTGTCGGCGTCGATGAACACCATGTCGAAGGGCCCGTCGAGCGTCGCGATCGTCTCCAGCGCGTCGCCCTCGCGCACCGAGATCCGCCCGTGGCGCTCGACGTGGCGGCGGGCGAACGCGGCGCGCTCGGGGTCGGACTCGAGCGTGATGATCCGTCCGCCGGGCGGCAGCGCGAGCCCCATCGACAGCGCGCTGTAGCCGCTGTACGTGCCGATCTCCAGCACGAGCCGCGGCCGCAGCGCCCACACGAGGAACTCGAGCAGCCGCCCGACGACCGGCCCTGAGAGCATCTCGGGGGAGGAGAGCCGGTCGAACGTCTCCTCGCGCAGCGCGCGCAGGTAGGCCTCCTCCGGCGTCGTGTGCTCGAGCGCGTACTCGTCGTGGCTCACGGGAGCCGCTGCTGCCCGTCGCCCGGCGGCGCGGCGGGCGGCTGCGGCGCGATCCTCCCCGTGAGGTTCGACAGGGCCGTCGTGACCTCGCTCGGGATCACGAAGATCTTGTTCGCCTCGCCCTGCGCGAGCTGCGGCAGCATCTGCAGGTACTGGTAGCTGAGCAGCTCCTGGTCGGGGCGGCCCTCGTGGATCGCGTTGAAGACGGTCTCGATCGCCTTGGACTCGCCCTCGGCGCGCAGGATCGCCGCCTGCTTGGCGCCCTCGGCCTTGAGCACCGCCGACTGCTTCTCGCCCTCCGCGGTGAGGATCTGCGACTGCTTGACGCCCTCGGCGTTGAGGATCGCCGCGCGCCGGTCGCGCTCGGCGCGCATCTGCTTCTCCATCGCCTCCTGGATCGTCGCCGGCGGGTCGACCGCCTTCAGCTCGACGCGGTTGACGCGGATCCCCCACTTGCCGGTCGCCTCGTCGAGCACGACGCGCAGCTGGGCGTTGATCTGGTCGCGGCTGGTCAGCGTCTCCTCGAGCGTGAGGCCGCCGATCACGTTGCGCAGCGTGGTGACCGTGAGCTGCTCGATCGCCTGCAGCGGGTTGGCGACCTCGTACGTCACCGAGCGCGAGTCGGTGATCGTGAAGTACAGGACGGTGTCGATGTTGACCGTGACGTTGTCCTTGGTGATGACCGCCTGGGGGCGGAACGAGACGACCTGCTCGCGCAGGTCGATCAGCGGCTTGACGCGGTCGACGAACGGGATGACGATCGCCAGGCCGGGGTCGAGCGTCCGCTGGTAGCGGCCGAGCCGCTCGACCACGCCCGCCTTGGCCTGCGGGATGATCTTCACGGTCGACGCGGCGATGAACAGCGCGAAGAGCGCGAGCACGCCGATGACGATGAGGCCTTCCATCTGGGTCTCCTATTCGCTGACGAGCGCGGTCGCGCCCCGGATCTGCAGGACGTGGACTCTCTGGCCGGGCTCGTACGTCTGGTCGTCGTCGTAGGGGCGGGCGGTCCAGACCTCGCCGTCGATGCGCACGCAGCCGGCGTCGGCGCTGATCGTCTCGACGACCGTGCCGGTCTTGCCGACCAGCGCCGCGGTGCCGGTCCGCAGCTGGGCGGGGAGCTTCATGTGGCGCCGGGCGATCGGGCGCACGCCGAGGAACGCGGCGGTCGAGACGGCGAGGAACGCGATGCCGGCGGAGACGAAGCCGCCGCCGAGCGCGGCGACGAGCGCGGCGACGAGCGCGCCGACCGCGAACGGCGCGAGGAAGAAGCCCATCGTCAGCACCTCGCCCACGGCGAAGAGGACGGCGATGATCAGCCAGACGATCCACTGGTCCATGGGCGTTAAGCGTACCTGCGGCTAGCGCGGAGTCATCACGGCAACCGGTATTCCGAGGCCCTTCTGGTGCGGGATCGTCACGATCCTGCGGCCCGGCTGCACGGCGTCCCTCACCCGGCCGCCGAACGGCTCGAGGTCCGGCGCGACGAGCGTGACGCCCCAGAGGCGCTCGCCGCCGGGCACCGGGCCGGCCACTTCGAGCAGGCACGGCCCGAGGACGAAGAACGCCTGGCGGCGCCCCTCGCCCGCGTCGCGCGTGCGGCGGAAGTCGAGGCCCTCGCGCTTCAGGCGCTCCACGGTCGCGTCGAAGTCGCCGGTCAGGAGGACGACGTGGTCGATCCCCGTCGCGCTGTTCGGGTGCTCGACCGGCGGGGCCGGCGGCGCCGGCTCGGTGGCGAGCGTCCAGCCCCACTCGGCGCCCGGGACGATCCGCACGCCGCCGAGGTGCACGGCGCCGCCGGTGAGCGCGAACCCCGCGCGCTCCCACGCGGCGGGGTCGCCCGGCACGCGCAGCTCGCGCAGCTCAGGCCTCGAGGAGGGCACGCGCGAAGTCGTCGGGGTCGAACGGGCGCAGGTCCTCCAGCGCCTCGCCGATCCCGATGAGCTTGACCGGGATGCCGAGCTCGTTGGCGATCGCCAGCGCGATGCCGCCCTTCGCGGTCCCGTCGAGCTTGGTGAGGACGATGCCGTCGACGTCGACCGCCTCGGAGAAGAGCTTGGCCTGGCGCAGCCCGTTCTGGCCGGTGGTCGAGTCGACGGTCAGCAGCGTCTCGTGCGGGGCGCCCTCCAGCTGCTTGCCGATCACGCGCCGGACCTTCGTCAGCTCGGCCATGAGGTGGTCCTGGTTGTGCAGCCGCCCGGCGGTGTCGATGAGCACGACGTCGGCGCCGCGGCGGCGGGCCTCGGCGACGGCGTCGAACGCGACCGCGCCGGGGTCTGACCCCTCGCGGCCGGTGACGATCGGGACGCCCGCGCGCTCCGCCCAGCCCTCGAGCTGCTCGGTCGCCGCGGCGCGGAACGTGTCGGCGGCCCCGAGCAGGACGCTCAGGCCGAGCTCGTTCTTGAGGTGCCACGCGAGCTTGCCGAGCGTCGTCGTCTTGCCGGTGCCGTTGACCCCGACCATGAGCACGACGGTCGGCTCGTGGCGCAGGTCGATCCGGTCGTCGCCGGTGCGCGCGATGTCCGCGAGCAGCTCGGTCAGCCGGCGGGTGAGCGCCTCGCCGCCCTCGATCTCGCCGCTCTCGGCCTCGCGCTCCAGCTTCGCGACGACCTCGGCGGTCGTCTTCGCGCCGACGTCGGCCATGATCAGCGCCTCCTCCAGGCGCTCCCACGTCTCCTCGTCGAGGTTCTCGAACAGCGTGGCCTGGACCTCGGCGGCGAGCGCCGTCCGGGTCTTCGCCATGTTGTCGCGCAGGCGGCGGAAGAAGCCGCGGCGGCGCTGCTGCTCCTCGGGCGCCGGCTCGCCGGCGGGGGCCGCGGCGTCGAGGATGAAGAGCTCTCGCCAGTCGCGCGCCATCGGCCGCGCGAGGCTAGCGCACGGCCGCGAGCAGCTCGTCGGGCTCGACGGTGTCGCCGGCGTGCCGCGAGCGCTGCTCGTAGAGCACCTCGCCGCCGCGCCCGACGACGAGCGCGCCGCCGAGCTGCGCGGCGTCGCCGACGATACGGCCCTGCACGACGCCGGAGCGCGCGCCGTGCCTGACGCCGGCGAGGACGGAGCGGGGGCCGAGCAGCTGGGTCAGGTTCCCGCGCTTCAGGCCGGCGAGCTTGTACGTGCGCCGCTCCTCGTCGGCGAGGACCGGCAGGTCGATCTTCGTCTTGCGGCGGAACGCGGCGGCCTGGCGCGGGGTCGCCTGGCCGATCAGGACGAGCCTGGCGCCCGCCTCGGCGAACCGCTCACGGGCGCGGTGCAACTGCACCGCGTGGTCGCGGCAGTGCACTCACCCGTAGTGGCGCAGCCAGACGAGCGCGACCGGCCCGTCCGCCCACAGGTCGCCGAGGCGCACGTCGTTGCCGTCGTGGTCGGGCAGGACGATGTCGGCGAGCTGCTGCACGGCGCTGGACCCTACCGTTCGGCGGCGTGGAGCTCCGCGCGGTGAACGCCGGCGAACCGCCGGCGAGCGACCTGATCGAGGCGATGGTGCGCGAGATGGAGCCGCTGTACGGGCGGATCGACGTGCCGGACATGCCGAGCGGGCGGCCGGAGGACTTCGGCCCGCCCGGCGGCGCGTTCGTCGTCGGGTTCGACGGCGGCGGGCGGGCGGTGTGCGGCGGCGGGGTCAAGCGGCTGGAGGACGGCGTCGCCGAGATCAAGCGGATGTACGTCGTCCCGGAGGCCCGTGGCCGCGGCGTCGCGCGGGCGCTGCTGGGTGCGCTCGAGGACGCCGCGCGGTCGCTCGGGTACGAGCGGGTGCGGCTCGACGTCGGACCGAAGCAGCCGGCGGCCGAGCACCTGTACCGCTCGGCCGGCTACCGCGAGATCGCCGACTACAACGGCAACTACCAGGCGTCGTTCTGGGGCGAGAAGCGGCTGCGCTGGGAGCGGCGGCGGGCGGCGCGCACGGCGCGCCGGACCCCGACGCCGAGGAGGACGAGCAC
>DASZEJ010000134.1:0-7818 GCA_035940955.1 Solirubrobacteraceae bacterium
CGGTGTCGATCGAGGCGCGGGAGGGGGTGACGACGGGGATTTCTGCGGCGGATCGGGCGCGGACGATTCAGGTGGCGATCGATCCGCGGTCGCGGCCGCGGGATCTGGTGCAGCCGGGGCATGTGTTCCCTTTGAAGTCCAAGCCGGGTGGTGTGTTGGAGCGCACGGGGCAGACGGAGGCGGCGGTCGATCTGGCGCGGCTGGCGGGGTTGATTCCGGCTGGGGTGATCTGTGAGGTGATGAACGACGACGGGACGATGGCGCGGGTGCCGGATCTGGTGGGGTATTGCGCGCGTCATGGTTTGAAGATGATCACGGTCGCCGATCTGATCGCGTATCGGCGGACGCATGACAAGTTGGTCGAGCGGGTGGTGGCGACGCGGTTGCCGACCGAGTTCGGTGATTTCACGGCGGTCGGGTATCGGTCGCTGGTGGATGACAAGCATCACGTCGCGCTGGTGAAGGGGGAGGTGGCGGGGCGCGAGGATGTGTTGGTGCGGGTGCATTCGGAGTGTTTGACGGGGGACGTCTTTCATTCGCTGCGTTGTGACTGCGGTGAGCAGCTCGAGTCGGCGTTGTCGATGATCGAGCGTGAGGGGTCGGGGGTGTTGCTGTATCTGGCGCAGGAGGGCCGCGGGATCGGCCTTTTGAACAAGCTGCGCGCCTACAAGCTCCAGGAGGACGGCCTGGAGCGGCCCCCGGCCGAGCTGCGCGACTACGGCATCGGGGCGCAGATCCTCATCGACCTGGGGCTCACGTCGATCCGCACCCTGACGAACAACCCGAAGAAGATCCGCGGCCTGGAGGGCTACGGCCTGTCCGTCACCGACGAGGTGCCGATCGAGCGCCGGGCGAGGGACTGACGTGCCCGTCGCCCACGCCGGCCACTGGCTCGCCGACCTGCTCTACGCGGTCCCGCTGCTCGCCGTCGTGGCGGTGCTGGCGTGGCAGCGCATCCGCGACCGCCGCGGCGGCTGAGCTATCCGACCCGCGGGCGGGCCGGCTCGCGCGCCGGGCCGCGCCCGGCGACCGCCGCGCCCAGCGCCTCCACCAGCCGCGCGTTGACCGCCGGCTCGCGGACGGCGACGCGGATCCAGTCCGGCCCGAGGCCGGGGAAGGTGTCGCCGCGGCGCACCGCGACGCCCTGCTCGCGCAGCGACCGCCGCACCTCCTCGCCGCCCGGCACGCGCAGCAGCAGGAACGAGGCCTCGGCGCCCGGCACGACCTCGACGCCCGGCAGCGCGGCGAGCGCCGCGGCGAGCTGCGCGCGCGCCGCGGCGAGGTCCTGCGCCCACGCGGCCGCCTCGGCGACGGCGGCGGGCGCGGTGCACGCCTCCGCCGCGGCGATGGCCAGCGAGGACACCGGCCACGCCGGCTGGGCCGCCGCGAGCCGCGCGAGGATCGGCGCCCCCGCGAGGACGTAGCCGACGCGCAGGCCGCTGAGCCCCCACGTCTTCGTCAGGCTGCGCACGACGACGAGGCCGGGCACGTCGCGGCGCCCCGCGACGCTCGCCGGCTCGCCCGGCACGCAGTCGGCGAACGCCTCGTCGGCGACGAGGACGCGACCCGGGCGGGCGAGCGCCTCGAGCGTCGCGACGGGGTGCAGCACCGAGGTCGGGTTCGTGGGGTTGCCGAGGACGACGAGGTCGGCCGTCTCGGGCACCAGCGCCGGGTCGAGCGTGAACGGCGGCGCCAGCAGGACGCGCTCGACCGCGTGCCCGGCCGAGCGCAGCGCCGCCTCCGGCTCGGTGAACGAGGGGTGCACGCAGACGGCGTGCGCCGGGCGCAGCGCCCGCGCGAGGAGCACGAACGCCTCGGCGCCGCCCGCGGTGAGCAGCGCCTCCTCGGGCGGGCGCCCGTGGCGGCCGGCGACGGCGGCGCGCACCGCGTCCGTCGACGGGTAGCGGCCGAGCGTGTCGAACTCGGCCACCAGGCGCTCGCGCAGCCACGCCGGCGGGCCGGCCAGCCGGACGTTCGTCGCGAAGTCGAGCAGGCCCGCCGCCGCCTCCACGTCGCCGTGGTGGCGCAGGTCGACGTCCGTCACGGCTCCGCGCCCGTCGCGGCGCCCGCGCCCGCGGCGCCGCCCGGCGGGGTCCCGCCGGTCAGCGCCGCGAGGCGGTTCGCGATCAGCACAGGTCGCGCTGGTACACGACGTCCGGGTCGGGGCTGAAGAAGCTGCTCAGGTCGAGCGCGCCGAGCACGCAGCCCCCCGGGGCGTCGGACAGCGCCCAGTACCGGAAGTCGCCGTCGTCGGCGTCGCCGTCGGCCGGGTCGAACCGGCTGAGGGTCTGACCCGTCTTCGGGTCGACCTTCGCGACGTAGCCGAGGTCGGGCTCGCCGAAGTCGCCGCCGCCGACGAACATCTGGCCGTGCGCGCCGAAGGCGAGGTCGCCGGCGTTCAGGATCTCCGTCACGAGCGTGCTCTGGGTGTCGAAGTCGAGCGCCGGGCCGCCGTCGAGCGCCGCCTTGACGGCGTTCTTGGAGAAGCGCCGGACCTCGCCGTTGCGGTCGCTGTCCTGGGCCGAGCCGAGGCCGACGAAGAGGTTGCCGTGGCCGTCGTCGCCGCGGTCGAACGCCACGCCGCCGGGGTCGCCCGGGATCTCCTTGACGATCGAGCGCGTGGCGCCGGTCCGCAGGTCGAGGACCTCGACCGAGCCCGTGAAGAACCCGTACGTCTCACCCTGGCCGAACACGAAGTGGTGCTGGCTGATGAAGTCGCCGAGAATGTTCCACGGGTACCGGCCCACGAGCGACGCGGCGCCCGTGTTCAGGTCCATGCGGAAGATGTTCCCGTTGTAGTCCGGGTCGGGGTACTTCGAGCCGCCGGCGCCCGCGCCGAGGAGGACGAGGTCGTCGGTGGGCGACACCGAGACGAAGCTCGGGTCGGTCGCGCCGCGGTACTCCTCGGGGATCGAGCCCACGGGCGTCATCGCGTCGCTCGCGGCGTCCTGCTGCTCGTACACGGTGAAGCCGTCGAAGGCGATGATCCGGTCGTCGGTGGTGTAGTCGAAGGCGGTGTAGAAGGAGCCGGAGGCGGGCGTGGGCAGCGGCACCTCGGCGTTGGCCGCGGGCGGCGGCGCCTGCGCCATCGAGGGCCCCGCGGCGCCGAGGGCGAGGACGGCCGCGAGGGCGAGGATGGCGCACAGCGATCGCCCGCGTGCAGGCACGTTCAGCATGGGGAACCTCATCGTTCGGGGTGGGTCTGAGCGAGCATAGTCAGACTCCAAGAACGCGTGCGAGAACTTTTGCGCGTCGTGCTAGCGTCGCGCGCGGTGGTCGACGTACTGGTCATCCCGGACGGAGCGGCCGAGGATCCGCACGCCGGCGCCACGACGCTGGAGCAGGCCCGCACGCCCGTCCTCGACGCGCTCTGCGCGGAGGGGACCGTCACCGCGCGGCGCACGATCCCGGCCGGCCTGCCGGCCGGCAGCGAGGTCGGCGTCTCGACCCTGCTGGGCGCCCGGCTGACCGCCGCGCCGAGCCGGTCGTGGATCGAGGCGGCGGCCGCGGGGATCGACGTGCCCCCGGGCGTCGTCCCGCGCCGCGTCGACCTCTACCGCGACGGGCTGCGCTGCGAGGCCGAGGACCTGGAGGCCGTCGCGGCGCACCTCGCCGCGACGTCCGGCGGGCCGGCCCACCCCGTCGGCGCGCACCGGTACCTCGTGCTCGGCCCGCGCGACCCCGTGCCGCCGGCCGGGTGCGACCTGCGCATCTGGGACGACGGCCCGCGCCTGGAGCCGATCCTCGACGAGCGGACCGTGCTCGTCGGCGCGTCGGGCGGAGCGGTCGGCGCCGCGCGCCTGCTCGGCGCGCGCACCGTCACGCCCCCGGGCGCGACCGGGCGCAGCCGCACCGACTGCGCGGCGAAGGCCGCCGCCGCGCTGCGGGAGCTCGACCGGGCCGACCGCGTCGTCGTCCACGTCGCCGCTCCCGACGAGGCCTCGCACGAGCGCGACCCTGCGGCCAAGCGCGCGGCGATCGAGGCGATCGACCGCGACATCCTCGCCCCGCTGTGGGACGCGCTGCGCGCGATCGGCGGGACGCTCACGGTCTGCCCCGACCACGGGACCGACCCGCGCGACGGCCGCCACCTCTCCGAGCCGGTGCCGTGCGTGCGCTGGGCCGCGGGCGAGCCGCCGGCCGGCCCGGACCGGCTCGTCGAGCGGCTGCTCGTCGCCAGCTCCGCCGCGGCGTAGCGCGCCGCCGCTCAGGCCGCGCCGTCGACGGCCGCCACCGCGACGGTGACCGAGGCCGCGTGGACGCGCTTTGGGACGAGCAGCCGCGCGCCCGGGCCGGCGGCGAGCAGCGCCGCCGCCTCCGAGACGCTCTTCGTGCGCATCACCCCGGCGACGTAGTCCGACGGCGTGGGGACGGCGACCCGGTCGAGAGCCTCGGGCGGGTAGCCGGTCAGCCGCGCCCCGGTCGCCTCGGCCGCGGCGAGCAGCGCGGGATGGCTCGCCAGCTTGTCGATCGTCCCGATGCGAACGACCGGGCGCCCGGCGAGCCCGGCCTCCGCCAGCGTGCCGGCCAGCGACTCCACGACCAGCTGCGGCTCGGCGTAGCTGACGATGCCGATGCCGACGGCCAGGCCGTCAGGCAAGGACGATCTCCTCCAGGCGCGCCATGTCGAGGTGCTCGGCGAGCGCCGCGCTCGCGGCGTCGAACGCCTCGTCGAGGATCGCCCGGTTGTCGACCGAGACCCCGAAGACCGCCTCCACGACGGCCTGGTTCTCGAAGATCCCGTGCAGCGAGATCGCGAGCACGTTGCCGTCGGCGAAGCCGGTGCCGCCGGGAAGCGCCTCGGTGACCTCCCCGACCGCCCGCGTGCGGCCGAAGCGGATCTCGTAGGCGTCGACGCTGACGCCGCTGAGCGGCTCCCACGGCCCGCCGAGCGGCCCGAACGTCGCCTGCGTCCGCGTCTGCACCTTCTCGTCGTGGTGGACGGTCTCCAGCGGCAGCAGACCGAGGCCGGTCGCGCTGCCCTCCACGCCGGCCGGGTCCTCGATGCGCTCGCCGAGCATCTGCAGCCCGCCGCAGATCCCGAGGACGGGCTTGCCGGCCTGCGCCCACGAGCGGACCGCGTCGTCGAGACCGCGCTCGCGCATCCACGCGAGGTCGAGCGGGACGTTCTTGGAGCCGGGGAGGACGAGCACGTCGGCGTCCGCGAGCTCCTCGGCGGTGCGCGCCCAGACGATGCCCAGCCCGGGCACGTGCTCGAGCGGCGCGAACTCGTCGAAGTTCGAGATGCGCGGGTAGGCGAGCACGGCCAGGCGCCTCTCGCCCGGGCGCGCGCCGGCGGTCAGGCTGTGGAGGTCCTCCTCGGGCAGCGAGAAGTCGAGCATCGGGAGGACCCCGAGCGACGGCACGCCGGTCAGGCGCTCCAGCATGTCCGCCCCGGGCAGGAAGAGGTCGACGTAGCCCGGCGCGTAGAACTTGTTGAAGACGAAGCCGCGGATGAGGTGGCGGTCCCCCTCCGGGATCATCCGCCAGGTGCCGTAGGACTGCGCGATCGCGCCGCCCTGGCCCGCGTCGGACACGAGGATCGTGGCCGCGCTCGCCTCGCGCGCGATCCGCATGTTGACGATGTCGTTGTGGTACATGTACGGCTCGGCCGGGCTCCCCGCCCCCTCGACGATCACGACGTCGTTCTCGTCGAGCAGCTCGTGCAGCGCCTGGCGGACGGCGGGCCACAGGATCGGCTTGCGCAGGCGCCAGGGGAGCGCGGTCAGCTCGGGCTCGAACCGGCCGAGCGCGACGACGTGGCTGCCGGTGTCGTGGGGCTTGAGCAGGACCGGGTTCATCCGCACGTCCGGCTCGGCGCGCGCGGCCAGGGCCTGCAGGTGCTGCGCGACGCCGATCTCGCCGCCGCGGGCGATCCGCGCGTTGTTCGACATGTTCTGGCCCTTGAACGGGGCGACCCGGAGGTCGAGGTCCGCGAAGTGCCGCGCGAGCGCGGTGACGAGGAAGCTCTTGCCGGCCGAGCTGTGCGTCCCCTGGACCATGAGCGCGCGCCCGCGGCGCCCGCGCGGGCGCCCCGCGCGCCGGGGCGATGCCGCGCCGCGCCGGGGCGCGCCGTCGCCGTCGCCGCCGTCCGCGCCGCGGGCGACGAGGGCGGGCGCGCCGTTGCCGGCGACCATCAGCGCGGTGAGGTCGAGCGCCCAGCCGGTCTCCGCCTCGCCGCCGGCCGCGTAGGCGGCGAGCGCCGCGACGGGGTCGTCGGGGTCGTCGTCCAGCTCGTCCGAGGGCGCGAGCGCGGGCACGCGCCCCAGCGGCGTCGCGCCCGTGTCCGCGGCCGGGCCGTCGCCGACCGTCACCTGCCCGGCGACGGTCAGGCCGGCGTGGCGCGCGCACGCGGCGGCGAGCTCGCCCGTCCCCGTGCCCGTCGTCGCGACGAGGACGAGCGGCGTCCGCGTCGCGGCGGCCGTCCGCAGCAGCGCGTCGCCCGCGGGGTCGCCGAACGACGCCAGCACCGTGAGGTCGCCGCCGTTGGCGATCGCCCAGCGGTTGTGCTGCTCGTGCAGCCCGCCCGTGCCGGCCGCGGCGTGCAGCTCGTCGATCGGGCGGCGCAGCACCGCGCTCCACGACGGGTCGTCGCCGGCCGGCGCGTCCGTGTAGAGGACCACCGGGATCTGCCACCCGCGCAGCAGCCGCACGAGCGCGGCGACGAGGCTGCGCAGCGCGGCGGCGTCGCCCGGCGCGGCGGCGAGCGCCAGGCGCGGCGAGCGGATGACGGTCTCGGTCAGCGGCGCGGCGGCGGTCTGCTCGCGGGTCGCCATCACGCCGTCCCGGCCGCGGCGCCGCGGCGGTCGTGGAGCGCGACGGGGACCCCGGCGACGATCAGGTACGACTCGTCCGCCGCGGCGGCGAGGTCCTGGTTGAGCTGCCCGAGCACGTCGGCGAAGACGCGCCCGGCCGGGTGGAGGGGGACGAGCGAGAGGCCGACCTCGGAGCTGACCGCGATGAGGTGGTCGGGGGCCGCCCGCAGCTCGGCGAGCTCCTCGCGGCACGCGGCCAGCAGCCGCTCGCCCGCGCCGGCGGGGACGTCGCCCCCGGAGGCGAGGGCCCACAGCCGGTTCGACAGCCAGCCGTCGACCGACTCGAGCATCACCACGGGCGTGCCGCGGCGCACCGCCGAGCCGATCGCCACCGGCTCCTCGACGCACGTCCACGTCGCCGGGCGGTCGCGCCGGTGGGCCTCGATCCGCCGCTCCATCTCGGGGTCGGACGCCACGCCGGTCGCGAGGTACGTCACCGGCCGGCCGGTCGCCGCCGCGGCGCGGCGCGCGAACGCGCTCTTGCCCGAGCGGATCCCGCCGAGGACGAAGGTCAGCATGCCGTCACCGAGACCGTGCCGGCGACGAGCGCGGCGGCGAGGCCGGCGGTGCCCGCGGCGCGGCGGACGTCGCGGGCCGTCGGCGCCGGCCAGTCGCGGCCGACGACGTAGTGGCCGGGCTTGTCGAGGCGGCAGCCCAGGGCGCCGGCCATCGCGCCGATCGGCCAGCCGGCGTTGGGGCTGGCGAGCGCGCCGTGGTCGCGCCGGGCGGCGGCGACCGCGGCGCGCGCCCGCGCCGGGCCCTCGAGCGCCAGCGCGGCGGCGGCCAGCGCCGCGGCGGCGACCCGGCTGGGGACGACGTTGAGGACGTCGTCGGCGCGCGCCGCGCTCTTGCCCAGCCATTCGCGGTCGTCGCGGTAGCCGAACATCGCGTCCGCCGTGTTGACGACGCGATAGACCGCCGCGCCGGGGAGCCCGCGCGCGGCGAAGGCGAGCACCGGCGCGACGATCGAGTCGCCCAGGTTCTCCGCGACCGACTCGATCGT
>DASZEJ010000135.1:0-43998 GCA_035940955.1 Solirubrobacteraceae bacterium
GACCGACTCGATCGTCGCCGCCGCGATCTCCGGCGGGCCGAGGTCCGCGGTGGGGCGGGAGACGATCGTCGACACGCGGCCGCGGGCGCCGTCGAGGTCCCCGGCGTCGAGCGCGCGGGCGATGAGCCACCCCTCCTGCAGCAGCTGGCGCAGCGCGAGTGTCGGCTTGAGCGCGACGCCGAGCGCCGCGGCCCCCGCCGGGAGGCGCCGCAGCGCGCGCTCGGCGAGGTGCGCGCCCGCGCCCGCGGCGCCCGCGACGCCCGCCAGCGCGAGCGTCCCGCCGAGGAACTGCACCGCCGGGGAGCGCCGCCGGAACGGCGCGTACGAGCGGCCGAGCGCGGCGCCGGCCAGCCCGACCGGATGCAGCCGGTGCGGCGGGTCGCCGACGGCGAGGTCGGCGGCGAGCGCCGTCCACAGCGCGGTGCGCCGGCTGCCGCCGCGAGCGGTCACAGCCGCACCGTGTACGCGCCGAGCGCGACGACCTGCGACAGCTCGACGGCCGCGCCGTAGACGTCGCCGGTCGCGCCGCCGACGCGCCGCCGGGCGAACGCCCCGAGCCCCCACGTCACGAGCGCGACGAGCCCCGCGGCGAGCAGGCCGTGCCGCCAGTCGAGCGCGATCGCCGCGGCGGCCACGAGCGCGCCGACGGCGAGGTCGCGCCGGGCGCCCGCGCCGCCGAGGCCCTGGCCCAGCCCCGTAGGCCGGACGTACGCGAGCGTCGCGACGAGCGCGAGGATCGCGACGCGCCCGAGCGCGCCGGCCGCGATCAGCGCCGCGAGCGCCTCCTCGCGCGTCAGCTCGCCCAGGGCGACGAGGTCGCCCGCGAGGACGAGGACGACCGCCACGACGCCGAAGGCGCCGGCGCGCGAGTCGCGCATGATCTCCAGGCGCCGCTCGACGGTCGAGCCGCCGAACAGCCCGTCGGCGCAGTCCGACAGGCCGTCGAGGTGCAGCGCGCCGGTCACCAGCACGAGCGCGGCGACGGCGAGGAACGCGCCGACGCCGGCGCTGGCGACCGTCGACCCCAGCCAGAACGCGCCCCACGCCAGTGCGCCGACGAGGACGCCGACCGCCGGGTAGAAGACCCGCCCGGACGACGCCGGGGCGACCGGCCCGGCGCGCGCGACGGGCAGCGTCGTCATGAACCGCAGCGCCGAGGCCGCCTCCGCGGTCATCGCCGCGGCCGAGCGTCGCGCGCCGCCGCTCACGCGCCCGCGGCGGCGAGCCGCCCGATCGCGTTGAGCACCGCCACGGCCATCCCCGTGCCGCCGCGCGTCCCCAGCACCGCGAAGTGCGGCAGGCCCGACTCGGCGAGCATGTCCTTGGACTCCTTGGCCAGCGTGAAGCCCGGGCACGTCGCGATGATGCAGGCGGGCGCGCCGCGCGCCTCGGCGAGGTCGAGCGCGGCGAGGAGCGCCGTCGGCGCGTTGCCGACCACGACGATCCCGTCGCGGCCGTGCTCGTCCCACGCGAGGCGCACGCCGGCCGCCGCGCGCGTCGTCCCCGCGCGCCGGGCGAGGTCGGCGGCGCCCTCGACCTGCACGGCGACCGCGACGTCGGCGGCGATCCGCGTGGCGCCGCTGCGCGCCATGCTCGTGTCGACCAGCACGCCGCCGCCCGCGCGCAGCGCGGCGGCGCCGCGCTCGGCCGGATCGCCGTGGATCGAGAGCTGGTCGCCGAGCGTCAGGTCGCCGGCGGCGTACACGCACGAGGCCGCGAGGTCGCCGTCGGGGCCGGGCCACCGGCGCACGGCCTCGGCGGCGAGGGCGCGGCTGCGCTTCTCGATCGCCTCGGGGGTCCTGCCCCAGCGCTCCAGCCGCCCGCCGGGCAGCGGCCACTCGAGCGCGGGGGCACCCCCGTCCGGGGGCGGGTCCGGCTCGGGCTGCGGGGGAAGGCTCATGGGCTGCGGGTTGCCGGAGGGGTCGCTCATCATATGGATGCTGCTCTCGCTTTCTGCGCCGCCGTCGAGGCCGAAGAGGCTGCGCAGCGCCGCGGCGTGGCGCGCGTGGTCCTCGGCGCCGCCGTCGACCAGCCGCCGGGTGGGGCCGTGCAGCAGGCGCTTGACGATCGAGCGCGCCATCGCCTCCACGCGCCGGTGGTCGCGCTCGGTGAGCGCCTCCCAGCGTCCGGCGTTGGCGGCGAGGACCTCGGTGGCGACCCGGTCGCCGTGCCGCCGCAGGGCGCTCACGGTCGCGGCGACCGACTGGGAGCCCAGCCAGCGCGCGAACCGGTCGACCTCCTCGTCGACGATGGCCAGGGCGCTGTCGGTGTCGGCCTCGCGCAGCGACCGGTTCTCGGCGACGATCGCCTGCAGGTCGTCGACGTCGTAGAGGGCGACGCCGGGGATCCGGCCGCAGTCGTGGTGGACGTCGCGCGGGACGGCGAGGTCGATCAGCAGCAGCGGCCGGCCGGCGCGGCGCTCCATCGCGCGCACGACGTCGTCCGGGGCGATGATCGGCCGCGGCGCCGCGGTCGCCGAGACGACGATGTCGACCCGCGCCAGCGTCTGGGGGAGCTCCTCCAGGCCGACGGCGCGGCCGCCGAAGCGGCGGGCCAGCGCGTCGGCGCGCTCGCGCCCGCGGCTGGCGACGATGACCGCCCGCACGCCCTGCTCGGCGAGCGCGCGGGTGGTCAGCTCGCTCGTCTCGCCCGCGCCGAGCACCGCCACGGTCCGCCCCGCCAGCTCGCCGAGGCGGCTGCGCGCCAAGGTCATCGCCACCGACGGCACCGACACGTGGCCCGCGCCGAGCGCGGTCTCGGTGCGCACGCGCTTCCCCGTGCGGATCGCCGCGTTGAACAGCTGGTAGGTGAAGCGGCCGCTCGCGCCGGCCTGCCGCGCCTCCTCGAAGCTGCGGCGGACCTGCCCCTGGATCTCCGCCTCGCCGACGACCAGCGAGTCGAGGCCGGAGGCGACGCGGAAGAGGTGCCGGGCGGCGTCGACGCCGTGGAGCGTGTAGACCGCGCCGTCGAGCTGCCCGGCGGGCACGCCGCTGCGATCGGAGAGCAGGCGCAGCGCCGCCTCCGCGGCGGCCGGGCCGTCCGGGCCGGCGAGGTACAGCTCGGTCCGGTTGCAGGTGAAGATGGCGACGGCCTCGTCGACCGCGTCGTGGGCGCGCAGCTCCGAGAGCGCGGCCTCTGCCCGGTGACGCGGGAGCGCGAGCCGCTCGCGCAGGTCGACGGGCGCGGTGTGGAACGACAGGCCGACCGCCGCGAGCGTGCGCTCGGAGGCGGGCTCGTCCGCTGCCGGCTCGGTGCCGGCCGGGCGCTCGCGGGCCGGCGCGGTGGTGGTGGCAGGCAGCCCTCCGCGCTCCGTCACGCGGCGATCATAGAGCGCTGACTGTGGCTAGCGCGCTCAATGCTTGAGATAGGATGCGTTGTGAGATGCGTGCGATCGTTCTGCGAGCACCGCTTCGAACCAGGTGATCCCGCGCCTCGTCATCGCCGGCACCAACTCCGGTGCCGGGAAGACGACCGTCGCCACAGGGCTGATGGCCGCCTTCGCGGCCCGCGGGCTGCGAACCGCGGGGTTCAAGGTCGGCCCCGACTTCATCGACCCGGGCTACCACAGCCTCGCCTGCGGCCGGCCCGGCCGCAACCTCGACGCGTACATGTCGGGGCCGGACCTCGTCGCCCCGCTGTTCCGCCACGGGTCCGCGGGGGCCGAGGTCGCGGTCGTCGAGGGCGTCATGGGCGCGTTCGACGGGGCGACGGGCCACGGCGAGCTGGCCTCCAGCGCGCACGTCGCCAAGCTGCTCGACGCGCCGCTGGTGCTCGTCGTCAACGCGGCGTCGGCGGGACGGTCGGTGGCCGCGGTCGTCCACGGCTTCGCGACGTTCGACCCCGGCGTCCGCGTCGGCGCCGTCGTCCTCAACCGCGTCGGCAGCGACCGCCACGAGGCGATCTGCCGCGAGGCGATCGAGCCCCTGGGGATCCCCGTGCTCGGCGCGCTGCGCCGCGACGCCGAGGTCTCCGCGCCCGAGCGCCACCTCGGCCTCGTGCCGATCGACGAGCGCCGCGCCCGCGCCGAGGCCTCGATCGCGCGCCTCGCCGCGCTCGTCGAGCGCAGCTGCGACCTCGACGGCCTGCGCGCGCTGGCGGCCACGGCGCCGCACGTCCCCGGCCCGGCGTGGTCGCCCGAGGCCGCGGCGCCCCCGGGGGCCGGGCCGGCGCCCGTGCGCGTGGCGATCGCGCGCGGGCCCGCGTTCTCGTTCCACTACCGCGAGAACTTCGAGCTGCTCGCCGCGGCCGGCGCCGAGCTGGTCGACTTCGACCCGCTGTCGGACGAGGCGCTGCCCGCCGGCACCGAGGCGCTGATCCTCGCCGGCGGGTTCCCCGAGGTGTACGGCGAGGGCCTGTCGGCGAACGCCGAGCTGCGCGCGGAGGTCACGGCGTTCGCGCGCGCCGGGGGCGTCGTGCTCGCCGAGTGCGGCGGCCTGCTCTACCTGTCGGAGGCGCTCGACGGGCGGCCGATGTGCGGCGTGCTGCCCGCGACCGCGCGCATGGGGGACCGGCTCGCGCTGGGCTACCGGGAGGCCGTGGCGCTCACGTCCCACCCGGCGTGGCCGGCGGGGACGGCGGTCCGCGGCCACGAGTTCCACTACTCGCGCCTCGAGCCGGCGGCCGGCGAGGCGCCGGCCTGGGCGCTGCGCGGCCGGCCGGAGGGGTTCGTCGTCGGGGGCGTCCACGCGAGCTACCTGCACACGCACTGGGCGGCCGAGCCCGCGGTCGCCTCGCGGCTCGTCGCGGGCGTCGTCGCCGCGCGCGAGCGGCGGAGCGCGGTCGCGTGAGCGCCGGGCGGCTCGTCGGCGTCGGCGTCGGCCCCGGCGACCCCGGGCACCTGACGCTCAAGGCGCTCGACGCGCTGCGGTCGGCCGACCGCGTCTTCCTGCCCGAGACCGAGAGCTCGCGCGGCGACCTGGGCCGGGCCGAGCGGGTCATCGCCCCGCACGTGCCGGCCGAGCGGATCGAGCGGCTGGCGTTCTCGATGCGCGACAGCGGGGAGCGCGGCGACCGCTGGGACGCCGCGGGGCGCGCCATCGCCGCGGTCGTCGCCGCCGGCGGGACCGCCGCCTTCGCCACGATCGGCGACCCGAACGTCTACTCGACGTTCTCGTACGTCGCGCACACGGTCGTCCGGCTCGTCCCGGGCGTCGAGGTCGCGACCATCCCCGGCATCACCGCGATGCAGGACCTCGCCGCGCGGTCGGGCACCGTGCTCGCCGAGGGGCGCGAGAGCGTGACGCTCGTGCCGTACACCGCCGGCGGCGAGACGCTGCGCGAGGCGCTGCGCACCGACGGCACGGTCGTCGTCTACAAGGGCGGGCGCCAGCTTCCCGAGCTGCTCGACGCGGTGCGCGCGGCGGGCCGCCTGAGCGACGCGATCTACGGCGCGGACGTCGGCATGCCCGGCGAGCGGGTCGGCCGCGCCGGCGACCTCGACAACGGCGCCGCGCCGTACATGTCGACGATCATCGTCCCGGCGCCGCGCGCCGGGCGCCGCGGGGAGAAGCTGTGACCAACGCCGCCCACGGCGCCGAGCTCGAGGTCGAGGTCGAGACCTTCGCGCACCGCGCGGCGCCGGAGGTCAAGGTGGCGGCGACGATCGCGTTCGTCGTCGCCGTCGCGCTCGTCCCCGGCGGCTCGTTCTGGCCGTACGCCGTAGACGCCGCGCTGCTGCTCACGGTCGCCGCCGTGACGCGCACGCCGCCGGGGCTCATGGGGCAGCGGCTCGTGATCGAGGTCCCGTTCATCCTCTTCATCGTGCTGCTGCCGTTCGTCGGCGGCGGCGAGACGACGGACGTGCTCGGGCTCGCCCTGTCGACCGACGGCCTCCAGGCCGCCGGCCACATCGCCGCCAAGGCGACGCTCGCGGTGCAGGCGACGGGGATCCTGATGGCGACGACGCAGCCCGCGGCGATCCTCGCCGGCTGCGAGCGCCTGCGCGTCCCGCGCCAGCTCACCGCGATCGCCGGGTTCGCGCTGCGCTACCTGCAGGTCGTGCTCGCCGAGCTGCGGCGCATGCAGGCGGCGCGCGTGGCGCGCGGCGACGACCCGCGGTGGCTGTGGCAGGCCCGGGCCGTCGCGCAGTCGGCGGGCGCGCTGACCGTCCGCTGCTTCGAGCGCGGCGAGCGCGTGCACGGCGCGATGCTGGCGCGCGGCTTCGAGGGCAGCATGCCGGACGTCGTCCTCTCCGAGCGCGGGACGCGCGCCGCGTGGGCGCTGGCCCTGGCGCTCCCCGTCCCGGCCGTGCTGGCGACCCTCCTGGCCCGGGTGCCGGCGTGAGCGGCGACGCGACGGCGGGCGAGGCGGTCCCGTCGCTGGCGGCGCAGGAGCGCGTGCTCGTCGTCGTCGGGCACGGCAGCCGCGACTCCGACGGCGTCGAGGAGTTCTGGCAGCTCGCGGACGCCGTCCGGGACGCGGCCGGCGACCTGCCCGTCGAGTTCGGCTTCATCGAGATGGCCGAGCCGCTCGTCGACACCGCGATCGACCGCGCCGTCGAGCGCGGGCCGCGCGAGGTCGTGACCGTGCCGCTCGTGCTGCTGGCGGCCGGCCACCTCAAGAACGACGGCCCCGCGGCGCTGGCCCGCGCACGGCTGCGCCACCCCGACGTCGCGTTCCGCATGGGGCGCGACCTCGGGATCGACCCGGTCGTGCTGGCGGTCGCGGAGGAGCGCATCCGCGAGGCGATCGGCGAGGACGACCCCGCGGAGGTCGGGATCGTGCTCGTCGGCCGCGGGTCGAGCGACCCCGACGCCGGCGCCGACCTCTACAAGGTGGCGCGGCTGCTCGGCGACGGCCGCGGCCTCGGGCTCGTCGAGCCGGCGTTCGTGTCGGTCGCGCAGCCCGACGTCCCCGGCGCGCTCGAGCGCCTGCGGCTGCTCGGCGCGCGCAAGGCCGTCGTCGTCCCGTTCCTGCTGTTCACCGGCGTCCTCGTGCCGCGCATCTACCAGCGCGCCGCCGAGTGGGCGAAGGAGCACCCGGAGATGACCGTGCGCGGCGGGCCGCACCTCGGCCCCGACCGGCGCTTCGCGCGGCTCGTGCTCGAGCGCTACCGCGAGGTGCTCCAGGGCCCGGTGCGCATGAACTGCGACCTCTGCACCTACCGCGTGCGGCTGCCCGGCTACGAGGACATGGTCGGGACGCCGATCTCGCTGACCCCGCACGGGGACGCGCCGGCCAAGGGCAGGCGGCGCTCGCGGCGGGCGATCCGCGCGCCGCAGCCGCCGCCCGCGATCGAGATCAAGCGCCGCAAGCCGGCGCTCGCCAAGGTGGCCGGCACCGCCGCCGGCACCGACGAGCCGGTGGCGCTGGAGCTGCGCGGCCTGCGGTTCGAGTACCCCGACGGCACCGCCGCGCTGGCCGGGGTGGACCTCGTCGTCCAGCGCGGCGAGCGCGTCGCGATCCTCGGGCCGAACGGCGCCGGGAAGACGACGCTCGCGCTCCAGCTCAACGGGATGCTCGAGCCGACCGGCGGCTCGGTCGCCGTCAGCGGGCTGGAGCTGAGCCGCGACACCCGGCGCGAGATCCGCCGCCGCGTCGGCCTGGTCTTTCAGGACTCCGACGACCAGCTCTTCATGCCGACGGTCGGGTCCGACGTCGCGTTCGGGCCGGCCAACCTCGGGCTCAAGGGCGACGCGCTGCGCGAGCGCGTGCGCTCGGCGCTCGAGCGGGTGCGCATGGAGGACGAGGAGGACCGCGCGCCGCACCAGCTCTCCGCCGGACAGCGGCGCCGCGTCGCGGTGGCCGGCGTGCTCGCGATGGGCCCCGACGTGCTCGTGCTCGACGAGCCGACCGCCGCGCTCGACCCCGCCGCCCGCCGCGAGCTGGCCGACGTGCTCCAGTCGCTGAAGCTCACGACGCTCGTCATCACGCACGACCTGCCGTACGCGCTCGAGCTGTGCCCGCGGACGGTCGTGCTCGACTCGGGCATCGTCGCCGCCGACGGCCCGACCCGGGAGATCCTCGCCGACGAGGGCTTCATGAACGCGCACCGCCTCGAGCTGCCCGCCGGCTTCAACCCGCTCGCGGCATGACCGGGACGCTGCACATCGTCGGCCTCGGCCCGGGCGGCCCCGCGCACCGGACGCCCGCCGCCGCCTCCGCCGTCGCCGCCGCCGAGGTCGTCGTCGGCTACGGCCCGTACGTCGACCAGTGCGAGGACCTGCTGACCGCCGCCCACGAGGTCGTGCGCGGCGCGATGGGCGAGGAGGAGGCCCGCGCGGAGGAGGCGCTGGCCCGCGCCGCCGCGGGGGCGCGCGTGGCGCTCGTCTCCTCCGGCGACGCCGGCGTCTACGGCATGGCCGCCCGGACGCTCGACCGCGCGGCGGCGATCCCCGAGGCCGAGCGGCCGGCCGTCGAGGTCGTCCCCGGCCTGACCGCGGCGCTGGCGGCGGCCGCGCTGCTCGGCGCGCCGCTGGCCGACGACTGGGCGACGATCTCGCTGTCGGACATCCGCACGCCGTGGGCGACGGTCGAGCGGCGGCTGGCCGCGCTCGCCGACTCGGGCCTCGCGCTGGCCATCTACAACCCGCGCTCGCGCGCCCGCCGCTGGCAGCTCGACGCCGTGCTAGACCTGCTGCGCGAGCGCCGCGGCCCCGACACGCCGGCCGCCGCCGCGACCGACGTCGGGCGCCCCGGCCAGCGCGTGACGCGGACCGTGCTCGGCGAGCTCGACCCGGACGAGGTGACGATGAGGACGCTCCTGCTCGTCGCCGGCGAGACCGGCCGCGCCGCCGGCCCGTGGCTCGTCGCCGAGCGCTCGGAGGCGACCGTGGAGGTGGGGGAGTGAGCGTGCACCTGGTCGGCGCCGGCCCGGGCGACCCCTCGCTGCTGACCGCGGCGGCGCTGGAGGCGATCCGGTCGGCCGAGGTCGTGGTCTACGACCGGCCGTCGATGGACGCCGTCGTCGCGCTGGCGCCGCCGGAGGCGGAGGTCCACTGCGTCGGGCTGCGGCCGGGGGCGCGCGCGCTGCCCCAGCAGGCGGTCAACGAGCTGCTGGTCGAGCTGGGGCGCGACCGCCACGTCGTGCGGCTGAAGAGCGGCGACCCGTTCGTCGCCTCGCGCGGCGGCGAGGAGGCGCGCCACCTGCGCGCCCACGGCGTGTCCGTCACGGTGACCCCCGGCGTCTCGTCGGCGCTCGCCGCGCCCGCCGCGGCGGGCATCCCGCTGATGGTCCGCCAGCTCAGCGTGACGGTGACGATGGTCGACGCCAACGACGACCCCGAGCACGGCACGCCGCCGGACTGGGAGGCGATCGCGCGCCTCGGCGGCACGATCGTCGTCCTCACCGGGCGCGGGCGCATCCGCCGGATCGCCGCACGGCTGATGGCCGGCGGCCTCGCCGCCGACACGCCGGTGGCCGCGATCAGCGCCGGCAGCCGCGAGCGCCAGCGGGTGCTGCGCGGCACGCTCGCCGACCTGCCGTCGCCGCTGCCGCCGCCGGTGACGTTCGTGGTCGGCGAGGTCGCCGCGCTCGACCTCACGGCGGACGACGCCAGGACGGCGACGCATGCACATCCCTGACGGCTTCCTCAGCGGCGAGGCCGTCGCGATCGGCTGGACCGGCGCGGTCGCCGGGCTCGGCGTCGCGGTCCGCCAGGCCAAGCTCGCCGACAACGAGCGCCAGCTGCCGGTGGCCGGCCTGGCCGCCGCCTTCTTCCTCGTCGGCGACGCGCCGCTCGTCCCGGTGACCGTCGGCACGCAGGGCCACCTGCTCGGCGGCACGCTCGCGGTCGTGCTCCTCGGGCCGTGGCTGGGGGCGCTGACCATCGCGGTCGTCGCGTCGATCCAGGCGCTCGTGCTCGGCGACGGCGGGATCACGACCCTCGGCCTGACGATCGTCAACCTCGCGCTCGTGCCGGCGCTGATCGGCTACCCGCTGGTGCGGCTGCTGCGGCGCGTGCTGCCGACGACCGCGACGGCGCTCGCGGTGGCGTGCGGGGTGGCGGCGTTCGTCTGCGTGTTCCTCGCCGCCGTGCTCTTCGTGACCGAGGTGACGGTGGCGGCGGTCGTCGACATCGAGTCCGGGACGCTCGTGACCGCGATGCTCGGGACGTACGCGGTCGTCGGCGTGGTCGAGGGCGTCATCACCGCGCTCATCGTGCGCGCGCTGCTCGGCGTCCGGCCGGACATGGTGCGCATCGCGACCCGCGAGCACCGCCGGCGCCGCGCCGGGGCGCCCGCGCGCACGGAGACGGCGACGTGAGCGGCCGCGGCCCGCTCGTCTCGTTCGTCGGCGCCGGCCCCGGCGCGAGCGACCTGCTCACCCTCCGCGCCGTCAAGGTCCTCGGCGAGGCCGACGTCGTCATCTGGGCGCGCAGCCTCGTCCACGAGTCGATCCTCGACCACGTCCGCGAGGACGCCGAGACGCTGCCGAGCGACGACCGCACGCTCGAGGACATCGTCGGCATCTACACGCGCGGGGTGGCGCAGGGGCTGCACATCGCGCGCGTCCAGTCCGGCGACCCGGCGATCTACGGCGCGCTGCACGAGCAGACCGAGGTGTGCCGGCGCATCGGGATGCCGTGGGAGATCGTGCCGGGCGTCAGCTCGATCGGCGCCATGGCGGCGGCGCTCGGGCAGGAGCTGACGGTCCCCGACATCTCGCAGTCGCTGATCCTCACCCGCCGGGCGACGCGCACGTCGATGCCGCCGAACGAGGACCTCGTCGAGTTCGCCCGCCACGGGACGACGATGGTGCTGTTCCTCTCGGTGCGCCGGCCGCGCGAGCTGCAGCAGGACCTGCTGGACGGCGGGTACGCGCCCGACACCCCGTGCGCGATCGCCTACCGCGCGAGCTGGCCGGACGAGGTCCTCATCCGCTGCCCGCTGTCCGACCTCGCCACGGAGATCCGCGGGGCGCGCATCACCACGCAGGCGCTCGTCGTCGTCGGCCCCGCGCTGAAGGAGGGCGTCGGGCCCGACGCGCGGTCGCACGTGTACGACCCCGGGTTCGGCCACCGGTACCGCCCGCTCGGGCGCCCGGACCGGTACCGCAAGGGCTCGCGTGGCGCCACGTGACGCGCAGCGCTGCCTGTGCGAGCTGCGGCGCGGCGCGTGCGACGGGTCCTGCGGGCGGCTCTCGGCGGCGGACGCGACGTACGTCGCCGGGCTGCGCGTGCGCGGCCGGCGCTGCGTCGTGGTCGGCGCGGGGCGCGTCGCGCTGGGGAAGGTGCGCGGGCTGCTCGACTGCGGCGCGCGCGTGGCGGTGGTGTCGCCGGCCGCCGTCGAGGAGCTGCGGGCGCTCGCGGCGCGGGGCGCCGTCGACTGGCGCCCGCGCGCGTACGCGGCGGCCGACGTCGACGGGGCCTTCCTGGTGATCGCCGCGACCGACGACGTCGCGCTCAACGTCGGCGTGGCGGAGGACGCCGCGCGCGCCGGCGCGCTCGTCAACGTGGTCAACGCGCCGGCGCTGAGCGACTTCATCGTGCCCGCCGTGGTGCGCGGCGGCCCCGTCACCCTCGCCGTGACGACGGCCGGGTCGAGCCCCGCGCTGGCGCGGCGGATCAGGCGCGAGCTGGGCGAGCGGTACGGCGAGCCGCTCGACCGCCTGTCGGCGCTGCTGGCGGAGGGCTGGGCGCGGCTGGCCGCGCGGGCCGACCCGCGCGACGCGCGCCCCGACCCCCGCGCGTTCCTCAGCCACGTCCTCGACGCCGAGCCCGACCCGGTCGCCCTGCTCGGCCGCGGCGACGTCGGCTCGGTCCGCCGGCTGCTCGCCGACGCCGAGGACGCCGCGCTCAGCCGCCGGACGTCCTGAGCAATGAGCACGTCCTTGCGTTCCGCCGGAGCTGGGGTAGCGTCCGCCGCCGGATGCCCATGACGGGAACATCCGAGCGGGCGAGCGTGCCGGCGGCCGGCGCCGCGACGCGGATCGCGGTGCTCGGCGTCCACGGCGGGCGCGTCGCGCCCGAGGCCGAGCACCTGCTGCGCGACGCCCGGCTCGTCGTCGGCGGCCGGCGCCAGCTCGAGGCGCTCGCGCCGGCCGGGGCCGAGCGCGTCGCGATCACCGCCGACCTGGGGCCGGCCGTCGCCGCGCTCGACGGCTGCGCGGGCGGCGCGTGCGTGCTCGCGTCCGGCGACCCCGGCTTCTTCGGGATCGTCCGCGTGCTGCGCGAGCGGCTCGGCGGGGACCGGCTCGACGTGCACCCGGCGCCGTCGTCGGTCGCGGTGGCGTTCGCGCGGGTCGGGACGCCGTGGGACGACGCGCTCGTCGTCAGCGCGCACGCCCGCCGGCCCGAGGCCGCGCTGCACGTCGCGATGCGCCACCCGAAGGTGGCGATCCTCACCGACCGCTCCGCGCCGCCCGCGTGGTTCGCCCGGCGCCTGGTCGGCCACCGCGAGCGGATGACCGTCGCCGAGCGCCTGGGGGAGCCCGGCGAGCGCGTGGTCACCGGGTCGCCGGAGGAGCTCGCGGGGCTCGACGCCGCCGACCCGAACGTCGTGCTCGTGTGGGACGAGGACGCGCCGGGCGCCGGCCGGTCGCCGATGGCGCCGCCGCGCCCGGGCGCCGACGGCTGGGCGCTGCCGGAGGACGCGTTCGAGCACCGGGCGGGGATGGTGACCAAGCGGGAGGTGCGCGCGGTGGCGCTCGCCCGCCTCGGCCCCGGGGTCGGCGACCTGATCTGGGACGTCGGCTGCCACAGCGGCTCGGTGGCCATCGAGGCGGCGCGCCTGGGCGCCGCGGCGATCGGCGTCGACCACGATCCCGAGGCCGTCGCGCTCGCGCGGCGCAACGCCGCCGCCCACGGCGTCCGCGTGCGGCTGCTGGAGGGCGCGGCGCCCGCGATCCTCGCCGACCTGCCCGACCCCGACGGCGCGTTCGTCGGCGGCGGGGGCACCGACCTCGCCGACGTCCTCGACGTCTGCGCGCGGCGCGCGCGCCGCGTCGTCGTCGTCACGCTCGCGGTCGTCGAGCGCGCGGGGCCGGCGCTCGACCGCCTGCGGGCGGCGGGCCTGGAGGCCGACGCCGTGATGGTCAACGCGTCGCGGCTGCGCCCGATGCCCGGCGGCCACCGCCTCGCGCCCGAGAACCCCGTCGTCGTCGTCACCGGCCGGCGCCGCGCATGACGACCGCCTCCGCGCCGGTCCTGATCTTCGGCGGCACCGCCGACGCGCGCCGCCTCGCCGAGCTGCTCGACGGCGCGGGCGTCCCGGTGCTCACGTCGCTCGCCGGCCGCGTCCGCGAGCCGCAGCTGCCGGCCGGCGAGGTCCGCGTCGGCGGCTTCGGCGGCGCGGACGCGATCGCCGAGTGGCTCGTGCGCCACCGCCCGCCCGCGGTCGTCGACGCGACGCATCCGTTCGCCGCGCGCATCGGCCCCGCGGTCGCGCAGGCGTGCGCGGCCGCCGGCGTGCCGCTGCTGCGCCTCGAGCGGCCGGGCTGGTCCGAGCGCCCCGGGGACCGCTGGCGCTGGGTGGCCGACCTCGACGAGGCGGCCGCCGCGCTCGACGGCCGCGACGCGCGCGTGCTCCTGACGACCGGGCGCCAGGGCCTCGCGAGCTTCACCGGCGTCGAGAGCGCGTGGTTCCTCATCCGGTCGATCGAGGCCCCGGAGCCGCCGGTCCCGCCGCGCCACGAGGTCCTGCTCGACCGCGGCCCGTACACGGTGGCCGGCGAGCTGGAGGTCATCGACCGGCACGCGATCGACGTCGTCGTCACCAAGGACAGCGGCGGCGCGGCCACCGAGGCGAAGCTCGAGGCGGCCCGCGAGCGCGGGCTCGAGGTGATCGTCGTCCGCCGCCCGCCGCGGCCGGACGTCGCCGCGGTCGCGTCGGCGCGGGACGCCGCGGCGTGGGTCGAGCAGGTCGCCGGCCGCGCGCCGGCGCAGGTCACGAGCAGATCGGAGTCGCGTTGAGGAAGGTGTCGATCATCGGGATCGGGGCGGGAAACCCCGACTACATCACGGTCCAGGCGATCAAGGCGCTCAACGAGACCGACGTCTTCTTCGTCGTGACCAAGGCGTCCGAGAAGCAGGACCTCGTCGACCTGCGGATGGAGATCCTCGAGCGGTACGTCGAGCCGGGCCGCGACTACCGGACCGTCGCGCTGCCCGACCCCGAGCGCGACCGCCGCGCGGACGCGTACCGCTCCGCGGTCGAGGCGTGGCGCTCGGCGCGCGCCGACCTCTACGAGTCGGCGATCCGCGACCACCTCGCCGACGGCGAGCGGGGCGCGTTCCTGGCCTGGGGCGACCCGTCGCTCTACGACAGCACCCTCGGCGCGCTCGACGAGGTCCGCGCGCGCGACGGCGTGCAGTTCGAGTGCGAGGTCGTGCCGGGCATCAGCGCGCCGTCCGCGCTCGCCGCCCAGCACCGCATCGGCCTCAACCGGGTCGGCCGGGCGTTCGAGATCACCACCGGGCGCCGGCTCGAGCAGGGCATGCCCGCGGAGGCCGACGACGTCGTGGTCATGCTCGACGCGCGGGGGTCGTTCCGCCAGGTCAGCGACGAGGACGTCGACATCTACTGGGGCGCGTACATCGGGACCGAGGACGAGATCCTCGTCTCCGGCCGGCTGCGCGACGTGGCCGACGAGATCGACGCGATCCGCAGGGAGGCCAAGGAGCGCAAGGGCTGGCTCTTCGACACGTACCTGCTGCGGCGCCGGCTGCCGGCGGAGGACGGCTCGGGCTAGGAGCGCGCGTCGGCCAGCTGCGCGCTGACCTCCGCGAGGTCCTCCTCGTACCGCGCGAGGAGGAAGAGCAGCAGCGACAGGCGGTTCAGCCAGCGCCGCGCGTTGGCGTACCGCTCGCCGCGCAGCGCGGTGACGCGCCGCTCGGCGCGCCGCACGACGGCGCGGGCCACGTCGAGCTGGCCGGACGCCGGGACCGTGCCCGGGAGGACGAAGCCGGTCGGCGGCACGATCTCGGCCTGGACCTCCTCGCACAGCGCCTCCAGGCGCTCGACCTGCTCGTCGGTGACCGCGAAGCGGCTCTCCTTGGCCGGGTTCGTCGCGAGGTCGGCGGCGAGCAGGTACAGCCCGTGCTGCAGCTCGGCGCACAGCTCGCGCACGCGCGCGTGCTCCGTGAGCGCCTTGGCGAACCCGATCGCGCTGCTCGCCTCGTCAACCGTGCCGTACGCCTCGATCTGCGGGTCGTCCTTGGGGACGCGCCCGCCGCCGAGCAGCCCGGTCGTGCCGTCGTCGCCGCGCCCGGCGCGCCCGATCAGGTCCTTGGGCTTCCTGGCCATTCGCCCGACGAGGGTACACGCCCGCGGGGCCGCGCGGAGGCCCCGCGGCCCGGGCTCCTGCCAAGCTGACCAGGATGATGAGCACCGATCGTTGTGACACAGTTCTCGCGATGGAGAAGCCGGGCCCGCAGACGTGATCGAGGTCGAGCGCCTGCGGAAGCTCTACGGCAGCGTCGAGGCCCTGCGCGACGTCAGCTTCGCCGTCGAGCCGGGCACCGTGTACGCGCTGCTCGGCCCCAACGGCGCCGGCAAGACGACGACGGTCAAGATCCTCACCACGCTCTCGCGCCCGGACGGCGGCAGCGCCCGCGTCGCCGGGATCGACGTCATGCGCGCGCCGCGCCGGGTCCGCCAGCGGATCGGCGTCGTCGCCCAGCAGGCGGGCACCGACACCGAGGCCACCGGCCGCGAGAACCTCATGCTGCAGGGCCGGCTGTGCGGGGTGGGCGGCGCCGCCCTGCGCGAGCGCGTCGGCGAGCTGCTCGACGCGTTCGGGCTGGCGGACGCGGCCGACCGGGCCGCGCGGACGTACTCCGGCGGGATGCGGCGCCGGCTGGAGATCGCCATGGGCATCCTCCACCGCCCCACGATCCTGTTCCTCGACGAGCCGACGGCGGGGCTCGACCCCGAGGCGCGGCGCCTGGTGTGGCGGGAGGTCGAGCGCCTGCGCGGCGAGGGGCTGACCATCCTGCTGACCACCCACTACCTCGACGAGGCCGAGCGGCTCGCCACGACGGTCGGCATCGTCGACCGCGGCAGCCTGGTGGCCGAGGGCCACCCCGAGGCGCTCAAGGCCGAGATCGGCAGCGACGTCATCACGGTCGAGCTGATGGACGGCGACGCGCAGCACGCGCTGCGCGCGCTCACCGGCTACGACGCCGAGATCGCGGGCGAGGGCCGGGTCCGGGCGCGCGTGCCCGACGCCGGGCGGGCCGTGCCCGCCGTGGTCGCCACGCTGGCCGAGGCCGACTGCGCGCCGCTGTCGGTCACCGTCACCCGGCCGTCGCTCGACGACGTCTTCGTCAAGCACGCCGGCCGGGCGTTCGACGGGGGCGCCGGCTGATGGGCGTCAGCGTGAGGGCCGGCCTGGCGCACGTCTGGTTCCTCGGCGTGCGCCGGTTCCCGGCGCTGATCCGCCAGCCGCTGTGGATCCCGCTCTCGCTGGCCCAGCCGCTCGCCTACCTGCTGCTGTACAGCGCCGTCTTCCGCGAGATCGCGAACATCCCCGGCTTCGAAGGCGACTCGTACGCGACCTACCTGGCCCCCGGCATCGTCATCATCGCGTCGCTGTTCTCGGGCGGCTGGGCGGGGATGAACATGGTGTACGACCTCGACTCGGGCGTCGTCGACCGCTTCCTCGTGACCCCCGTGACCCGGACGGCAGTCATCGGCGGCCGGCTGGTCGAGGAGTCGATCCTCGCGGCGATCAAGGGGATCGGGCTCGCCGGGGTGGGCGTCGCGATCGGGGCGACCCTGCACGGCGGGCTGCTCGGCCTCACGATCCTCGTGCTGTGCGCCGTCGTGCTGTGCGCGGCGTTCGCGGCGCTGTCGATCGCGGTCGCCCTGACCGTGCGCCGCGCCGACTCGGTGGTGGCGATGACCCAGCTGCTGCTGCTCCCGCTGACGTTCGCCTCCACGACGTTCATGCAGCGCGACCTGATGCCCGGGTGGGCCCAGACGGTCTCGCGCCTGAACCCCGTCGACTGGGCGGTGGTCGCCGGGCGCGGCGTCGTCGCGCAGGACCAGGACTGGGGCTCCGTGCTGGCCCACAGCGGGTACCTGCTGGCGTTCTTCGCCGTGTCGATCGCGCTCGCGGCGCAGGCGTTCCGGGTGTACCGGCGCTCGGTGTGACGCGGGGGCGCGCGGGGGCCGGGGGCCGGCGCCTCGCGCTCGCGCTCGCGCTGCTGGCCCTGACGACCGCCGGCTGCGGCGGCGGATCGCCGGCGCCCGACCGCCCCGCCGCACCCGCCGCACACCCGCGCGCGGACCCGAGCGTCGAGCGGGCGCTGCAGGATCCCGCCGTGGCGCGGCGCCTGGACCGCTGCCCGGTGACGGCCCCGAACCACAGCGTCCCGCCCGGCGAGAGCCCGCCGCCCGGCCAGCCTCCCACGCGCTACTACGGCCGCGGCGGCCTCTGGACCGTCGTGCCCGCGCGGGGCGTGGTGGTCGGCGATCAGGAGCCGGACGGCGCGCTGTCGATGAAGTTCCCGTGGTGGAGGGGCGTCCGCGGCAGGCTGACGATCACCGGGCGCAGGCTCGACGGGCGCGCCGCGCCGC
The DNA here is from genome assembly GCA_035940955.1 of Solirubrobacteraceae bacterium. Taxonomy (GTDB): domain Bacteria; phylum Actinomycetota; class Thermoleophilia; order Solirubrobacterales; family Solirubrobacteraceae; genus CADCVT01. The sequence goes on from DASZEJ010000135.1 coordinate 17,461, forward strand.
TCCGCGCTCACATCCCGCGCGGCTACGGGCCGATCGGCTTCCAGGCGACGGCCCTCGTCTTCCCGGCGCCGGGCTGCTGGGAGGTGACCGGCCGCGCCGGGAGCGCGAGGATGACCTTCGTCGCGCTCGTCGTGCGGGCGCGCCCCCAGTGACGCGCCGCGGCTCGGCTCACGCCTCGTGCAGCGAGGCGAAGCGCCGCAGCCGCAGCGCGTTGGCGACGACCGAGACGCTGGAGAGCGCCATCGCCGCGCCGGCGAGGACGGGGTTGAGCAGGCCCGCCGCGGCGAGCGGCAGCGCGGCGACGTTGTAGCCGAACGCCCAGCCGAGGTTCTGCTTGATCGTCCGCAGCGTGCTGCGCGACAGGCGGATCGCGTCGGCGGCGGCGCGCAGGTCGCCGCTCACGAGCGTCAGGTCGGAGGCCTCGATCGCCACGTCGGTGCCGGTGCCGATCGCCAGGCCGAGGTCGGCCTGGGCGAGCGCGGGGGCGTCGTTGACGCCGTCGCCGACCATCGCGACGACGCGGCCCTCGGCCTGCAGGCGCCGCACGACCTCCGCCTTCTCGGCCGGCAGCACCTCGGCGATCACCTCGTCGATCCCGACCTCGGCGGCCACCGCGCGGGCGGTCGCCGCGTTGTCGCCGGTGAGGAGGACGGGCGTCAGCCCGAGCCGCTTCAGCGCTGCGACGGCCTCGGCGGACGCCGGCTTGACCGTGTCGGCGACGGACAGGACGCCGCGCACCTCGCCGTCCCACGCGACGAGCACCGCGGTGCGGCCCTGCGCCTCCGCGGCGCGGCGCGCGGCGTCGAGGCCCTCCGGCACGCGCAGGCCGCGCTCCGCCATCAGCGAGGGGCGGCCGACCTGCACGCCGCGGCCCTCGACGACCCCCTCGACGCCGAGGCCCTCGCGGCTCGCGAACCCGTCGACCGCCGGCAGCGCGCCGAGCCGCTCGCGCGCGGCGCGGGCGATCGCCTGGGCGATCGGGTGCTCGGAGGCGTCCTCGACCGCGCCGGCGAGCCGCAGCGCGTCCTCGTGCCCGGCGACGTCCACGACGCTCATCCGGCCCGTCGTGACGGTGCCCGTCTTGTCGAGCACGACCGTGTCGACCCGGCGCGTGGACTCGAGCACCTCCGGGCCCTTGATGAGCACGCCGAGCTGCGCGCCGCGGCCGGTCCCGACGAGCAGCGCGGTGGGCGTGGCCAGCCCGAGGGCGCACGGGCAGGCGATGATGAGCACGGCGACGGCGGCGCTGAACGCGAGGTTCGCGCCCTCGCCGGCCGCGAGCCAGTACGCCAGCGTCGCGAGCGACAGCGCGATGACGACCGGCACGAAGACGCCGGACACGCGGTCGACGAGCCGCTGGACCGGCGCCTTGCCGGACTGCGCGTCGGTCACCAGCCGCGCGATCTGCGCGAGCGCGGTGTCGGCGCCGACCCTCGTCGCGCGGACGACGAGCCGCCCGCCCGCGTTGACGGTGGCGCCGGCGACCGTGTCGCCGGGGCCCTTCTCCACGGGCACGGACTCGCCGGTCAGCAGCGACTGGTCGACCGCCGAGCGGCCCTCCTCCACGATCCCGTCGGTCGCGACCTTCTCGCCGGGGCGGACGAGGAACCGGTCGCCGACCCGCAGCTGCTCGACGGGCACGCGGCGCTCGGCGCCGGCGCCGTCGAGCACCGCGACGTCCTTGGCGCCCAGCTCGAGCAGCGCGGTCAGCGCGGCGCCGGCGCGGCGCTTGGCGCGCGCCTCGAAGTACCGCCCGGCGAGGATGAAGACGGTGACGATGGCGCCCACCTCGAGGTAGACGTGGTCCTCCGCGCCCGCCTCGGGGATCAGGTCGAACGCCATCCGCATCCCCGGCATGCCGGCGTCGCCGAGGAACAGCGCGTACAGCGACCACAGCCACGCCGCGAGGACGCCGACCGAGATCAGCGTGTCCATCGTCGCGGCGCCGTGCCTGAGGTTGGCCCACGCGGCGCGGTGGAACGGCCAGGCGCCCCACAGGATCACGGGCGTGGCGAGCTGCAGCACGAGCCACTGCCAATTGTCGAACTGCAGCGCCGGCACCATCGAGAGCGCGAACGCGGGGACGCCGAGCGCGGCGGAGACGACCAGGCGCCGGCGCAGCGGCGCGGTCTCGTCGGGCTCCTCCGCGGCCGGGAGCACCTCCGGCTCGGCGCGCGGCAGCACCGCCTGGTAGCCGGCCGCCTCGACCGCCTCCACGAGCCGCTCCGGCGCGACGGTCGCGGGGTCGAAGTCGACCGTCGCCCGCTCGGTCGCGTAGTTGACCGACGCGCTGACGCCGTCGAGCCTGTTCAGCTTCCGCTCGATCCGGTTCGCGCACGACGCGCACGTCATGCCCGAGATCGGCAGCTCGACGTGGCTCACCCGGCCACCTCGTACCCGGCCTCCTCGACGGCGTCCCTCACGGCGGCGTCGGTGAAGCCCTCGCCCGAGACGGTCAGGCGCCCAGACGCCAGGTCGACGTCGACCGCGGTGACGCCGCTCACCTCCGCGACCTCCTCGCGAACGGACGCGACGCAGTGGTTGCAGGTCATGCCGGCGACGGTGTAGGTGCGCATGGTGCTCCGGACTATACCGGGTGGGGGTATCTTTCACCAGCGCCCGGGTGTTACCGTGGCTCGCCCGCCGACAGACCCGATCCGAGGAGGCCCGCTTGACGACCGACGTGACGCCGCAGAGGACGATCTCCGGCATCGACGAGCTCGAGACGCTCGCCGGGCAGGAGCTGGGGGTGTCGAGCTGGGTGACGGTCGACCAGGAGATGATCGACCGCTTCGCCGAGGTCACCGGCGACCACCAGTGGATCCACGTCGACGTCGAGCGGTGCCGGAACGAGTCGCCGTTCGGGACGACGATCGCGCACGGCTACCTGGTCCTCTCGCTCGGGCCGCGCCTGTGCTACGAGGTCTTCACCGTCGAGGGCGTGACGATGGGCGTCAACTACGGCAGCGACCGGGTGCGGTTCATCGCGCCGCTGACCTCGGGCAGCCGCGTGCGCGCGCGGGTGCACGCGGAGTCGGTCGAGCGCCGGGACGCCGGAGTGCTCGCGAAGTTCAAGGTGACGTTCGAGAGCGAGGGCGGCGAGAAGCCGGTCGCCGTCGCCGAGATCCTGTCGCGGCTGTACTGAGGGGAGCGTCCGCGCGCCGCGTCACGGTGCGGCGCGGCGCCGCTAGCCCAGCCGCGCGAGCTCGGACGGCGTGAGGTCGAGGTCGGCCGCCGCGGCGGAGTCCCGGACGGTCTCCGGCCGCCTCGCGCCGGGGATCGGGATCACCGCCGGCGACCTGGCGAGCAGCCACGCCAGGCAGACGCGCTGCGGCGAGACGCCGCGCTCGGCGGCGACCTGTGCGAACGCCGCGTGCTCGTCGCCCAGCCGCGACGCCGACGACGTCCCGCCGAGCGGGCTCCACGCGAGGAACGCGAGCCCGAGCTCCTCGCACAGCCGCACCTCCGGCTCGCTCGACCGGAAGCCCGGCGACAGCTCGTTCTGCACCGCGACGAACGCGTCGCCGACGATCTCGCGCGCGAGGCGGATCTGGGCCGGGTCGGCGTTCGACACGCCGACCATGCGGACGACGCCGCGGCGCGCCAGCTCGGCGAGCGCCCCGAGCGACTCCGCGTACGGCACGTCCGGGTCGGGGCGGTGGTACTGGTAGAGGTCGATCGCGTCGCGGCCGAGGCGGCGCAGGCTCGCCTCGGCGGCGCGCGTCAGGTGCTCCGGCCGCCCGTCCAGCGCCCAGCCGCCGTCCGCCGTCCGCGTGTGGCCGCCCTTGGTCGCGACCACCACGTCCTCCGCGCCGAGCCGCCGCAGCAGCCGCGCCAGGAGCGCCTCGCCGTGCCCGACGTCGTCCGGCCCGAGGCCGTAGGCGTCCGCGGTGTCGATCAACGTCACGCCCGCCTCGACCGCGGCACGGACGGTCGCGAGCGCCTGCTCCTCGTCCGGCCGCCCGCCGGCCGACAGCGGCATCGCGCCGTACCCGATCGCCCCGACCCGCGCCGTGCCGATGCTGCGCTGCCTCACGGGCGCTGCTCCTACCCGCCCGCGAGCCGGCCCTACGGCCGCACCAGCCGCAGCCGGAACACGCGCTCGCACCTGCGCAGCCGGTCGCGGCCGTCGGCCCTGACCGTGTCGCGGCCGGGGCCGCAGTCGATCCGCTCGACGCTCCCGTTGGCGGCGTCGACCACGTCGTTGCCCGAGCCGCCCGAGTAGCGGTTGCGTCCGTCGCCGCCGTCGAGGTTGTCGTTGCCGGGGCCGCCGGACAGGCGGTCGCCGTCGAGGTCGCCGGAGAGGCGGTCGCTGCCGGCGCCGCCCGCCAGCACGTCGGGGCCGTCGCCGCCGGAGAGCCGGTCGGCGTCGGGGCCGCCCTCGAGCCGGTCGGTCCCCAGCCCGCCCTCGAGGAAGTCGACGCCTGCGCCGCCCGCGAGCCGGTCGGCGCCGCGCCCGCCGTTGACGTCGTCCGGCCCGTCGCCGCCGTCGAGCACGTCGTCGCCCAGCGCCCCCGCCAGGAAGTCGAAGCCGGCGCCGCCGAAGATGCGGTCGCCGCCGCTGCCGCCGCTCAGGTCGTCCGGGCCGCCCTCGCCGAACAGCGTGTCGGCCTCCGACCCGCCCTCGACCTCGTCGAACCCGCCGCCGCCGCGGACGCAGTCCGCGCCCTGCAGGCCGTTGACGACGTCGTCGCCCTCGCCGGCCAGGATGCGGTCGCCCTGCGGCGTCCCGTTGAGCGTGTCGTCCCCCGCGGTGCCGGCGATCGGCGGCTGCGCCTCGTTGGGGCAGGGCGGCGCGGCGTCCTGCGCGCCGGCGGGCGCGAGGAGCGCGAGCGGGACGAGCGCCGCGGTCGCGGCCCCGGCGAGCAGCCCCCGGCGCAGCCCGCCGCGCGCGAGGGCGCCCCCGACCCGCCGCCCCGCCGCGCGGAGCGGACCGCGCGTCGCCCGCCTCACACCCGCCTCGCCGCCACCGAGCGCGTCACCGTCCGCCCGCCGGACCGCACGCGCAGCACGACCCGGACCGTCCCGCGCGGCAGCCCGCCGGGCCGCAGCCGCAGCACCACCCGCCGGCCCGCGCGCACCCCGGGGCGCCGCATCGTCCGCAGCGTCCGCCGCCCGCGCATCACCCGGACCGTCGCGTCGCCGCGCGCGCCGAGGCGGAACGTGATCCGCACGCCGTGCCCGCGCCGGCCCCCGAGCACCGGGCGCGTCAGACGCAGCAGCCGCACGACGCCGCAGCCGGGGTTGAGCGCGTAGTCCGGCCGGCGCCGGAAGCGCCCGCCGCGCCGCTCGACCGCCAGGCGGCTCGCCGCCCGCCCGCGTTGGAGGCGCACCTGGTAGACGCCGTCGGTCACCCGCCGCCCGCGCCGGTTCGCGCGGCCGCGCCACCTGAACGAGCCGCGCCGGGCGAAGCGCGCGACGAGGACCGGCCCGGCGACGCGCCGCCCGCGCGAGTGGCGGAACACCGACACCACGACCCGCCCGCGCCCGCGCGGGATCGCGAACCGCAGCCCGCGCCCCGCCGGCCGCGCCCGCGCGCGCTCGAGCGCCGGCGGGCGGCACCGCCGGCTGCGCGCGGTCTGGACCGGGGCGCCCGGCCGGACCGCCACGCCCCGCTCGCGGACCGGCAGGCGCAGCTCGGCGCGCGCGACGTCGATCGACGACGGCGTCGTGCTGCGGCGCACGTACGGGTCGTCGTCCTGCGTCGCCTCGATCCGGATGGCGTGCCCGCGCTCGAAGCGCCACGCCTGGCCGTGCAGGGCGTACGTGACCTCCCCGGTCGCCGCCGGCAGCCGCCGCACGCCGCGGTCGACCATCGTCGCGCGGCCGTCGGGGGCGACGTCGTACAGGCGCGTGTTGAGCTGCAGCGTCGCCGGGTCGGTCGTCGTCGCGCTGTAGCGGTACGTCACCCGCCCGAGGCCGATCATCGTCGCCGCCTCGTCGAGCGGCTCGGTCTGCCATGCGGCCGTGCCCTCCGGCGGCGCCGTCGTCGCGTTCGGGCACGACCCGCCGTTCGAGACCGCGTTGACGACGGGGTCGGCCTGCGTCGCGTGGTCGTTGCGCGGGACGGTGCTCACCGTCCGCTGCGCGCGGTCGAACGCGACCGCCAGCTCGTTCGGCGCCAGCGCGGCGAAGGTGTCGGCGGTGAACCGCTCGCCCGGCATCTCGAGCGGCCGCTGGTCGCTCGCGTTGGTCCGGCACACGTACAGCGACGCGGTCACGTCGAACGCCGGCGCCGGCGCCTCGGGGTTCGCGCGCGGGGTCGCGTAGTGGTCGAGGAAGCGGTTCATGCGCGTGTTGACGCCGGTCGCCACCAGGCCGACGGGCTCCTCGTTCGAGTCCGGCGTCGAGCCGTCCTGCGGCGAGCACGGGTGCCGGTCGGCGCCGCAGACGTCGGCCCACTCGCGCGCCTTGTTCTGCGTCGCGTGCTGGTAGTCGCCGAAGTACTGCTGGACCGGGTACTGCGGCACGACCGACCGCAGCCGGTCGACCATCCGCAGCGTCTCGATCGAGGTGAACAGCTGGTCGGAGAACGTGCCGGCGACGAACACCGGCGTCGCCAGCGCCGGGTCGGCGGCGAGGTCGGCGAAGAACTCGTTCTGGTAGTAGGCCGAGCGGTCCTCGAGGAAGCTGCGGACGGTCTGCTGCGCCGCCGCGCACGCGGGCGGCTGCTGCGACGGGTCGGTCGCCATCAGGCACGCGAGCGTCTGGGCGATCGCCGGCGGGAACGTCGTGTGGCGCGACCCCGCGGGGCCCGGCGTCCCGGTCGCGCCGCTCTGGAACAGCACGGTGTTGAACGAGCGCTTGACGATCCCGGGCGGCTGGAGCGAGTCGGCCCCGTCGAACGCGGGCAGCCGGCCGGGGAGGTGCGCGCCGGTGGGCGCGAGCGAGTAGACGAGGTCGGTCCAGCCGTACCTGGTGAGGACCGCCGCGAGCCGCATCTCCCTGCCGCCGGGCGAGCGCCAGCGCGGGTCGGTGAGCGCCAGCCACCCGAACCCGCCGCCGTACGACCCGCCCGCGGGGATGACCCGCTGCCCGTTGACCTGCAGGTCGGGGTCGTCGGCGAGCTGGCCGGCGAGGTGCTGGAAGTCGTTGATCTCGAACGCGCGGTGGTCGAGCTGGGCCTCGCCAGTGGAGCCCTTCTCGCCGCTCGCCGTCGTGGTGACGAACCCGCGCGCGGTGTAGGTGAGGACCGCGTAGCCGCGCAGCGCGAACCAGCGGTTGTTGTGGTGCCACTGCTCGCCGGCGCCGTCGATCCGCGTCCCCTCCCAGTCGGTCTTGTTGCCGGCGCAGCAGCCGTGCATGAAGACGACGAGCGGGTAGCCGCCCGGCGGCGGCGGGGTGGTCGGCAGCGTGAGGTCGGCGTCGAGCGCGACCTTGCCGGCGCTGTTGCCCGGCACGGTGGCCGCCGCGACCGGGTCGGCCGCGGGCAGGCCGCGGTGGCCGGCGTACGCGGCCGGCACCTCGATCGCCTTGACGCCGCCCGGGTTCGGGGTGCGCCCACCGGCGTCGGGCACGCCGTCGTCGCAGAACCGCACCCCCTCCGACGGCGCGCACGCCGCCTTGAGCGACGCGAGGTCCGCGGAGGCGGCCGCGGGCGCCAGCGCCGCGGCGAGGGCCGCCAGGGCGGCGACGGCGACGGGTCGGCGCACCATGGAGCGGACCATAACGGCGCGGCGCGGCACCGATGCCGGTAGGGGCGCCGCGAGCGCCGCCGCTCCCGCCCCGCGAGCCCCGCGGCTCCCGCGCCGCTACTCCGGCGCCGCTCGCCGGTTTAGCGGGAGGTGTCCGCGACCCGCCCCCATAATGCCCCGGTGCGCCTCGCCCGCCTCGCGCTGCTCGTGCTGCTCGCCGCCGGCCTCCTCGTGCCCGCGGCGACCGCGCAGACCCCCGCGCCCGACGAGGAGCAGCAGCCGCAGGCCCAGCAGCCCCGCTACCCGCGCTGCTTCGGCGCCGCCTCGCGGGACCCGGTCAAGCCGTGCCGCAACCCGCGCCTCAAGCGGATGGTCCGCCCGCGCCCGGCCGACGCGCTGCTCGAGCCGAACTCCGAGTGCCAGCTCGGCGAGCGCTCCGGGGAGCTGAATCCGTGCCACTTCGGCGTGCCGCCCGAGCAGGCGACCGAGACGATCGCGCTCATCGGCGACAGCCACGCCGCCCACTGGCGCGCCGCGATCGACACCGTCGTCGCCGCCAAGCGCTGGCACGGCATCTCGTTCACGAAGGCCGGCTGCCCGCTCTCGACGGCGGTGACCGACATCCCCGAGCCCGGCAAGACGCGGTGCATCCGCTTCAAGCGCCAGCTCTTCCGCTGGTTCGAGCAGCACCCGGAGATCCGCACGGTGATCACCTCGAACCACTCGGGCGGCGCGGTGGTGGGCGCTCGGGACGACCACGCGGCGCACGTCGAGGGCTACACGAAGGCGCTCGCCAGGCTGCCGGCGACCGTGGAGCACGTGTTCTCGATCCGCGACGTCCCGCGCAACTCGCGCAACTCGATGAGCTGCGTCGCGCGCGCGATCCGCGACCGGGTGCCCCCCGGCCCGAAGTGCGCGGTGCCGCGGCGGTTCGCGCTCAAGCCCGACCCGGCCGTCCGGGCGGCGCGCGCGTCCGACCCCCGGCGCGTGCAGCTGATCGACATGACCCGGTTCATGTGCAGCGGGCGCCTGTGCATGCCGGTGATCGGCGGGGCGCTCGTGCACAAGGACGAGACGCACCTCACGCGCGTGTTCGCCACGACGCTCGGGCCGTACCTGCTGCGCCACGTCGACCGGGCGTTCGCGCACATGGCGGCCGGCACGCGGCCGTGACCCGCGCGCTGGCCGCCGCGCTGGCCGCTGCTCTCACCGGCGCGGCGCCCGCGCCCGCGGCCGAGCGCGACACGCCGGTCCCGATCCTCGCCTACCACCACGTCGCGGCGCCGCCGCGCGACGCCCGCTCGCCCGCGCTCCACGTCCGCCCGCGGCTGTTCGCCCGGCACGTCGCCGCGCTCGACCGCGCCGGCTACACGGCGGTGACGCTCGGCCGCGCGTGGCGCCACTGGGAGGACGGCGCGCCGCTGCCCAGGCGCCCGGTGATCCTCTCGTTCGACGACGGCTACGCCGACCAGTACCGCTACGCAGCCCGCACCCTGCGCGCGCGCCGCTGGCCGGGCGTGCTCTACCTGCAGACGGCGCGGCTCGGCGCCGCGGGCGGGCTGGCGCACGCCCAGGTCCGGCGGATGCTCGCCGCCGGGTGGGAACTCGGCGCCCACTCGGTGACGCACCCGGACCTGACGGCGGTCGGCCCGGAGCAGCTCGAGGACGAGGTGGCCGGCTCGCGCCTTGCCCTCGAGCGCGCGTTCGGCGAGCCGGTCGACTTCTTCTGCTACCCGTACGGCCGCTTCGACGCGGCCGTGCAGGCCGCCGTCCAGGCGGCCGGCTTCCTCGGCGCGACCACGACGCGGCGCGGCGCGGCGTCGCCGCGGGACGGCGCGTACGCGCTCGATCGCATCGTCGTCACCGGCTCGTTCTCGCCCGCGCGCCTGCTGCGGACCGTCCGCGCAACTTCGACCCGCCGCTAGGTTTCTGCAGTCGGAAACCCGGCCAAGGAGAACCCCCCCGATGCGCCTGATCACCCTTCCCCTCGCCCTTGTCGCCGCGCTCGCCGTGGTCGCCCTCGCCGGCGTCGGCACCGCTGCGGCCAAGAGCTGCAGCCCCGCCAAGTACCCCGGCGACGGCTACTTCACGTCGCTGAGCGTCAGCGGCACGAGCTGCGCGAAGGGGCGCGAGGTCCAGCGGTCGCACTACCGCTGCCGCGTGCGCAACGGCGGCAAGGACGGGCGCTGCAACCGGCGCGTCGAGGGCTACCGCTGCCGCGAGACGAGCCGCACCCGGATCGCGACGGAGCTGAACGCCCGCGTGCGCTGCACCCGCGGCTCGGCGGTCGTCCGCTTCACCTACCAGCAGAACCTGTAGGCGCGGCGGCGGCGGGCGGCGTCTCAGCCGCCCGCCGGCCACGTGTGGACCGGTTCGTTCGCGTGCATCAGCTCGCGGTAGCGCAGCGTCATCTCGCGCAGCGCGTCCGGCCGTGAGCGCCCGCGCTCCTCGAGCGCGCGCACGGTGTCGGCCTGCCACGACGCGCCGTTGACGTGCGCGAGGCAGCGGCCCTCGACGATCCCGAGCAGCCGCTCGCGGTCGGCGCGGTCGACGCCCCAGCGCTCGAGCCCCTCGTGCGCCAGCGGCAGCAGCCTGCGCAGCACCAGCTCGGCGACCGGCACCTCGCCGACGCCGGGCCAGTACACGCGCGCGTCGATCCCCTCCCGCGCGGCGGCGTGGAAGTTCTCCTCGGCGGTCGCGAACGACATGCGCGTCCACAGCGGCCGGTCCTCGTCGATCACGACGCGGATCAGCCCGTAGTAGAGCGCCGCGTTGGCGACGATGTCGGCGACGGTCGGGCCTGCGGGGAGCACGCGGTTCTCGACGCGCAGGTGCGGGCAGCCGTCGACGACGTCGTAGATCGGGCGGTTCCAGCGGTAGATCGTGCCGTTGTGCAGCCGCAGCTCGGCGAGCTTCGGCGTCTCGCCGCGCTCGAGCAGCTCGAACGGGTCCTCGTCGTAGAGAGCGGGAAGCAGCGCGCCGAAGTAGCGCACGTTCTCCTCGAACAGGTCGAAGATCGACGTCGCCCAGCGCTCCCCGAACCACACGCGCGGGCGCACGCCCTGCGCCTTCAGCTCCTCCGACCGCGTGTCGGTCGCCTGCTCGAACAGCGCGATGCGCGTCTCGCGCCACAGCTCGCGGCCGAAGAAGAACGGCGAGTTCGCGCCGACCGCGACCTGCACCGCGGCGATCGCCTGCGCGGCGTTCCAGTGCCGCGCGAAGTCCTCGGGCGACACGAGCTGGTGCAGCTGCACGCTGGTGCACGCCGCCTCCGGCGCGATCGTGTCGGCGAACGTGCTCAGCTGCTCCGGCCCCGCGATGTCGATCCGCAGGTCCTCGCCGCGCGCCGCGAAGATCTGCTCGTTGAGCAGCGCGTAGCGCGGGTTGGCGCTCAGCGCGTCGGCGTTCAGGTGCTCGGTGTCGATCGTCGGGAGGATCCCGATCAGCACCATGTGCGCGCCGGCGGTGCGGCCCTTCTCCTCCGCGCTGTTGAGCGTGCCGCGCACGGCCTCCTCCAGCTCGGAGAGCACGGCGCCGCCGAGCAGCCGCGGCGCGACGTTGATCTCGACGTTGAACTGGCCGAGCTCGGTCTGGAAGTCGGCGTCGGCGACGCGCTCGAGCACGGCCTGGTTGCACATCGACGGCAGGCCGTCCGCGTCGGTGAGGTTCAGCTCGATCTCGAGCCCGAACGAGCCCGGCTGGTCCTCGAACCGGCGCTCGGTGAGCATGCGCGCGAACGCGTCGAGGCAGCGGTGGACCTTGTCGCGGTACCGCTGCCGGTCCGCTCGAGTGAACTCCTTGGCGGCGACCTCCTCACCCACTCGTCGGCATGATCCCCCCGATGGAGCTGAATCAAAAGGTGGTCGTCGTCACCGGCGGCGCTTCGGGGATCGGCCGGGCGCTCGCGTGGCGGTTCGCGGAGGAGGGCGCGCGCGCCGTCGTCGTCGCCGACCTCGACGGCGCGGGCGCCGAGCGCGTGGCGAGCGAGATCGGCGGCGGGGCGATCGGCGTGGCGTGCGACGTCGCCGACGAGCGCCAGGTCGGCGAGCTGATCGACCGCGCGGAGCGCGACGCCGGGCCGGTCGACCTGTTCGCGGCGAACGCGGGCGTGGGCGGCGGGACGATGCTCGACGGCTTCGAGGCGGCGCTCGACGTGAACGTCATGCAGCACGTGTACGCCGCGCGCCGGCTGGTCCCCGGCTGGGTGGAGCGGGGGAGCGGCTACTTCCTCTCGACGGCGTCCGCCGCGGGCCTGCTGACGCAGATCGGCTCGGCGGCCTACGCGGTCAGCAAGCACGGCGCCGTCGCGTTCGCCGAGTGGCTGTCGGTGACGTACGGCGAGCAGGGCGTGCGCGTGAGCGTGCTGTGCCCGATGGGCGTGAACACGCCGATGCTGTCGATGGGCGCGGAGGGCGCGCAGGCGACCGCGGTGGTGAGCGCGGCGGGCGCGATCATCGAGCCCGAGCAGGTCGCCGACGCGGTGGTCGACGCGCTGCGCGAGGAGCGCTTCCTCGTGCTGCCGCACCCGGAGGTGCTGACGTTCTTCCAGCGCAAGGCGTCGGACTACGACCGCTGGCTGGCCGGCATGCGCCGGCTGCAGTCGGGGATCGTCGCGGGCGGGCTGCCTGGCGGCGGCGACGGCCGCCAGGCAGCGCCCGGCGACTAGGTCGAGCTGCCGCCGCGGCTCGAGCCGCCGGAGGAGCGGCGCGAGGAGCCGGACGAGCGGGAGCCGCGGGACGTCGAGCCGGACGAGCGCGACGAGGAGCCGGACCCGCGCGACGAGGAGCCGGACCCGCGCGAGGACGAGCCGGACGAGCGCGACGACGAGCCCGACGCGCGCGACGACGACCCGGACGACCGCGAGCCCGACGACGACCGCGTCCCGGCCGACCGCGAGCGCGTGCCCGAGGCCGACGACCGCGCGCGGCTCGACGACGCGCGCGCGGTGCCGCGGCGCGGCGCGGCGCCGTCGGAGCCCGACCGCTCCCGCGCCGGGACCTCCTCGCGCACCACGGCCTTGACGAGTTGCACGATCTGCTTGCGCAGGAACGCCTGCATGCGCTCCTCCTGCCGGCGGAACTCGCGCGCGAGCTTGACGGTCTCGCGGTCGTTGAGCGTGTCGGCGAGCGCCTCGATCGCGTCGTAGTGCGCGATCTCCTCGGCCTCGTTCCAGACCGCGTCGCGCACGTTGCGCAGCAGGTTGTCGGCCTCGCTCGTGCCGCGCAGCGCCTGCACGGGGCCCTTCGCCGCGGCGAGCGCCTTGTTGGCGACGCTCGCCACGCCGCTCGCGGCGTCGGAGACGATGTCAGGGCCGGGAAGGCTCTGCGCCTCGGCCCTGCCGCCGAGCTGCTTGATGCGCCGCTCGAGGCCGCGCGCCTGCGCCTTGGTCTCCTTGAGGTGGTCCTGCAGGCGCTTCTGCAGCGGCTTGCGGCCGGCGCTCTTCGCCAGGCCGATCTGTGCCTGCAGCACGGTCTCGAGCTGCTTCTCCTTGCCGTACGCCTCGTTGAGGTACTGGGTGAGCTTCAGCTCGCGTGCGCCTTGGTCGGCCATCGGATGGGTCTCCTCCTGAAGTTGCGTGGGCCCCGGCGGCAGCCTTCCCGCAGATGCTCGCGCCGATGCACCGATCTTTCGCGACGGCGCATGCGCTCAGGCCGCGGCGCGCACCGGCCGGCGCTCGATCTCGGCGCGCAGCTTCGCGAGCGTCGCCCGCAGGATGCGGCTCACCTGCATCTGCGAGACGCCGATGCGCCGCGCGATCGCGGTCTGCGTCATGTCGCGCTCGAAGCGCAGGTGCAGCACGTACCGCTCGCGCTCGTCGAGCACGTGGCGGACGTGCCCGAGCAGCACGCCGATCTCCGTGCGCGCGAGCTCGTCGTCGTCGGCGCCGACGGTGTCGCCGAGCGTCAGCTCGTCCGAGCCGTTGCCGGCCGGCTGCTCGAGCGAGGACGAGTGGTACGCGCGCCCGGCGACGATCGCCTCGAGCACGCTCTCGACGCTCAGCTGAAGCTCGCGTGCGATCTCGTCCGGCGTCGGCGAGCGGCCGAGCGCGGGCTCGAGCCGCTGGATCGCGCTCGTGACGCGCATCGCGTCCTCCTGCAGCGCGCGCGGGACGCGCACCGCCCACGCGTGGTCGCGCAGGTGGCGGCGCATCTCGCCGAGCATCGTCGGGACGGCGTAGCCGGTGAACGACGCGCCGTGCGCGGGGTCGAAGCGGTCGAGCGCCTTCGTCAGCCCGAGCAGCCCCGCCTGCACGAGGTCGTCGCGGCTGACCTTCGCCGACCAGCGGCTCGCAAGATGGCGCACGAGCGGCATCAGCTCGGCGACGAGCTGCTCGCCGGCCGCGCGGTCGCCGGCCTGGTAGCGCTGCACGAGCCGGCGCCAGCGCGCGTCGCGGGCCGCGCGGCCGAGCGGCGCGACCGGGCCGGCGGGGCGGTCGAGCGGCGGCGCGCCGGGTTCGGGTCGCGGGGTGGTGGGGATCGCGGCCATGCACGTCGTCGCCTGCCCCGACGGGGCGCTGTGCGAAGCGGCTGGCGTTGCTTGGCAACTTGCCGAGCGCGTCGCGGTCGTCGCCCGCGGGCCGTAGACTGCGGCGCCTCATGGAAGCGGTCGAGCCGTTCGCGATCGAGGTCGCCGAGGAGGGCACGCGCTCCGTCGTGACGCCGCGCGGCGAGCTCGACATGGCGAGTGCCCCCGAGCTGGAGCGGGCGGTGCTCCCGCGCCTGCAGCGCGGCGCGTGGGTCGTGCTCGACCTGCGGTCGCTCGACTTCATCGACTCGAGCGGCCTGCGCGTGATCGTCGGCGCGCACCGCACGGCGGAGGACCGGGGCGGGCGGTTCACGTGCGTGCGCGGGGCGCCCGGCACGACGGTCCACCGCATCGTCGAGATCGCCGGCATCGACGGCGTCATCGAGATGGTCGACGACCCCGCCGAGGCGAACGCGCGCTGAGCGTCGTGGGCGGCACCGGCGGCGACCCCACCACCGAGGAGCTGCGCGCGGTCCAGGCCGAGCGCGAGGAGGCCGAGCGCGAGCAGGCCGGCCGCGCCGCCGACCCGCGCGAGGAGCGCGCGCACGAGCGCCGCGCCGACCGCGCCGCGTACCTGCGCGAGAAGCTCGACGAGCAGGCCGCCTCGGAGCGCGAGTGACGGACCGCGCGCGCGACGTCGAGCGCCTCGCCGAGCTGGCGGTGCGCTTCGGCGCCAACCTCCAGCCGGGGCAGGTCCTCACCGTCGTCGCCGAGCTGGGGCAGGAGCCGATCGTGCGCGCGATCGCCCGCAGCGCGTACCGGCACGGGGCCAGGTTCGTGGACGCCTCGTACTACGACCTCTACCTCAAGCGCGAGCGCCTGCTGCACGCGGCCGACGACACGCTCGACTACGTGCCGCCGTGGTACGGCGAGCGCGTGCTGTCGATCGGCGAGCACCGCTGCGCGCGCATCGGCCTGAGCGGCATCGCCAGCCCGCACGCGCTCGACGGCGTCGACCCGGCGCGCGCCGGCCGCGACCAGCTGCCGTTCGTCAAGGAGGTCGCGAAGATCGTCAACGACCGCACGACGAACTGGTGCGCGATCGCCGGCCCCGCGCCGGGGTGGGCGCAGCTCGTGTTCCCCGACCTCGAGCCGGCCGCGGCGGAGGACCGGCTGTGGGAGCAGATCCTCCACGTCCTGCGGCTCGACGAGGACGACCCGGTCGCCGCGTGGCAGCGGCGGGCCGAGACGCTGATCGGGGTCGCCGCGCGGCTCACCGAGCAGCGCTTCGACGCGCTGCACTTCGAGGGGCCGGGCACCGACCTGACGGTCGGCCTGCTGCCCAGCTCGTCGTGGATGGCGGCGCGGTTCGAGACCGTCGACGGCATCGTGCACATGCCGAACCTCCCGAGCGAGGAGGTGTTCACGACGCCCGACCCGGCGCGCGTCGACGGCCACGTCCGCGCGACCAAGCCGCGCGAGCTGAACGGCACGATCGTCCGCGGGCTGCGCATGCGGTTCGAGGGCGGCCGCGCGGTCGAGATCGACGCGGACGAGAACGGCGACGCGATCGCGCTCAGCGCCCAGCGCGACGCGGGCGCGTGCCGGCTCGGCGAGGTCGCGCTGGTCGACGGCGAGGGCCGCATCGGCCCGCTCGACACGATCTTCTACGACACGCTGCTCGACGAGAACGCCGCCAGCCACATCGCGCTCGGCTCCTCGTACAAGTTCACGGTCGACGACGAGGCCGACCGCGCCCGCGCGAACGACAGCGAGATCCACATCGACCTCATGATCGGCGCCCCCGACGTGGACGTCACCGGCGTGACGCGGGACGGCGAGCGCGTCCCGGTGCTCGTCGGCGGCGGCTGGCAGGTCTAGCGGTACCCTTCCTCGTCGCTCGCCGCCCAGGAGAGGTGCCGGAGCGGTTGAACGGGCGCGACTGGAAATCGCGTAACGGGGGTCAACCTCGTTCGAGGGTTCGAATCCCTCCCTCTCCGCTGACGCGGCGGCGCGCGCCTCAGCCCGGCGCGGGGCCGTCCTCGCGCACCGGGGCGACGAAGACGATGTGGTGGCGCGAGACCGCCACGAACTCGCGCCGGACGACGTCGCCCCCGTCGAGCGACTCGAGCGTCACGTCGGTCAGCGCGATGAACTCGCGCTCGGACGCGTTCAGCAGGTCGGACACCCGGCTGCGGAACCCGTTCTGCGACAGCGTGACCGACCCGGTCATCCGGTGCCGGGTCGTCTCGAGCTCGATCCGCTCCTTGCGCTGGTGCTGCACGGCGTCAAGCGTACCTCGGCCGCAGCGCGCAAGAAACCGGTGCGCGCTGCGTTTGGGTGAGGCATGACCACCCTGCGCCGCGTAACCCTCCTCGCCCTGGCCGCGCTGCTCGCGCTGCCGGGGGCCGCCCTCGCCCAGGACCGCCACAGCGCGAACATGTCCCTGGTCAAGAACCTGCGGTTCGACGTCCGCGAGGACCTCGGCCAGTCGATCCCGTACGGGACCGACGTCGAGTTCGCGAAGATCAAGCACAAGCGCTACGCGTTCGCGGGGTCGGAGATCAACGGCCTGCAGATCGTCGACATCACGACGCCGACCAAGGCGCGCATCGTCAAGGTCTACGACTGCGCGGTCAGCCAGGGCGACCCGCAGGTGTTCCGCCGCGGCGACCGCACGCTCGTCGCCTACGCGAACGACTACGAGAGCACGACCGACACGGCGGCGTCGCGCTGCTACCAGGACCTGAAGGCGGCCGGGTTCGCGGCGATCGACGCGCAGGGCCGGTCGAAGCTCGGCACGGTCATCATCGACGTCACGAACCCGATCAAGCCGCGCGCGGTCTCGTTCGTCGCGATCCCGACCGGCTCGCACAACACGACGGTCCACCCGAGCGGCCGCTTCCTCTACAACTCGAACTCCGACCTGATCGGGCTCGGCGGGCTGGCGGCGATCGAGGTCTTCGACATCTCGAACCTGGCCGCGCCGCGGATGGTCAAGGAGCTGGCGCTGACGCCGCTGCCCGGCCTCGGCACCGAGTCGCACGACATCACGTTCAACAAGCGGGGCACGCGCGCCTACTCGGCGGCGCTGTCGCACGGCGTGATCATCGACACCACGAACCCGGCCGACCCGAAGGTCGTCAGCGAGTTCGACGACGAGTCGATCAACGTCTGGCACCAGTCCGACCCGGTCACGATCGGCGGGCGCGACTTCCTGATCGTCGAGGACGAGGTGGCGGGCGCGGCGGCGCCGGGCGTGTGCCCGACGGGCGGCGTGCACGTCTTCGACATCTCGGACGAGACGCTGCCGGTCAAGGTCGGCTACTGGAACATCAGCGACCCGGCGGTCCGCAACCCGGACGACACCTGCACGGCGCACGTCTTCGACATCCACGAGGACGAGCAGATCATGACCATCGCCTACTACATGGGCGGCGTGCGGGTCGTCGACCTGTCCGGCCTCGCCGCGGCGCCGATCGGCGTCGGCCAGGGCGAGATGACGCTGGTCGGCGGGGCGATGCGGCAGATCGGCCACTACGTCGTGCCGGACGCCAACGCGTGGTCGGCGAAGACGCCGTTCATCGAGCCCGACGGCGACTTCTACCTGTACGCCGACGACATCAACCGCGGCCTCGACGTCTACCGGTTCGAGGCCGAGCGCCGCACGTCGCGCGACGCCGGCACGTTCACGAGCGCGGCGAAGGCGGGGGAGAGCGTGACGACCGGCGCCGTGCTCGACGCCGTCTCCAGCGCGACCGCGCAGCAGCAGGAGCAGCGCTCGTCGACGCAGCAGACGCAGCTGCTCTGCCTGCTGAAGGCGGCGCGGCAGCGCTAGCGCGAGCCTCGTCCCGGAGGTGTCCGAGGGCCCCGGCCGCCGGCGCGGTCGGGGCCCTCGTCTACGCTGCGGGCGTTCTGATGGTCGGCCTCCTCCGGGACCGGTGCCGCTCGACCGCCGTGCGCGCCCGGCGCGCCGCGTGAGGGTCCGCGCGGTCGTCCCCTGCCACGACAGCGCTCCGTCCCGTGAGCTGCTGGAGGCGATCGCCGCGCACGTCGAGGCGATCCTCGTGGTGGACGACGGGCTGGGCGCGCGCGAGGCGGCGCGGCTGGACGGGGTGGAGGTGCTGCGCCTCGGCCGCAACCACGGCAAGGGGACGGCGGTCGCGCGCGGGGCGGCGCTCGCCGCGCGCGACGGCGGCGAGGCGGTGCTCGTCGTCGACGGCGACGGGCAGCACCCGCCCGCGGCGATCCCCGCGTTCCTGGCCGCGGCGCGCTCCGCGGAGCTGGTGATCGGCGACCGCTTCGGCGACCTGCGCTCGATGCCGCTCGCCCGCCGCGCGGCGAACCTCGCGGCGTCGGCGGCGATGGCCGCCGTCACCCGGCGGCGGGTCCGCGACACCCAGTGCGGCATGCGGCTGATGCGCGGCCGGGCGCTCGCGGAGGTGCCGCCGCCGGAGGGCGGCTTCGAGGCCGAGACGCTCCACCTCAAGCGCTGCCTGCGCGCGGGCGTGACCGTCGCCTGGGTGCCCATCGCGGCGATCTACGCCGGCGAGCCCAGCGCGTTCCGCCCGCTGCGCGACGGCGCGCGGGTCGCCCGGGCGCTCGCTCGCCGCTAGCCGCGCACGCGGGACCGGTACTCGGACGGCGGCAGGCCGTGCCGCGCGCGGAACGCCTTGGCGAACTGAGCGGACTGGCGGTAGCCGACGCGCCGGGCGACCTCGCTGACGGGGAGCGGACCGTGCAGCAGCTCGGCGGCGCGGTCCATCCTGATCGCGGCGAGCTCCTCCCGGAAGCCGGTCCCGGCGAGCTGCGCGAACACGCGCTGCAGCTGGCGCCGGGACGTCGCGATCCTTGCAGCGACGTCGTCCAGGCTCAGATCGTCGGCGTACTCCTCGTCCATGATCGCGCGGGCGTCGCGGAGCAGCTCGGCGCGGGCGGCCAGCGTGGTGGGGCGGGGGATGGCGGGATATGACTGGACGGCCATTTGCTGCTGCAACGCGGCACTTCCCGCGTCGGTTGGAGGATGGCGAAGTGGCCGTGCGCCATGCGCCGCCACGGCGGCGCGCCCGGGCTCGCCGCGCGAGCGAGCCCGGGCGACCCTCAGCGCCTACGCGCCAGCGGCGACGGTGATCTTCGCGACGCCGACGACGAAGCCGCCCTGCAGCGCGTCGACGCCGAACGTCTCGTTCAGCAGCTTGGCCGACTCGTCCTTGAGCTTGACCGTCGTGCCCTCGAGCACGGCGCGGCCGTCGTCGGTCGTGCGCAGCGGCTGCAGCGTGCGGCCGTCGAGGAAGAACAGCGGCGCGCCCTTCGCCGCCCGCTTGCCGTCCACGGTGACCGTGCCGGTGAGCACCGAGCGGCCGGGGTCGACGACGAAGTCGGTCAGCTCGACGACCTTGCCGCCGCCGGTGAGGCTGAGGCCGCTGCCGTCGTGGTCGATGCGCCCCTGCACGTAGGGGCTGACCGAGCCGGGCTTGTAGTAGGTGACGTTCCCGCCGGTGATCGGGAACTTGGCCGAGCCGTTCTCGAGCGTGCCGTCGCCGAGCATGCCCGGCGTCAGCTTCAGCTTGCCGAGCGCGTCGACGAAGCCCGCGTCGAGCTTCACGGCGGTGACCTGGCCGGTGAGCCTGTCGATCTGAGCGGCGGGCTTCGGCCTGGCCTGCTCGGTCCGGGTGCCGCCAGAGGCGGTCTCCGTCTCGTCGTCGCCGCAGGCGGCGGCGCCGAGCGCGAGGGCTCCCGTGGCGGCGAGGGTGGTGAGTGTGCGTGCGATGTGCATGCAGGTGCGTTCGCAGCCCGCCCGCGGGCGGATGCCTCCCGCCGCGCCCGCTTTGCCCGCCGGGCGGCGCCGCGGCCTTCCCGACAATGCGAGTGGGCTTTGTGCTATTTCTTCCCGATCATGTCGCTAGGAAAAGCACGAAACGTTCTCCTCGCCCTCCTCGCCGCCTCCGTCGCGGCCTGTGGCGGCGCCGACGACACGAAGGACGTCAGCGGGGCCTCCGGCGGGCGCGGCGGCGGCCCGACGCTGTCGCTCGTCGCGTACTCGACCCCGCAGGTCGTCTACGACGAGATCATCCCGGCGTTCAGGCGGACGCCGGCCGGAGAGGGTGTGAGCTTCAAGACGTCGTTCGGCGCCTCGGGCGACCAGAGCCGCGCGGTCGAGGGCGGCCTGAAGGCCGACTACGTCTCGTTCTCGACGGAGGGCGACATGCGGCGGCTCGTCGACGCGGGCATCGTCGGCGAGAACTGGGAGCGCACCAAGCCCGGCGACGGCCTGGTCACGACGTCGGTCGTCGCGTTCGTCGTGCGCAAGGGCAACCCGAAGGGCATCAGGACGTGGAAGGACCTGCTGCGCGACGACGTCGAGGTCCTGACGCCGAACCCGTTCTCCAGCGGCGCCGCCAAGTGGAACCTGCTCGCCGCGTACGGCGCCAACGACCTCGGCTACGTGCGCCGGCTCATCGACGACCACGTGAAGGTCCAGGACAAGTCGGGCCGCGAGGCGCTGCAGAACTTCCTCTCGGGCAGCGGCGACGTGCTCCTGTCCTACGAGTACGAGGCGATCACGGCGCAGAAGAAGGGCGAGGCCGTCGACTACGTGATCCCGGACGACACGATCAAGATCGACATCGAGGTGGCGACGACGAAGACGGCGCCGCCCGAGGCCAGGGCGTTCCTCGACTACGTCCTCTCCGACTCCGGGCAGGAGCGGTTCGCCGCCTGGGGGTACCGGCCGGTGAACGAGGCGGTGCTGGCCCGGCACGACTTCCCGGCGCCGAAGGGCCTGTTCACGATCGACGACCTCGGCGGCTGGGAGAAGCTCGACGCCGAGCTGTTCGACCCGGAGGACGGCGCGATCGCGAAGATCGAGGAGGACGCGGGGGTGTCGACCGCCAGGTGAGCGTCGCGGTCCCCCTCCGCCGCCCGCGCCGGCGCGTCGCCGCGCCGGCCGGGACGCTCGCCCTCGGCGTCTCGACGCTGTGGCTGAGCCTGATCGTGCTGATCCCGCTCGCCGCGGTCGTCGCGCGCTCGCTCGACGGCGGCCTCGGCGACTTCTGGGCCTCGGCGACGACGCGCCAGGCGGTCAGCGCGCTGCGGTTCACGCTGGTCGTCTCGCTCGTCGTGGCCGCGGTCAACGCCGCGTTCGGGACGCTCGTGGCGTGGGTCCTCGTGCGCGACCGCTTCCGCGGCAAGGGCCTCGTCAACGCGCTCGTCGACCTGCCGTTCGCGCTGCCGACGATCGTCGCGGGGCTGACGCTGCTCGCCCTCTACGGGCCGTCCAGCCCGGTCGGCGTGAACGTCGCGTTCACCAAGGTCGCGGTGGCGATGGCGCTGCTGTTCGTGACGCTGCCGTTCGTCATCCGCTCGGTCCAGCCGGTGCTGATCGAGCTCGACCGCGAGATGGAGGAGGCGGCGGCGTCGCTGGGCGCCGGGAGCGCCGCGATCTTCCGCCGGATCATCCTGCCGAACCTCGTCCCAGCGATCCTGTCGGGCGCCGCGCTGGCGTTCAGCCGGGCGGTCGGGGAGTTCGGGTCGATCGTCCTTCTGAGCGGCAACGTCCCGTTCGAGACGCAGGTCTCGTCGGTCTACGCGTTCAAGCAGATCGAGAGCGACAACGTGGACGGGGCGGCCGCCGTGTCGGTCGTGCTGCTGGCGGTCGCGCTCGCCGTCCTGCTGGCGATCCGGGGGCTCGAGCGATGGCGCGCCTGACGCTGCGGGTCGTCGCGCTCGGCTACCTGGCCGTGCTGCTCGCCGTCCCGGTGGCCGTCGTGCTGTACCGGACGTTCGAGCACGGCGTCGCCGCGGTGTGGGACTCGGTCACGACGCCCGCGGCGATCTCGGCGTTCTGGCTGACCGTGGAGGTCGCGCTGATCGCGGTGCCGCTCAACGCCGCGTTCGGCGTGCTGGCGGCGCTGGCGCTCGTCCGCGGGCGCTTCCCGGGCAGGCGGCTGCTCGACGCGCTGATCGACCTGCCGTTCGCGGTGTCGCCGATCGTCATCGGCCTCGCGCTGCTGCTGGTGTGGGGGGTGGACGGCTGGTTCGGCGGGCTCGGCGTGCAGGTGATCTTCTCGGTGCCGGGGATCGTGCTGGCGACGATCTTCGTCTCGCTGCCGTTCGTCGCCCGCGAGGTCGCGCCGGTGCTGCGCGAGATCGGGGACGAGCAGGAGCAGGCGGCCGCGACGCTCGGCGCGAGCGGCTGGCAGACGTTCCGCCGCGTCACGCTCCCGGCGATCCGCTGGGGGCTCGTCTACGGCGTCGTCCTCGCGACGGCGCGCGCGATCGGCGAGTTCGGGGCTGTCAGCGTCGTCAGCGGGAAGATCGCGGGCGAGACCGAGACGCTCACGCTGCTCGTCGAGAAGCGCTTCCAGAACTTCGACCTGGCGGGCGCGTACGCGGCGTCCGCGCTGCTCGCGGCGATCGCCCTCGCGACGCTCGCGGCGATGACCGTCCTGAACCGGCGCCGTGAGGAGGCGACATGATCGAGGTCCGCTCCGTCACCAAGCGCTTCGGCGACTTCGCCGCGCTCGACGACGTGTCGATCGACGTCCCCGACGGCTCGCTGACCGCGCTGCTCGGGCCGTCGGGGTCGGGCAAGTCGACGCTGCTGCGGGTCGTCGCGGGGCTCGAGCGCCCGGACGCCGGCGAGGTCGTCGTCGGCGGGCGCGACGCCACGCACCTGCCCGCGCAGAAGCGCGACGTCGGCTTCGTCTTCCAGCATTACGCGGCGTTCAAGCACATGACCGTGCGCGACCACGTCGCTTTCGGGCTGACGATCCGCAAGCGGCCGAAGGACCAGGTGCGCGCGAAGGTCGACGAGCTGCTCGACCTGGTCGGGCTGGCGGGGTTCCAGGGGCGCTACCCGGCGCAGCTGTCGGGCGGCCAGCGCCAGCGCATGGCGCTCGCGCGCGCGCTGGCGATCGAGCCGCGCGTGCTCCTCCTCGACGAGCCCTTCGGCGCGCTCGACGCCAACGTGCGGTCCGACCTGCGGGCGTGGCTGCGGCGGCTGCACGACGAGGTCCACGTCACGACGGTGCTCGTCACCCACGACCAGGAGGAGGCGATGGAGGTCGCCGACCGGCTGGTGGTGCTGCGCGACGGGCGCGTCGAGCAGGCCGGCTCGCCGCGCGAGATCTACGAGCGGCCGGCGAACGACTTCGTGATGGGGTTCATCGGGCCGGTGAGCCGGGTCGACGGCCAGCTCGTGCGCCCGCACGACCTGCTGCTGAGCGACGAGCCGGTCGATGGGGCGGAGGAGGCGATGGTCGCGCGCGTGGTGCACCTCGGCTTCGAGGTGCGCGTCGAGCTCGTGCGGTCGGGCGGGGAGGAGGTCGTCGCGCAGCTCACCAAGGCGGAGGCCGACGCGCTCGAGCTGCGCGACGGGGCGATCGTCTGGCTGCGGTCGCCGGTGCGCGCGCGGGTGCGGGCGGCTACCGCGTGACCCACGAGTCGGGGTCGGCGGCCAGGCGCTCGACGTCCGCGGGCAGCCGGCCGGCGGCGAGGTCGGCGACCGTGACCTCCTCGAGCACCGCGCGGAGGTTGTGGCGCACCGCGATCCACACGCGCTGGAGCACCTCCGCGGCGCCGGTGTAGGCGACGTCCTCGGGGCGCTGGCCGCGGACGGTCGCGAGCGGTCCCTCGACCGCGCGGACGATCTCCGCGAGCGTGATCTCCTCCGCCGGGCGCTGGAGCCAGTAGCCGCCCTCGGCGCCGCGCTGGCTGCGCACGAGCCCGGCGTGGCGCAGGTCGCCGAGGATGTTCTCGAGGAACTTCGGCGGGATCTCCTGGCGGGTGGCGAGCTGCTCGCCCTTGACGGGCCCGCCGTCCGCGGTCGCCAGCTCGGCGGCGGCGCGCAGCGCGTAGTCGGCCTTGGCGGAGATGCGCACTCAGGGCGGCAGGCTAGCCGCCGGAGCGCTGCTCCCGTCGCCTGGCGCGGCGGTCGTAGAGGACGTAGAGCAGGGCGGGCGGCAGGGCGACCACGGGCACGGGCCAGGCCTGGCCGCCGGCGAGGACGAGCGCCAGGATGCTCGCCGCGACGACCGAGGCGACGAGGGCGTAGGGGATGATGTCGAGGCCGCTCACTGCTGGTGCGGCTACCCCCGCGCGGTGGTGCCGGCGCGCCGGGTGCGCCGGGCGGCGAGACTTGGCGCCGTGGCCCTCCGCGCGGCGGTGCTCGCGGTGCTCGCGGCCGTCCTCCTCCCGGCGGCGGCCGCGGCGGGCCCGCTCGGGCTGAGCGACTGCGGCCCGCGCGAGGGCGTGCACCAGTGCTCCGGGCTCGTGCCGACGTGGGACGGCGTGCCGCTCGACGCGACCGTGACGCTGCCGCGGCCGGACGCCGCGGGGCTGCCGCTCGTCGTCGAGGTCCACGGCTTCGGCAACTCCAAGCACGAGTACCTGGACCCGGCGTCGACCGCGTACACCGACAACGCGTACGCGTGGGCGCGCGCGGGCTACGCGGTGCTGACGTACACGGCGCGCGGGCTGTGGGGGTCGTGCGGTACGCCGGAGTCGCGCGCGGCGCGGCCGGCCGGGTGCGCGCGGGGCTGGATCCACCTCGCCGACGTGCGCTACGAGGCGCGCGACACGCAGGAGCTGGCCGGGCGGCTGGTCGACGAGGGCGTCGCCGACCCGCGCCGGATCGGGGTCACGGGCGACTCGTACGGGGGCGGGCAGACGCTGATGCTCGCCGCGCTGCGCGACCGCGTGATGCTGCCCGACGGGTCGCTCGCGCCGTGGCGGAGCCCCGCCGGCACGCCGCTGTCGATCGCGGGCGCGGCGGCGGTGATCCCGTGGAGCGACCTCGTCTACGCGATCGCGCCGAACGGCTCGACGCTCACGTACGCGATCGCTCCGCCGGACGCGTCGTGGTCGCCGGTCGGGGTCGAGAAGGCGTCGGTCGCGGCGGCGGTGTACGCCGCGGGCCAGCACGCGATCGGGCCGGGCCAGCCGGTCGGCGAGCCGTTCGTGCCGGGCCGCCCGATGGGGTGGTTCGCGCCGCCGGGCGCCGACCCGGAGGCCGACGTCACGACGTGGGTCGCCCGCGCCACCGCCGGCCCGCCGTACACCGACCCGCTCGCGCGGTCGACGGTCGACGTCCTCGCCCGCTACCGCTCGCCGTACCACCTCGACGCCTCCCGCCCGCCCGCGCCGCTGTTCGTCGCCAGCGGCTTCACCGACGACCTTTTCCCCGCCGACGAGGCCCTCCGCCTCTTCAACCGCACCCGCCGCGACCACCCCGACGCCCCGCTGTCGCTCATGCTCGCCGACCTCGGCCACCAGCGAGCTTCGAACAAGCCCTCCGACCGCCACCGCCTCCTCGAAGCCGTCCACGCCTGGCTCGACCACCACGTCAAAGGGGTCAGACCCCTTGAGTCGACCCGACTCAAGGGGTCTGACCCCTCCGGGGTCGCCGCGCCCGCTCGCCGCGCCGCGCCCGTTCGCCGCGCCGCGCCCGTTCGCCGCGCCGCGCCCGTTCGCCGCGCCGCGCC
The DNA here is from genome assembly GCA_035940955.1 of Solirubrobacteraceae bacterium. Classification (GTDB taxonomy): domain Bacteria; phylum Actinomycetota; class Thermoleophilia; order Solirubrobacterales; family Solirubrobacteraceae; genus CADCVT01. Next base: position 43,043 of record DASZEJ010000135.1, read on the forward strand.
CGCTCGCCGCGCCGCGCCCGCTCGCCGCGCCGCGCCCGCTCGCCGCGCCGCGCCCGCGCGCCGCTCCGGCGCGGCCGCGCGCCGCTCGGCCCCGGCCGCGCGCCGCTCCGCGGCCGCCGCGCGCCGCTCCGCCGCTCCACCCACCGGCGTCGTCGCCTCGACGCAGACCTGCCCGCGCGACGCTCCCTCCGAGGGGCCGTTCGCTGCCGGGTCGTTCGAGGCGCTCGCGCGCGGCGAGGTGCGGTTCGTCTCCTCGGGCCCGCCTCAGGCGGTGCTCCCCGCGGGTGGCGATCCTGCGGTCGCCGCGGCCGTCGACCCGGCGACCGGCGGGGGCGATGCGTGCGCCGCGACGCGGCCGGAGGACGTGCCCGGCACCGCGACGTACCGCCTGCCCGCCGCGGGCGGCGACGGGTACACGCTCCTCGGCGCTCCGACGATCGTCGCGGAGCTTGCGCTCACCGGCGACCGCGACACGGCGCAGGTCGCCACCCGGCTGTGGGACGTTGCGCCCGGCGGCGCGACGCAGACGCTCGTCGCGCGCGGGCTGTACCGCCCGGCCGGCCGCGGGACAGAGGTCTTCCAGCTGCACCCGAACGGATGGCGCTTCGCGCCCGGCCACGTCCCGCGCCTGGAGCTGGTCGGCAACGACGCTCCGTACGCGCGCCCGTCGAACGCGCCCTACCGCGTCGAGGTCAGGCGGCTGGAGCTGCGCCTGCCCGTGCGCGAGGAGCCGGACTGCGCGACCGTGCTCGCCCGCGCCGCCCCGGTCGTCCCCCCCGGCTACGCGCTCGCGCCGGGCGTCGACGCGCGCGGGTCGGCGGCGTGCGACGCGCCGCGGCGCAGCGAGCGCGACGCGGCCCCCACGCGCGACGGCGACCGCGCCACCGCTCCCTCCGCGCGCGGCGGCCGCACGCGGTCGCGGCGCGGCGACCCCCGGACGGGCCGCGGCGCCCGCT
>DASZEJ010000136.1:0-38597 GCA_035940955.1 Solirubrobacteraceae bacterium
CTCGCCGCCGCACTCGGGGCACGGCTCGCCGCGCCGCAGGTGCACCAGGAACTCGTCCTGGAACCCGCCGCGCACGCCGTCGGGCTGCCGGTAGTCGTCGATGCTCGCCCCGCCTGCCCCCAGCCCGGCCTCCAGCGACGCCACGACCGCGTCGCGCAGCGCGTCGAGCTGCGCGCGCTTGAGCGTCCCCGCCGGCCGCAGCGGGTGGATGCGCGCGCGGAAGAGCGCCTCGTCGGCGCAGATGTTCCCGACGCCCGCGATCCTCCGCTGGTCGAGGAGGAAGGCCTTGATCGGCGCCCGCCGCCCGCGGGCCAGCGCCCGCAGCCGCTCGGCGGTGAACTCCGGGCCGAGCGGCTCGACCCCGAGCCGCGACGCGAAGAACCGCTCCAGGGCGTCGGCCCCCACCGCCAGCTCCCCGGTGCCGAACCGGCGCGGGTCGCAGAACAGCACGCGATGGCCGTCGTCGAGGTCGAAGCGCACGCGCGCGTACCGCTCGCCGTCGGGCGGGTCGTACAGCAGCGTCCCGGTCATCCGCAGGTGCGAGAGCAGGAAGACGTCGTCGGTCAGCTCGAAGACGAGGTACTTCCCCCGCCGGCCCAGCCGCTCGACCCGCCGGCCGTCGACCGCCGCCGCCAGCTCGCTCGGCGCCAGCGGCGCGCACCACCGCGGGTCGTCGACGCGGACCCGCAGCCCGCGCCCCTCGACCAGCGGCGCGAGCCGTCGCCGGATCGTCTCGACCTCGGGAAGCTCGGGCACGCGGCCCAGGCTAGGAGGTCCGCACCGCCCTCGCGAACGACGCCCCGGGCAGCGCGGGCGCGTCGCGCCCGGTGAGCCAGTGCAGGGCCGTCGCGCCGACGTCGGCCAGCGGGCCGTCGTGGCGCCCGCCCGGCACGCCGTCGCCGGTGGCGAGCAGCAGCGCGTGCTCGCGCGTGTGGTCGCTGTGCTGCGCGCTCATGTCGACGCCGTGGTCGGAGGTGAGGACCAGCAGGTCGCCGGGCCGCATCCGCGGCAGCCACGCGGCGACGCAGGCGTCGATCTCCTCCAGCGCCCGGGCGAAGCCCTCGACGTCCTTGCGGTGGCCGTACAGCGAGTCGGTCTCGATGAGGTTCGCGAACACGAACCCCTCCTCCATCTCCTCCATGAGCGCGGTGACGTGGGCGAGCGCCTCGGCGTTCGTCGCCCCGGGGTGCTCCCAGTCGATGCCGGCGGCCATGAAGAGGTCGGCGATCTTGCCGACGCTGTGGACGGGGATCCCCGCCTCCTGGATCTCCTCCAGGTACGAGCGGCGCGGCGGGAGCAGGCTGTAGTCGCGGCGGCCCGGGACCCGCTGGAACGCGCCGGGCGCGCCCGCGAACGGCCGCGCGATGACCCGGTTGACCGCGTGCTCGCGCGGCAGCGCGTCGCGCACCCGCGCGCAGACCGCCTGCAGCTCGGCGACGCTCATGACGTCGACGTGCGCGGCGAGCTGCAGGACGGAGTCCTGCGACGTGTAGAGGATCGGCCGCCCGGTCCTCAGGTGCTCGGCGCCGAAGTCCTCGAGCGCCTGCAGGCCGTTGTACGGGCGGTTGCAGAGCACGCCCCGCCCCGCGACGCGGCCGACGACGGCGACGACCTCGGCGGGGAAGCCGTCCGGGTAGGTCGGCGCCGGCTCGTGGCAGACGACGCCCATCAGCTCCCAGTGGCCGGCGGTCGAGTCCTTGCCGGGGCCGATCGGGTGCAGCCGCCCGTGGACCGCGGGCTCGTCCGCCGGCGGGACGCCGTTGAGCGGCAGGATCGAGCCCAGCCCGAGCGCGCCGAGCGCCGGCAGGTCGAGCCCGCCGAGCGCCTCGGCGAGGTGGCCGAGCGTGTCCGCCCCGGCGTCGCCGTACTCGGCCGCGTCGGGCAGCGCGCCGACGCCGCAGGCGTCGAGCACGACGACGAACGCCCGGCGGCTCACCGGAATCTCGCTGCAGCGGTCGAGCGACGCACCGCTGCACATCTTTTCAGGCAGGTGGGTCGCCGCGTCAGCGCGAAGCCGTCGCCCGGGGGTGCGCCTGGAAGTAGACGTCCTTGAGCTTCTCGGCGGAGACATGCGTGTAGATCTGCGTCGTCGCGACGTCGGCGTGCCCGAGCATCTCCTGGACCGACCGCAGGTCGCAGCCGCCGGCGAGCAGGTGGGTCGCGAAGGTGTGGCGGAGGGTGTGCGGGCTCATCCGCCCGTCGAGGCCGGCGGCGCGCGCGTGGCGCTGCACGATCTTGTAGAGCCCCTGGCGGGTCAGGCCGGCGCCGCGGTGGTTGACGAACAGGTGCGGCTCGTCGCGCAGGCCGATCAGCGCGGGGCGCCCGCGCTGGACGTACGCGCGGATCGCCTGGACCGCCTCGCGCCCGACCGGCACGAGCCGCTCCTTCGACCCCTTGCCGCGCGCCCGCAGGACGCCGGCCTGCAGGTCGACGTCCGCCGTCGTCAGGTCGATCGCCTCGGACGCGCGCAGGCCGCAGGCGTACATCGTCTCGAGCAGCGCGCGGTCGCGCAGCGCGCTGGGGTCGGTGCCGCGCGGCGCGGCGAGCAGCCGCTGGACCTCCGCCCGGTTGAGCACCTCGGGCAGCCGCTGGCTCTTGCGCGGCGCGCGCAGGTCGGCGGTCGGGTCGGCTTCGAGCAGGCCCTCGCGGCGCAGGTGGCGGTAGAAGGAGCGCAGGCACGCGGCCTTGCGCTGGAGCGTGGCGGGCGCGACCGGCGCGCGGTCCTCGCCGCCGTGCGCGAGGTCGGCGAGGAAGCCGGCGAGGTGCTCGTGCCGCGCGTCGAGCGCGTCGACGCCGTGCCGCTCGAGGTAGCCGCCGAGCTGCAGCAGGTCCGAGCGGTACGCCTCGAGCGTGTTGCGCGACAGCCCCCGCTCGAACTCGAGGTACCCGAGGAAGTCGAGGACGTGGTGCTCGAACGGACGCGTCGCGACGGTCGCCATGCGCCCGGCTTCGCCGCGGGCGGGCGGCGTCCTGCTAGCGCACGACTTCGCCCAGGCCGCGCGCGCGGCGCAGCCACATGAGGCCGATCAGGGTCTTGGCGTCGGCGCTGCCGTCGATCAGGCCGTCGAGGTCGGAGAGCGGCCACGGGACGAGCTCGATCCCCTCCTCCCCGTGCGCGTCGGCCTCCCCGACGCGTCTGAGGCCCGTGGCGAGGAACACGTGCACCGCCTCGTCGGTGAACCCGCTGCTCGAGAAGAACGAGGTCGCGTGGGCCCAGTCGTCGGCCTCCATGCCGATCTCCTCCGCGAGCTCGCGCCTGGCGGTGTCGATCGGGCGCTCGCCCTCCTGGTCCATGATCCCGGCCGGCAGCTCGAGGACGTCGTCGCGCCGGATCGCCTCGCGCGGCTGGCGGACGAGGTAGACGTGCTCGTCGTCGTACGCGACGACGGCGACCGCGTCGGGCACGGCGACCCACTCGCGCGTGCGCCCGCCGGGGAAGTCCGCGCGGTTGACGGCGAAGCGGGGGCCGTCGTGCAGCGTCTGGAGGTTCTTCGGTACGAGGTCCGTCACGGGCGGGGGGCGCACTCGTCGAGCAGGGCCAGCGTCACGTCGAGCATCCCCTCCAGCGCGGCGACCGACACGCGCTCGGTCGGCTCGTGGTTGCGCTCGGTGCCGTTGGCGAGGTTCGCGCACGGGAAGCCCTGGGCCTCGAGCGCGTTGACGTCGCTCCCACCGCCGGTGACGATCCGGACCGGCTCGTACCCGCAGCGGCGCAGCGCGCGCTCGGCGGCGAGGACCTGCGGCGCGTCGGGCTGGTGCCGGTAGCCCTGGAAGAGCCGCTCGACGTCCACGTCGGCGTCGACGTCGCACGCCGGGTCGTTCGCGGCGTCGTGGATGCGGTCGACCATCTCGGCGACGACCGCCTCGGCGCGGCGGTCGTCGAGCGAGCGCGCCTCGGCGAGGAACCGGCAGCGCTCGGCCACGACGTTCGTGCCGCCGGAGCCGCCCTCGATCGTGCCGACGTTCGCGGTGGTCTCGGGGTCGAGCCGGCCGAGCTTCAGCGAGCCGATCGCGCGGGCGGCGGCGAGGATCGCCGAGCGGCCGTCCTCGGGCCGGATGCCGGCGTGGGCGGCCTTGCCGTGGAAGTCGGCGGTCAGCCGGTAGTACGTCGGCGCGGCCATCACGACCTCGCCGATCGGGGTGGCGTGGTCGAAGACGTAGCCGAAGCGGCTGCGCAGCTTCGAGGCGTCGAACGCCTTGGCGCCGGCGAGCGCGTTCTCCTCGGACACCGTCAGCAGCAGCTCGACCGCGCGCCCCTCGGCGACGGCGCGCCGCGCGGCGACGAGCATCACCGCGACGGCGGCCTTGTTGTCGGCGCCGAGGATCGCGTCGTTGGCGTTCTCCCAGCCCTCGTCGACGAGCACGGGCTCGATCGGGACGTCGCCGTGCGGGACGGTGTCGAGGTGCGCGCAGAGCAGGACGCCGCGGTCGCCGGAGCGCGCCAGGAGGTTGCCGCACTCCGCGCCCGCCTCCGCGGCGGCCCCGTCCTCCTCCGGGTCGAGCCCGATCGCCCGCAGCTCGGCGGCGACCCGGTCCGCCATCGCCCGCTCGCGCCCGAACGGGCTCGGGATCGCGCACAGCTCGGCGAAGAGCGCGTTGAGCCGCTCGCGCTCGGCGGCGGTCGCCCTCACGGCGCCGCAGCGGCCGCCGCCGCGCGCCCGGCTCGCCCCGCGCCTCCGTCAGCGGCCTCCGGCGCGCGCCCGGCTCCCCCCGCGCCGCCGTCAGCGGCCGCCGCCGCGCGCCCGGCTGCCCCGGCGCGCGCCCTCACTCCGCGAGCGGCGACGAGCGCTCGAAGCGCCCGGAGCTGACGCGCTCGCGGGTGCGCTGCAGCGCCGCGCCGACGAACTCGCGGAACAGCGGCGCGGGGCGCTCGGGGCGCGACTTGAACTCGGGGTGGAACTGCGAGGCGACGTAGAACGGGTGGTCGCGCAGCTCGATCACCTCGACGAGCCGCTCGTCGGGCGACGTGCCGCTGACGACGAGCCCGTTCGCCTCCAGCCGCTTGCGCAGCAGGTTGTTGACCTCGTAGCGGTGGCGGTGGCGCTCGTAGACGACCGCCTCGCCGTACAGCTCCCGCGCCCGCGTGTCGGCGTGGAGCTTGATCGGGTCGGCGCCGAGCCGCATCGTCCCGCCGAGGTCGGCGACCTCCTTCTGCTCGGGGAGCAGGTCGATCACCGGGAACGGGGTCTCGGGGTCGAACTCGGTCGAGTTCGCGCCCTCCATGCCGGCGACGTGGCGCGCGAACTCCGCGACCGCGATCTGCATGCCGAGGCAGATCCCGAGGTACGGGATGCCGTCCTCGCGGGCGACGCGCGCCGCGCGGATCTTGCCCTCGATCCCGCGGCCGCCGAACCCGCCCGGCACGAGCACGCCGTCGGCGCGGCGCAGGCGCTCGAGCACCGCGGCGTCGTCGAGGTCCTCCGAGTCGATCCAGTCGATGTCGATGCCGGCGCCGTGGGCGTAGCCGGCGTGGCGGAGCGCCTCGGACACCGACAGGTACGCGTCCTCGAGCTTGACGTACTTGCCGACCAGCGCGATCCGGACCGTCTCGCTCGTGCCGTCGGCGCTCGCGATCAGCTCGCGCCAGCCGTCGAGGGACGCCGGCGGCGCGTCGAGACCGAGCGTGTCGAGGATCAGGTCGTCGACGCCCTGCTCGTGGTAGGCGAGCGGGACCTTGTAGATGTTGTCGACGTCGTACGCCGAGACGACGGCCTCCGTCGGCAGGCTCGCGAACAGCGCGATCTTCTTGCGGATGTCGGTCGACAGCCCGGACTCGCTGCGGCACATCAGCATGTCCGGCTGGATGCCGATGCGGCGCAGCTCGTTGACCGAGTGCTGGGTCGGCTTGGTCTTCAGCTCGCCGGCGTGGCCGATGTACGGCACGAGCGTCAGGTGGATGAACATGCAGTTGCGCCGGCCGACGTCGACCGGGAACTGCCGGATCGCCTCCAGGAACGGCAGCGACTCGATGTCGCCGACGGTGCCGCCGATCTCGGTGATGACGACGTCCACGTCGCTCGACTCGGCGATGAGCCGGATGCGGTGCTTGATCTCGTCGGTGATGTGCGGGACGACCTGGACGGTCGCGCCGAGGTAGTCGCCGCGCCGCTCGCGCCGGATCACCGAGTGGTAGACGCCGCCCGCGGTGACGTTCGACGCCCGCGTCGTGTTGACGTCGGTGTAGCGCTCGTAGTGGCCGAGGTCGAGGTCCGTCTCGGCGCCGTCCTCGGTGACGAACACCTCGCCGTGCTGGTACGGCGACATCGTCCCGGGGTCGACGTTGATGTACGGGTCGAACTTCTGGAGGCCGACGCTGAGGCCGCGAGACACGAGGAGCCGCCCGATCGACGACGCGGCGATGCCCTTGCCGAGCGAGGACACGACGCCGCCGGTGACGAAGATGAATCGGGTCTGGCGTTCGGACATGAAGCGCGCTCTCGAGTGTAGGCGTTGCCGGTCGCGCTGGACCGTACCCGCGGGCGCGGACGGCGCGCGGCGAGGGGCGCGAGGGGCGGCGGCGGTGCGAGGGAGGGCCGCTCAGCCGCGCAGGAGGCGGCGGCGCTTCGCGAAGGGCGAGGGAGGGCCGCTCAGCCGCGCCGGCGCCGGCGGCACTTCGCGAGGCGCGAGGGAAGGCCGCTCAGCCGCGCAGGAGGCGACGCAGGCCGCGGCGCGGCGGGCCGGCGGGGCGGTCGTCGGCGGCGCGGCTCTCGGCGGCGCAGGTGCGGCGCCACTCGCCGAGGGTCATGTCGCCGGGCACGTCGCAGTGCTCGACGAGGAGCGCTCCGGGGGCGCTGCGGGCGTCGATGCGGCGCGGGTTAGCGGTCATCGCCTTCGTCCCCGTGATCGGTCCGCGCCGCCGGTGCTTGAGGCGCGGCACGGCGTCACGCCGCCCTTCGGAGCTCCTGCGCGTGCCGGCGCGCGGCGAGGTCGTCGCCGTCGGCCCCGAGCATTCGCACGAGCTCCTCGACCTTGTCGCGCTCGGCCAGCTCGGTCACCGTCGTCAGCGCCGGCTCGACCGACGTGTCCTTGGCGATCGAGAAGTGGCGCGACGCGAGCGACGCGATCTGCGGGAGGTGGGTGATGCACAGCACCTGCCGCCCCTCCCCCAGCGCGCGAAGCTGCTCGCCGACCGCCCGCGCCGTCTGGCCGCCGACGCCCGCGTCGACCTCGTCGAACACGAGCGTCGCCTCGCTGCCGTCGTTGGCCGTCCCGAGCAGCGCGAGCATGACCCGCGACAGCTCGCCGCCCGACCCGACGTCGCGCAGCGGCGCGGCGGGGACGCCGGGGTTCGGCGCGATCAGGAACTCGACCGCGTCCGCTCCGGCCGGCCCCGGCTCGCGCTCGGCCAGCGCCACCTCGAACGCCGCGCCCTCCATCGCGAGGTCCGCCAGCCGCGCCCGCACGCCGGCGGCGAGCTTCGGCGCCGCCGCACGCCGCGCCCTGCGCAGCGCGGCCGCCCGCTCGGCCCGCTCGGCCCGCGCCCGCTCCAGCGCCGCCGTCGCCTCCTCCAGCGCGACCTCGGCGTTCGCCAGCTCGTCGCGCCGCTCGCGGCAGCGCTCGGCGTGCGCGAGCACCGCGGCGATCGTGCCGCCGTGCTTGCGCTTGAGCCGGTCGAGCGACGCGAGCCGCTCCTCGACCGCCTCCAGCCGCCCCGGCTCGCCCTCCAGCCCCTCCGCGTAGCGCCGCAGCTCACCGGCGAGGTCGCCCGCCTCGACGGCCAGCCCGCGCAGCCGCTCGGCGAGCGGGTCGAGGGCGGGATCGACCCCCGCCACCGCGTCGAGGTCGCGCTCGGCGCCCGCCAGCAGCGCGACCGCGCCGCCGCCCGCCGCGAAGCCGCCCGCAACGCCCCCGCCGCGCCCGCCGGCCGCGAAGCCGCCCGAGACGCCCCCGCGCGCGCCGTACTCCGCGCCGCCCGCCCCGAACTCCCCGCCGCCCTCGCCGTCCATCGCCTCCGCCGCCCCGAGCGACGCGGCCCGCAGCGCCTCCAGGTGCCGCAGCCGCCCCCGCTCGGCCAGCAGCTCGGCCTCCTCGTCCTCCGACGGCCCCGCCTCCTCGATCTCGGCCAGCTCGAACTCGAGCAGGTCGAGCTCGCGGTCGCGGGCGCCCGCCCGCTCGCGCAGGCTCTCCAGCGACGCCTCGAGCGACCGCACCCGCGCATGGGCCGCCGCGCACGCCCGCCGCACGGCGAGGTGCTCCGCCCCGCAGAACCCGTCGAGCAGGTCGAGCTGTGCGGAGGCGAGCGTCAGCCGACGGTGCTCGTGCTGCCCGTAGAACGCCACGAGCGCCGCCGCCAGGTCGCGCAGGTCGCCCGCCGACGCGCTGCGCCCGCAGACGTACGCCCGCGAGCGCCCCTCCGCCGACACGCGCCGCGCCAGCACCACCTCCTCGGCGTCCGCGGGCAGCCGCTCGCCCAGCTCGCCGCGCAGCGCGTCCGGCAGCTCGAAGACGCCCTCGACCCACGCCTCCGCCGCCCGCGGCCGCACGATCCCCGGCCGCGGCCTGCCGCCCAGCAGCAGGTCCAGCGCGTGCGCGAGCATCGTCTTCCCGGCCCCGGTCTCGCCCGTGAGCACGTTCAGCCCCGGCCCGAGACGCAGCTCGGCCCGCTCGATCAGGAGGAGGTTCTCGACGCGCAGCTCCAGCAGCACGCGACGAACGGTCGCACCGCGACCCGACGGATCAACCCCGAACGTGCAGATCCGTGACGAAACCGGAGCGCTACGAGGACAGCCGGCCGAACTTCTGGCGCAGACGGCGGTAGAACGACGTCCCCGCGACCTGGGCCAGGCTCGCCACGTCGTCGCGGAACGTCGCCGTCACCGCGTCCCCGGGCGCGAGCTCGCCGATCGGCCGCCCGTCGACGATCACGTCGACCTCGTCGCGGCCGCGGTTGTGGACGGTGAGCGTGTCGTCCGGCGCCACGACGAGCGCCCGGGCGGTCAGCGAGTGCGGGGCGATGAACGACACCGCGAACCCCTCCACGCCCCACGCCATCACCGGCCCGGCGTTCGCGAGGTTGTAGCCCGTCGACCCCGCCGGCGTGGCGATCACCAGCCCGTCGCACCGCACGGACCCCAGCTCCGCGTCGCCGATCGCGTACGAGAGCTGCGCGACCCGCTCGCCGACCTTGCGGTGGATCGAGACGTCGTTGATCGCCGCCTTCTCGCCGTCCAGGCCGTTCAGCATCACCGCGGGCAGCCGCAGCACCTCGAAGTCGTGCCCGAACGCGCGCCGGAACCCCGCGGCCATGTCGTCCGGCTCGACCGTGGCGAGGAACCCGACCTCGCCGAAGTTCATCGCGAACACCGGCACCGACGTGCCCGCGAACCGCCGCAGCGCGCGCAGGATGGTCCCGTCCCCGCCGAGCACGACGCACAGGTCGACGCCGTCGGGCGACGCGTCGACGACGACCCCGTCGCCCGCCGACAGCCCGTGCTTGGCCGTCTCCTCGCCGTCGAAGCGCACCTCGAACCCCGCCGCGCGGGCCTCGGCGACCAGCGGCTCCAGCGCGCACGCGGTGTCGCTCACCGTGCGGTGCGTCATGACGAGCGCGGCGCTCACGCGTCGACCTCGCGCACCGCCGCCTCGAGGTCGCGCACCGCGCCCGCGCGCCCCCGCTCGCCCAGCCACACGAACGTCTCCCGGTTGCCCTTCGGCCCCGGCAGCCCGCTCGGCGCGAAGCCCAGCACCGCGGCGTCCGCCGCGCCCGCGCCCGCGACCGCGAGCACCGCCGCCCGCCGATCGGCGGCCTCGCGCACGACCCCGTTCTTGCCCACCCGCGCCGGCCCGACCTCGAACTGCGGCTTGACCATGACCAGCGCGTCGAACCGCCGCGCCATGCACCCCAGGACCGCGGGCAGCACCTTCGCCGCCGAGATGAACGAGACGTCCACCACCAGCAGGTCCGGAGCGAACGGCAGCCCAGACGGCGCGAGGAAGCGCGCGTTGACCCGCTCGAGCACGTCGACCCGGGGGTCCGAGCGCAGCGACGGATCGAGCTCGCCGGACGCGACGTCGACCGCCGCCACCCGCTCCACGCCCCGCCGCAGAAGCACGTCCGTGAACCCGCCGGTCGACGCGCCGACGTCGAGCGCGCGCCGCCCGGCCACGTCGAGCCCCAGCGCGTCGAGCGCGTTGGCGAGCTTCACCGCCCCGCGCGAGACGTACCGCGGCGAGCCCTCGGCCAGCGCCACCGGCACGTCCCGCGCGACGAGCTGCGCCGGCCGCGCCGCCGCCACCCGCTCCGGCCCCACGAGCACCTCGCCCGCCGCCACCGACGCGGCCGCGCGCGAGCGCGACGAGAAGAGGCCCCGCTCCGCGAGCAGGGTGTCGAGCCGGACCCGGGACATGGCAGCCCGCGAAGTGTGCCGAACGGGCGCGTTCTGTGAAGAAACGCACATTGACTCGCGAGTCAACGAGCCACAATCACGAGTGCCATGACCGCCCTCCGGATCATCCCCCTCCCGATCCACTCGGCGCTCGAGATGCTGATTGGCCTCGCGCTCGGCGCGGCGCCCTTCGCGCTCGGGCTGTCGACCGCAGCGGCGTTCGTCGGCGTCGTCGCCGGGGTGCTGATGGTCGGGCTGTCCCTCCAGTCGCTCGACACCGGCACCGGCGACGGCATCCGGCTCGGGGCCCACCTCGCCGCCGACCAGGGAGCGGCGCTCGGCCTCGCGACGGCCGCCGCGATCCTCGCCTCGGCCGGCGACCCCCTCGCCGCGACGCTCTTCGCCGCCGCCGCGATCGGCCACCTGGCGCTCATCCTCGCGACCCGCTACTCGGCCCGCTAGACGACCACCAGACTTCGCTCACAGATCACATAAGACAGACCACATAGCAGTATCTCTCCTCCCAGAAACGGCCCGCTCGACCCAGGCGGGCCGTTTCGCTTTCCGCAACGATGGAGGAAGGTTGAACGCCAGCACGCCTCTCCGTTAGGTTCCGCGTCAAGCGACCGAGGAGGGACGGGATGGCTGAGGTGAGGCCGTACGGGCCGGCGATCCACGAGGCGATCGCGAGCGGAGAGGTCGACCGGATGCGCGAGGTGCTGAGCCAGGCCGAGCAGCACCTGTCCGAGCACGGCAACGTGTCCGCGGCGGTCGAGGCGCTCAGGGCCGAGATCGCCAGGTGCGAGCGGAAGAGCTGACGATGGAGAACCGGCTGCTGTACGGGCCCGCGATCCACGAGGCGATCGCCACCGGAGAGCTCGAGAGGATGCGCGAGACCCTGCGCGAGGCCGAGCAGTACCTCGCCGACCACGGCAACGTCTCGGCCGCGGTCGAGGCGCTCAGGGCCGAGATCGCCAGGTGCGAGTCGCGCGGGAGCGCCAGCTGAGCGCGGCGCCCGAAGCCGCCGTTCCGCGACCCAAGCGCTTCCACGTAGACGCGGACTACGCCGGCTTCGTGCCGGTCCACGTCGTGTGGGAGCTCACGCTCGCCTGCAACCTGCGCTGCAGCCACTGCGGCTCGCGCGCCGGGAAGCGGCGGCCGGACGAGCTGTCGACGGCCGAGGCGCTCGCGGTCGTCGACGGCCTCGCCCGGCTGGGCACGCGCGAGCTGTCGATCATCGGCGGCGAGGCGTACCTGCGGCGCGACTGGACCGAGATCGTCGCCCGCGCGACCGGGCACGGCATCCGCGTCTCGATGCAGACCGGCGCCCGCGCGCTCACCGAGCGCCGGCTCGAGGCGGGCGTCAAGGCCGGGCTGCAGGGCCTCGGCGTCTCGCTCGACGGGCTGCGCGACTACCACGACCGCGTGCGCGGCGTGCCCGGCTCGTTCGACTTCGCCGTGCTCACCCTGCAGCGCGCGAAGGCGGCGGGGCTCAAGACCAGCGTCAACACCCAGATCGGGCCGGAGACGATCGCCCAGCTCCCCGACCTCCTCGACCGCATCGCCGCCGCCGGGGCGACCCACTGGCAGCTCCAGCTCACCGTGGCGATGGGCAACGCCGTCGACAACCCCGAGCTGATCCTGCAGCCGCACCAGCTCCTCGAGCTGATGCCGCTGCTCGCCGAGCTTCACCACCGCGGCCGGCGCCAGGGCGTCCTCATGGTGCCCGGCAACAACATCGGCTACTTCGGGCCGTACGAGCACCTGTGGCGCGGCGAGGTCGGCGACCGCGGCCACTGGGGCGGGTGCGCCGCGGGCCAGACCGGCATCGGCATCGAGGCCGACGGCACCGTGAAGGGCTGCCCGTCGCTCGCGACCGTCGGCTTCGCCGGCGGCAACGTGCGCGACCTGCCCCTCGAGGCGCTGTGGCTCCACGCGCGCGAGACCGGCGGGATGCGCCCCGCGAAGGAGATGTGGGGCTTCTGCGGCGACTGCTACTACAAGGAGGTCTGCCGCGGCGGCTGCACGTGGACCTCGCACTCCCTTCTCGGGCGGGCCGGGAACAACCCGTACTGCCACCACCGGGTGCTCGAGCTGCACCGGCGCGGGCGCCGCGAGCGCGTCGTGAAGGTCGAGGACGCCGGGCCGGCGGCGTTCGCCGTCGGGCGCTTCGCGCTGATCGAGGAGGAGCTGGACGGCACGCCGTGCGGCCCGCCGCAGGAGGCGCCGCTCGACGTCCTGCGGATCGACCCCACCGTCGGCCCCGAGGACGAGGGGAACGGCACCGGCCGCGTCCCACCGCGCCTGCGGATGTGCCACGGCTGCGAGCGGTTCGTGCTGCCCGAGGAGACCCGCTGCCCGTTCTGCGACGGCGACCTCGACGAGCTCGACCGCGAGCGCGAGCGCACCTCGGCGCGCCGCGAGGCGCTGATGCGCCAGGTGCGCGAGGAGATCAGCGCGCCGTGAGGTCGGCGACGCCGACCGCGGACAGGATCCGCTCGGCGATCGCCTTGCCCGTGAAGCCGACCTCGCGGTGCAGCAGCGCCGGCTTGCCGTGCGTCACGAAGCGGTCGGGCAGGCCCACCCGGAGCACGCGCGGGGCCGACAGGGCCGAGTCGGAGAGCGTCTCCAGCACAGCGGAGCCGAACCCGCCGGCCAGGGCGCCCTCCTCGACCGTCATGAGCAGCTCGTGCTCGGCCGAGAGCTGGGCGAGCAGCGCGCCGTCGACCGGCTTGGCGAAGCGGGCGTCGGCGACCGTCACGTCCAGCCCGCGCTCGGCCAGCAGGTCGGCGGCCTCGAGCGACTTCTGCACCCCGGTCCCGTAGCCGACCAGCGCGACGCGCGACCCCTCGCGCAGCAGCTCGCCGGTCCCGATCTCGATCGGCTCGGGCGCGAGCGGCAGCGGCACGCCGACCGCCTCGCCGCGCGGGTAGCGCAGCGCGATCGGGCCGTCGTCGTGGACGAGCGCGGTGCGGAGCATGTGCAGCAGCATCGCCTCGTCCCGCGGCGCCATCAGGACGATGTTCGGCAGGCAGCGCAGGTACGCGACGTCGAACGCGCCGTGGTGCGTCGGCCCGTCGTCGCCGACGAGCCCCGCCCGGTCCATGACGAACGCGACGTTCAGCTTCTGCAGGCAGACGTCGTGGACGATCTGGTCGTACGCGCGCTGCAGGAAGGTCGAGTAGATGGCGGCGACCGGCTTGACGCCCTCCAGGGCGAGCCCCGCGGCGAACAGGATCGCCTGCTGCTCGGCGATCCCCACGTCGAAGTATCGGTCGGGCAGCGCCTTCTGCAGGTGGACGAGGCCCGTGCCGGTGTTCATCGCCGCGGTGATCCCGACGACGCGCTCGTCCCGGCGCGCCTCGTCGACCAGCGCCCGCCCGAACACCTCGGTCCACTGTGCCGGCGCGGGGTTCGCGTCCTTGCCCGCCGGGATGACCTTGGGCGCCGGCGCGCGGTTGACGATCGACTTCGGCTTGGCGGCGTGCCACTTCTCCATGCCCTCCAGCCCGCCGTCCTCGGCGGGCGCGAAGCCCTTGCCCTTCACGGTCGCGGTGTGGACCACGACCGGCCGCCCGGCCTCCAGCGCCTTCGACAGCGCCTCGCGCAGCGCCCGGGTGTCGTGCCCGTCGACCACGCCGATGTACGCCCAGTCGAGCTCCTCCCAGAAGAGCCCCGGCGCCCAGAACGCCTTGATCGACTCCTTGAGCTGCGGGCCGAGGCGCTCGAACGCCGCGCCGATGCCGCCGGGCAGCTCGGTCAGCTTGTGCTCGACCGACTCGCGCGCGTGCCACAGCTTCGGGTTCAGCCGGACGCGGTTGAAGTAGCGCGACATGGCGCCCACGTTCGGCGCGATCGACATGCCGTTGTCGTTGAGGACGACGACGATCGGCGTCCCGAGCCCGCCGGCCTGGTGGATCGCCTCGAACGCGACCCCGCCGGTCATCGCGCCGTCGCCGATCACCGCCACGACGCGGCCGGCGTCCTGCTCGCCGCGCAGCCGCATCCCCTCCTTGATCCCCACCGCGTAGCCGATCGACGTCGACGCGTGGCCCGCGCCCATGATGTCGTGCTCGCTCTCGTGGATCGCGCAGAACGGGGCGAGCCCCTCGTACTGGCGGATCGTCGGCAGCTGGTCGCGCCGGCCGGTGAGGACCTTGTGCGGGTAGGCCTGGTGCCCGACGTCCCAGAGGATCTTGTCGCGCGGGGAGTCGAGGAGGGAGTGCAGCGCGACCGCCAGCTCGCACGTCCCGAGGTTGGCGCCGAAGTGGCCGCCGATCTCGCCGACCGTGTCGATGATGTGCTCGCGGACCTCCTGCGCGACCTGCGCCAGCTCCTCCTCGGAGAGCGAGTGGAGGTCCTGGGGGGCGTCGATGCGGTCGAGGATCCTGGTCATGAGGTGCGGGTGGCGATGAAGTCCGTGATCTGCTCGAGCTCGGCGGTCGAGCCCTCGCCCCCGCCGGCCGCCCTGGCCAGGGCGTCGCGCGCGCGATCGTGGGACTGCCGGGCCAGTGTACGCGCCCGCTCCAGCCCGAACTCGCTCACGTACGTGCGCTTTCCGTGACGCTCGTCACTCCCGCGCGGCTTGCCGAGGGCGGCGTCGGTGCCGGTCACGTCGAGGATGTCGTCCACGATCTGGAAGAGCACGCCGAGCTCGTCGGCGAAGGTCCGGTAGGCGGCGCTGGGCATCCCGTGCACGAGCAGTACGCACTCGACCGAAGCGGCGATGAGCCGGCCGGTCTTCAGGCCGTGCAGGCGCCGCACCTCGACCGGCGAGCCGGTGACGTCGAGGTACTGGCCGCCGACCATCCCGTTCACGCCCGTCGCCGCGGCCAGCTCCGCGAGGGCGGCCAGCACGTCGCGCGGCTCGCCGCGCTGGCAGTGCAGCGCGTGGCGGAACGCCTCGGCGTACAGGCCGTCGCCGGCGAGGATCGCCACGTCCTCGCCGTACTCGCGGTGGTTGGTCGGCCGGCCGCGGCGCAGGTCGTCGTCGTCCATCGCCGGCAGGTCGTCGTGGATGAGCGAGTACGTGTGGATGAGCTCGATCGCGGCCGCCAGCGGCAGCACCGACTCCTCGTCGCGGCCGATCGCCCGCGCGGTCGCGAGGGCGAGGACGGGCCGGATGCGCTTCCCCCCGGCCAGCAGCGAGTAGCGCATCGCGTCCTCCAGCCCCGCGGTCGCGGCGTCGTCCGAGAAGCGAAGCTCTCGCAGGTAGTCCTCGACGCGCGCGCGGAGGTGATCTGGGTACTCGGACGCCGTCAAGGGCGCGGGCGAGCATAATCAAGGGCGTGAAGCTCGGCGGGAGGGAGGACGCCAAGTGGCCCGCGCTGGGGTTCGTCGTCGTCGCCCTGGCCGCGATCGGCGCGGCGGGGTGGATGCTGGCGGACAGCCAGCAGGACCAGCGCGCCGAGCTGCGCGACCGCTACGCCGACCGGGTGGAGGTGGCGAGCGCACTCGTCGGCTCGCTGCTGTCGGTGGCCTACGACGGCTCACGCCAGGAGGCGGCCGAGGACCTCGCCGGGCCGGTGCGGCCCGAGCAGCTCGACGCGCTCGTGCGGCGCGGCGGCTCGCGCTACGCCGTGCTGCTCGAGGAGTCCGGGCGCCCGCTCGCCGCCTCGAAGGGCACGCCGCCCGGCACCGTCGACCGGCTCGCCGCCCGCCCGCGGTTCGTCGCGGCGGCGCTGCGCTCGCGCGGCGGCTACGGGCTGAACGACCTGGAGGCGGCGGGCGCGGTCGAGTCCGCCGTCGTGTACCCGGCGGCCGGCGGCCGGCGCGTGCTCGTCACCGCGGCGCCGCTGACGACGTTCCGCCAGTTCCTCAGCGGCACGCTCGCCCCGCTGGCGGAGGGCTCGCGCGGGCGCGCGTGGGTCCTCGACGGCGCCGGCCGGCGGATCTCCTCGGTGAACGCGCCGGTCGGCTTCGTGCCCGCCGAGGAGTTCGTCCGCGAGTCGCTGCGCACCTCGACGGGCAGCTTCACGTCGCCCCGCGACCACGAGGAGCGGTTCTTCGCCGCCGGCACCGTGCCCGGCAGCGCGTGGCGGATCGCCGCGACCCTCCCCGAGCGCGCGCTGTACGAGACCGCGTCCGGCTGGGCGCGCTGGACGCCGTGGATCATCCTCGCCGTCGGCGGCCTGGCGCTGCTCGGCGTCGCGCTGCTCCTCCGGCGGCTGTTCGTCGCCCGCGACCGCCTGCGCACCGCCAACGACGCGCTGCACCGCAGCCGGCTGCGACTGGAGGAGCGCGCGGCCGAGCTCGAGCGCTCCAACGCCGACCTCGAGCAGTTCGCCTACGCGGCCTCCCACGACCTCTCCGAGCCGCTGCGCACGGTCGCGGGCTTCAGCCAGCTGCTCGCGTCGCGCTACCGCGGCCGGCTCGACGCCGAGGCGGACGAGATGATCCGCTACATGGGCGACGGCGTCGAGCGGATGCAGCAGCTGATCGACGACCTGCTGCTGTACTCGCGCGTGGGCCGCGCGCCGGTGCGCGAGGAGCGCGTCGAGCTCGACGACGTGCTCGCCGAGGCGCGCGGGTGGCTGGGGCCGGCGGCGGACGAGGCCGGCGCCCAGATCACGAGCGACCCGCTCCCCGAGGTGCTCGGCGAGCGCGGCCAGCTCATCCAGGTGTTCCAGAACCTGCTCGGGAACGCGATCAAGTTCACCGCGCCGGGCGTCACCCCGTCGATCCACGTCTCGGCGGCGCTGGCGGGCGGCGAGTGGCGGATCGCGGTGACCGACAACGGGATCGGCGTCGACCCCGAGCAGGCGGAGGCGATCTTCAAGATGTTCGGCCGGCTGCACCCCACCGAGAGCTACCCGGGCACCGGTATCGGCCTTGCGCTCGTCAAGCGGATCGTCGAGCGCCACGGCGGGCGGATCTGGGTCGAGCGCGGCGAGCACGGCGGGAGCGTGTTCGCGTTCACGCTCCCCGACCGGCTGCCCCGCACGGCGACCGCGGCCGCCGCGTCCTCCTCGGGAGCGGTCGCGTGACGACGATCCTGCTCGTCGAGGACAGCGCGGCCGACGCCATGCTCATCCGCGAGGCGCTGCTCGAGGCCGGGATCGAGGCGACGGTCGAGCTCGCGACCGACGGCGACCAGGCGCTCGCCCGGCTGCGGCGCGGCCCGGCGCCCGACCTGATGCTGCTCGACCTCAACCTCCCCCGCAAGGACGGCCGCGCCGTGCTGTCGGAGATGAACTGCGACGAGACCATGCGCGGGATCCCGGTGATCGTGCTGACGACGTCGTCGGCGCCGCACGACGTCGAGTTCGCCTACCGGCACTGCGCGAACTCGTACGTCCGCAAGCCGATCGGGCTCGACAACCTCGTCGAGACGGCGCAGTCGATCCGCGAGTTCTGGCTGCGGACGGCGACCCTGCCGAGCGCGGCGCGCTACTAGGGCGTCACGCGGTAGACGGGGCCGTACAGGCTGACCGCGTAGAGCCTGCCGCGTCCGTCGCGGCCGAAGGAGACGAGGTACGGGACGGTCAGCGACGTCCGCCGGCGCCCGGCGTACACGCGGCCGGTGCACAGGTCGCCGTGGAAGTAGCGCCCGCGGTGGACGTAGCCGCCGACGATCGAGCACCAGCCGCTCCAGTGGCCGTGGACGTAGCGGGGCGCGACGTAGCCCGGCGGGTCGCCGGCGCGCAGGCGCGTCCGCCCCTCGAACACCGGCCAGCCGAGGTTCGCGCCGGGCCGGTTCTCGAGCACGGTGACCTCCTCGGCGCGGTCGCCGCCGACGTCGGCGACGTACAGCCGGCCGCGGTGGAAGCTGAAGCGGTACGGGTTGCGCAGGCCGGAGGCGAAGGTCCGCGGGACGGGCTGCGGCTCCCGCGGGTCGAGCGTCAGGATCTTCCCGCGCGGGTCGGCGGGGTCCTGCGGCGCCTCGGTGCGGTCCGTGAACCCGACGCCGACGTACAGCAGCCCGTCCGGGCCGAGGGCGAGCTGGCCGCCGTGGTGGAGCGGCCCGGCGTCGGGGATCACGAGCAGCGTGCGGCGGCGGGCGCCGTCGAGCTCGTCGACGCGGATGCGGTCCTCGTGGTCGACGAAGAAGACGTAGAAGCGGGTCGGGGACGCGAACGCGGCGGAGAGCATCCCGCGCTGGTCGCTCAGCTCCGAGCGGCGCTCGACGAGGACCTCGTCGCGGATGTCGAGCAGCGGACGCCGGAGCACCCGCCCGCGGTGGACGACGCGGATGCGGCCGCGGCGCTCGACGACGAAGAGGCGGCCGGGCGCGCCGGGGGCGGCGGTGACGTAGACCGGCTGGGCGAAGCGGCCGATGCGCTCGAGGTCGAGCGCTTGAGCCGGTGCCGGCGCGGTCGCCGCGGCCAGGGCGCCGCAGACGGCGGCCCGCGCGAGCCAGGCGGCGCTGCGGCCGCTGCGGCTACGCCCGGCGAGCCAGGCGGCCCTGCGGCCCGGGCGGCTCCGCACGGCGGGCCGCGCCGTCGCGGCGGCTCGCCGGCGCCCGCTCAGAGCAGCGAGTCCTGCCCGGGGAGCGGTTCCTGCGCCGCCTCGCGCGAGCGGCGCTCCAGCTCGGCGCCGGCGCGCCCGGCGATGGCGGCGCAGTCCTCGACCAGCCCGGCCGCGGCGTCCTGCGACAGGTCGCCGGACCGCAGCTGCTCGGCGGCGCGCTCGAGCTGGGAGATGAGGCTGTCGAGCTCGTCGGCGGCCATCGCGCTTGCCGAGAGGCTAGCCCGTCGAGCTGGCGCCGGCCTGCCGGATCTCGCGCAGCGCCGCGTTGAGGATGCCGTTGACGAAGCCCGGCGCCTCCGCCCCGCAGAACCGCTTCGCGGTCTCCACCGCCTCGTCGATCGCCCCCTCCGGCGGGATCGGCCGGTCCCCGGGCGCCACGTCGGGGTGGAGCATCTCCAGCAGCGCGATCCGCATGATCGACCGCTCCAGCGGCGCGATGCGGTCGAGCGACCAGCCCCGCGCGTGCCTGGCGATGACGGAGTCCAGGTCGTCCGAGTAGTCGTCCGCGGCGTGGGCGAGCGACCTCGTGAACGGCGACGCGTCCCGCGCGAGCACGTCGTCGAGCGCCCGGCCCGTGAGGTCGTGCTGGTACAGGGCGAACGCCGCCGCCCGGCGCTGGTCGGAGCGCCTCGCCACGATCGCTAGGCGCGCGACATGTACTGGCCGGTCTCGGTCTGGACCTTGACCCGGTCGCCGACGTCTACGAACAGCGGCACCTGGATCGTCGCCCCGGTCTCGAGCGTCGCCGGCTTGTTCCCGCCGCCCGACGCGGTGTCGCCCCGCAGCCCGGGTTCGGTCTCCGTGACCTCCAGCTCGACGGAAGCAGGGAGCTGCAGGTCCGCCGGCTTCTCGTCGATGAACAGCACGTCGACCTCGTCGTTCGGCTTCGTCCACTTGAGCTTGCCGGCCAGCGACGCCTCGGGGATCGCGAGCTGCTCGTACGACTCCGCGTCCATGAAGTGAGCATCGGTGCCGTCGGCGTAGAGGAACTGCATCTTCCGAGCCTCCGTCCGCACGGCCCGGAACTTCTCCCCCGCCCGGAACGTCCGATCGATGACCGCCCCATCCTGAGCCCGCTTGAGCTTCGTCCGAACGAAAGCCCCACCCTTCCCGGGCTTGACGTGCTGGAACTCGAGCACCTTGAAGACGGTGCCGTCGACCTCGATGTGGTTGCCGTTCTTGAGTTGGTTCGTGCTTATAGTCATAGAGACGGAGAGCTGGTCGGGTCGCGCCGTGGGGAGTGGAGCGTAGCCCCCCGTGCCCTCGCCGCCCCGCACCCGAGCCCTCGGCTACATCCGCGTGCGCGAGGTCTCGCGTGCGCGGTTCGGGCGCGACTTCGACGACGCGCTGGGATGGTTCGACGAGTACGAGCGAGCGATCTCTGGTTACATCTCTCCCATTAGTGAGTGTTCGACCGGCGGGGGCTGGGGTGACGCATGTAGCGAAGTACGTAGGCGCGGTAGCGGCGTGCGTCGTCGGACTCGCCGTCGCAGCTGACAGCGCGGACGCTCAGCTAGCGCCGCCCGTCGAGTGCGAAGGGAACGTGGGGTACACGTGCGCCCGGGCCGTCATTCTCAAGCACACCGGCGAACCGTGCCTCGTGAACCTCGACCCGCGCTGGCCGAGATGCGTGGAGCCGGCCAGCGCGCCGGACGTCGCTTTCCCGCAGTCGCCGGCGCTCCCGAGTGCGCCGCCGATGCCAGCGGCGTGCTGGTACAAGACGAACTACGCGTGCGCGCGCAGTTACATCCTCGACCTCGTGGGCGGGGAGTGCCTCGTCAGCCTCGATCGTGCGCCGCGATGTGTCGAGCCGGCGACGCTCGGCGAACCGCCGCTTCCAGCGCTGGCGTACCTGTGCCTCAGCCCGGTGACGTGCACCTCTCCGTTCGACGATCTCGGGGTCCCTCGCGTGCCGCCGCCGTCCACCTCCCCTGGAGGCGCGACGACGCTGGTTTCGCGACCGCCGAGCTTGCAGTGCGATCCGCGCGACTACATCACGACCCTGCGTTCCCTGGCAGTTGCTCGGACGGACCCGCCGCCCTTGGTCAACGAGACCCCGGTCGCGGCGATCATTCGGTATCTCCCGCGGCCAAGTCTGCCCCCTGGGCTGAGCGCCGCCGACTGGGCACTCCACGAGACGTCCGCGAGCCCGGACCGCGTCTACTACGTGACGCGGGACGCCACGAAGACGCGGATCCTCGGAGTGATCGGCGTGGCCCGGGCGAATGGTTCGTGGGAGGTCTACCACCTCGCCGCCTGCGGGGAGTACCTGTATCCGGGAAGTCTCGTCGTCGATTCCGCGATTGGCGGTGTTGCCCGATGACGCGCGGCGCCCGACTGATCGCCTGCACGATCGCCGGCGTGTTCGCGACGACCGATCTCGCGGCCGGTCACTCGATCGACTACTACGCCAGCGGCACGTATCCGGGCCGACCGCACCAGGAGCGCGTCTTCTTCGACCGGAACGCCACTGGTGCGATCCGCGATCGGTTCATAGCAGCCCAGAACCAGTGGGACAACATCACGTCGAGGTTCCAGTTCGTGATTTACAGAGACGAACTGGACACCGACGCCCCGCGGCGATGCGCGGCCGACCAGCCGCGCAAGTTCGACGAGCGCGCCAGCCTGATCGGCTACCAGTACCTCGACGGACGGGGTGGGCACATCGCGGACACGGGGACCTGCTCCCGCGCCAGCGACGGCCGGCTGGAGTACTTCAACACCATCGTCGACACGGCCGACGACATCTACTTCGGCCGCGGAGATGCTCCCGACGAGACGGCCGACATGGGCAGCATCGCAGTCCACGAGCTCGGCCACGCCGCGGGCTGGGTGTACCACTACGACGATCCGGAGGCGCGCGACGCCGCGAACGAGTCGATGTGCCGCGACCACGACGGCCAACCGACCATGTGCGCACACCTGTATCCCGGTACCGAGAGGTGGCGAAACCTCGACGACCACGACCAGCACACGCACGCAGACGCTTACAACCGTTGAGCCTCGGGGGCGTCCGAGCGGATCGACCTGGATAGCCCCGAACGGCCGGCTGATGTTCAACGCGCTCGCGTCGTTCGGCGAGTACGAGCTGGACGTGCGCCGGGAGTACTGGCGGGACGAAGGCGGGGGCGAGGCAGCAGTCGGGCAGACGCCGATCGGTCGTCGAAGCAGCCGAAGCGGTCGTGCGAGGTGGCGCTGACCGCGCCGGCGAACTGCCCGAATAGACGGGCGGATCGGCTTGCTGCGCTTCAGGGGGTCACTCAGAACCGTGACACGCGGGTGTCCCTTCGTGCGGCGATTACGCGACATTTCTAGAAATAATCCACAACACAGTGCCACCGCGGTTAGGTTGTGGACGACGGCGCGCACCTGATCCCGCAAACAGAGGACGGTTTCAATGAGCAGGCTCCGCATTCTCGGCGTGGTCGGCGTGCTCGCAACGACGGCGGTGATCGCCGCTGGCGGCGCGCCGGCGCAGGCACATTACGACCGCTACTACCACGGGTCGGACTTCGCATCGATCAGTGATTCGCACGACCTGCTCAAGGCGTGCGACTACGAGTCCGACGGCCACGCCGTCAAGGCTCAGTGGAGGACCTGGACTTTCGAGATCGGTGGCACCGGCTGGGACGCTGACGGTGCGGGCGGGGACTGTGCACGCGCCGTCCCTCCGGGCGATGCGGCCGAGTTCAGGGTCTGCGAGAACGACGTCGGCTGCACCGCTTGGCGATACATGTAGCGGCGGACCACATGGCCGGTGCGACGCGGCGGCGGAACCGTCGCTTCGCGCTGGGCGCTCCGTCGATGGGGTACAAGCGCAGCTCGAGGCGGTCTACGCGGGGCCGCCGACTTTTCCGCTGGTGGAGACGTCGACTGTCGGCACGGATGTCGGTGAGCGCCGACGGGATGACGCCTGGACAACCTTGGTCAAGCTGACAAGCTAGGCCCCGGCGGGCCGGACGACGCCCAGCGTGACCCGCTCTCCTCGGCGCACGCGCGGTCGAAGCGCCCATTGCCGCTCGGCTCGGACTGTGGACGCGGCGTCGCCGTCGCGGTGCTGCCGGCAGCGACGCCTGACGCGAGCCGCAGCGGTCACCGCTCACCCCCCAGAGCGGCGAGCCACGCCTCGAGATCGCGCACTTCCCACGCCATCCCGTCGCCGTCTCCCTGCGCCGTCCGCCAGCGCACGCACAGCAGGCGCCTGCCGACCGTCTTCCCGAGCCACCATCGGGTCGTCCCCACGTGCGTGACGTCGGTGAGCGCGATCCGCACCTCGCGCCCCGGTAGCCACTGCTGGAACAGCAGCGCGTCGTCGGTGAGTGCCAGCGTGCCGTTGCCGCGCACCTGCGCGCGGCCACGCGACTCCAGCCCCAGGCCGCGGACGGCCTCGACGCGCTGAAGCCCCTCCCCGAGCTGCTGCGCGAGGTCGGCCTCGACGCGCCGTTCGTGCCGGCCGGCGAGGAGCGCCACCACCGCAAGCGGGAGCGCGACGACCGCGAGGATCGAGACGACCAGGACGACGGCGTCGAGTGCAGACGTGGCGGACCGGAGTCTACGCGCGGGTCGATACGGCGACACGCGATCAGCCGGCGCCTACGGTCACGCCGCGATCTCCCGCTCCCGCGCCGCGACCAGCGACGCGAACGCTGCGCCGATCCCGGCGCCATGGAGCGCCGCCCGCGCCGCGACGCGCTCCGTCGCCGCCGCGATCGCGCCCGCGTCCACGCCCGCCTCGCGCAGCTCGTCCGCGCAGGCGTCCAACCACGCGGCGACGAGCGCGGCGTCCGCCTCGAGGTGGTACTGAACGCCCCACGCGGCGCGTCCCCAGCGAAACGCCTGCACGGCAGCGGGCGCCCCCGCGAGCAGCACCGCGCCGGCGGGCAGCTCGAACGCGTACGCGTGCCACTCCATCACGTCGCCGAGCCACCCCCACGCCGGCGCGAGCGGATCGCCGGTCGCGGTCGGGGCGGCGCGCAGCGGGTACCAGCCGATCCGCGGCGCGGGCAGCCGGTGGGTCCGGGCCCCGAGCACCTGGGCGAGCAGCTCCGCGCCGAGGCAGACGCCGAGCACCGGGAGCGTCGCGTCGACCGCGGCGCGCAGCAGGTCGCGCTCGGCTCGCAGCCACGGATGCGCGCCGTCCTCGTCCGGGTGCGTCGCGCCGCCGAGGGCGACGACCGCGCAGAACTCCTCGATCCGCGCCGGCGGCCGCTCGCCCTGTGCGTCCCAGAGGACGAGCTCGATGCCGGCGGCCCGCAGCGGCGCCTCCAGCAGCCCGAGCGGATCGGTCGCCGCATTGACGGCGACGAGCGCCCTCATGCCGCGGCGCCCAGCTCGCCGACCGCCGCGAGGAGCCGATCGACTTCCTCCTCCGTGTTGGAGTAATGCACCGACGCGCGGACGAAGCGCTCGAGCCCTCGCTCCTCGAGGTCGAGGCGGGTGTCCTCGACGATCGACAGCTCGACGCGGACGTCCCGCGCCGCGAGGTGCGCCTTGACCTCGTCAGCGCTGGAACCGGCGACGCTGAAGCTGACGATCCCGCACAGCGTCTCGCCGAGGTCGTGCATCCGGACGGCAGGCTCGTCGCCGAGCCCGGCGCGCAGGCGGGTCGCGAGCGCGCCGATCCTCTCCCAGATCGCGTCGAGGCCGACGTCCAGCGCGTAGTCGATCGCGCGGCCGAGCCCGAGGCGCAGCGCGTACGCCGCCTCCCAGGTCTCGAACCGCCGGGCGCCGGGCTTGAGCGTGTAGGAGTCCAGCGCCGTCCAGTCGGCGCCGCCGACGTCGAGCGCCGGCGGATGAAGGCGATCCGCCCACTCGCGGCGCGCGTACAGGAATCCGGTGCCGCGTGGCCCGCGGAGGAACTTGCGCCCCGTGGTGGACAGGAAGTCGCAGCCCAGCTCCGAGACGAGCGTCGGCATCTGGCCGACCGACTGGCAGGCGTCCAGGAGGTACGGCACGCCCGCGGCCCGGGCGACGGCGCCGATGCGCGCGGCCGGGTTGACGAGCCCGCCGCTCGTCGGGACGTGCGTCAGCGCGATCAGCGCGGCGCGGTCGTCGATCAGGCCCGACAGCGCGTCGACGTCGACCTGCCCGAACTCGTCGTTGGGGACCACGACGACCTCCACCTGCCGGGTGGCCGCGAGGTGCAGGTACGCCATGTAGTTGCTGCAGTACTCCGCCCTGCCGGTCAGGATCCGGTCGCCCGCCTTCAGCGGGAGCCCGTACAGGATCGCGTTGAACGCGTGCGTCGCGTTCTCCATCAGGGCGATCTCGCCGGGGTCGGCGCCGACGAGCCTGGCCGCCGAGTCGTAGACGGCCGCGAGACGGTCGGCGGCGGCCGCCTCCGCCTCGTAGCCGCCGATGCGCGACTCCAGCTCGAGATGCGCGACGACCGCGTCGAGGACCGGCGCGGGCATCAGGGCCGCGCCCGCGTTGTTGAAGTGCGCCGCGTCCAGGCAGCCCGGTGTCTCGCGCCGGACGCGGTCGAGGTCGATCGTGCCTGTCGTCACCGTTGCATGGCCTTTGTCGGGTTACGCGGAGCGGCGCACCCTAGACACCGGTGATGGGCGCGTCAACGGTTACGGCCGAAGCTCGACGCGAGCACGCCGGTCGGCTACCCTCGCCCCCATGGCGACGGCGCCGCTCGACACCCTCCCCCGGCTCGGCGGCGCGCTCGCCCTGGACTTCGTCAACACGATCGACCCGCGATACGGCAGCGACCGCGTCGACTACCTGCCCGACTACGAGGCGCTCGCCGCCTGGGCGGCCTGGGCGAAGGCGATCGCGGAGGAGGATCGCGCCGGGCTGCTCGCGCAGGCCGAGCGTGCGGCCCCGCAGGCCGCCGCGGTCCATCGGCGGGCGCTGCGGCTGCGCGACCACCTCTACGCGCTGCTGCGCCCGGCCCGCGACGCGTCCGCGGTGGACGGCCATGCCCGGGCGTTCTCCGTCGAGCTGCGCCGCGCCCACGCGCACGCGCAGCTCGCGGTAGCCGGCGACGCCTACGCCGTCGTGCTCGAGCCGGCCGCGGCGCTCGATCGGATGCTCTGGCCGGTCGTCCGCTCGGCCTCCGACCTGATGACCTCGCCCGCGCTGGCGCGCGTGCGCGAATGCGACGGCACGAACTGCGGCTGGCTGTTCCTCGACACGAGCAAGGCGGGACGCCGGCGCTGGTGCAGCATGGAGGTGTGCGGCAACCGCGCGAAGGCCCGCCGCTACCGGGCGAGCGGTCGCCGGCGCGGCGCTGCTCATTCCGATTGATCTTCATCACTGGATCGCCGACCATGCCGCGATGGCCGACACGAACCAGCCCGCCGCGGTCGCGGACCGCAGCACGACCGACGAGCTCTGGGCGAAGGCCCACCGGCACCTGATCCGCTACCTGCAGGACGGGTTCATGCCGGTGGTGATCGAGCGCGCCGCCGGGGCGCACGTCTACGACAGCGACGGCCGCGCGATCCTCGACTTCACATCCGGCCAGATGAGCTCCCTGCTCGGGCACTCGCACCCGGCGATCGTGGAGACCGTCAGCGACTCGATCGCGACGCTCGACCACCTCTTCAGCGGGATGCTCAGCCGCCCGGTGGTCGACCTCGCCGCCGCGCTCGCCGGGACGCTCCCGCCGTCGCTGAGCAAGGTGCAGCTGCTGAGCACCGGCGGCGAGTCCAACGAGGCCGCGATCCGGATGGCCAAGCTCTGCACCGGGCGCCACGAGATCGTCGCGTTCGACCGGTCCTACCACGGCATGACCCACGCCGCCGCGGCCGCGACCTACAGCCTCTCGCGCGCCGGCTACGGCCCCGCCGTCCCCGGCAACTTCCTCGTCCCGACGCCCAACCCCTACCGGCCGGTGTTCGAGAAGAACGGCGTCTACGACTGGCAGGCGGAGCTCGACTACGCCTTCGCGATGGTCGACCGCCAGTCCGCCGGGAGTCTCGCCGCGTTCATCGCGGAGCCCATCCTCAGCGTCGGCGGGATCATCGAGCCGCCGCCCGGCTACTTCGCCGCGGTCAAGCAGAAGTGCGTCGAGCGCGGGATGCTGCTCATCGTCGACGAGGCGCAGACCGGCCTGTGCCGCACCGGCGACTGGTACGCCTTCCAGCACGACGGCGTCGTCCCGGACATCCTCACGCTGTCCAAGACCCTCGGCGCCGGCCTGCCCCTCTCGGCGGTCATCACGAGCGACGAGATCGAGGCCGAGTGCCACGACCGCGGCTACTACTTCGCGACGACGCACGTGTCCGACCCGCTGGCGGCGTCGGTCGGCCTGACGGTGGTCGACGTCCTCGCCGAGGGCGCCTACGACGAGACCGCCCGGCGGCTCGGCGACCGCCTGCGCCGCGGCCTGCTCGAACTCCAGGCGCGACACGAGTGCGTCGGCGACGTGCGCGGACGCGGACTGCTCCAGGGCATCGAGCTCGTCACCGACCGCGACACCAAGGAGCCCGCCGACGACCTCGGCGCCGCCGTCACCGCCGACTGCTTCGAAGCGGGCCTGCACCTGAACATCGTCCAGTTCCCCGGCGCCAGCAACATCCTGCGGATGGCGCCGCCGCTCGTCACCACCGACGCAGAGCTCGACCGAGGACTCGAGATCCTCGACGGCGCGCTCGGCGCCGCCGGCCGGCGCGGCTGAGTCCCGCGCAACGCACGGCGCGCGGTTGGGGCGTCCGTCGCCGCCCGGCTCCACTGCCGCACCCGAGCCCCGCACCGCGACTGGGGCGAGGGCGCTGACCATGAACGCGCAGTTCGAGACGCGCGGGTGGCGGCTTCAAGCGGGTCGACGTCGCCTGAGTCGTAGCGACACCGACGCCACGTTGGTTGCAAGCAGTCGACGTCCGGGGTTACTAGGCGTACTCGCCCCGCACTGACCGGCCTGCGGAGGCCGATTTCATGCTGGCCGGATGTTCGATACCGCCTGGCGTAGCTCTGTAGTCAGGATGACCTGCGTGAACCGTTTCACCTGCTCGCGGCCACTGTCCAGCGCGGTGTGAGCGACCTGCGAGACACCGTCCGCCGGCTGGCCGCTGGAGCGCGCGGGCGTACGGAAGCGGAGATCCAGTCTGACGTCCGCAGCTTTCTGCTGAACGCGCGGTTCGACCTCGAGGAGCACGAACTGGTGGATGTCCCTCTCGAGGCCCAGGTCGCGGGTGGTGGCCGCATCGATGTCGAGGCCGGCTCCGCGGTCATCGAGGTCAAGAAGAGCCTCAGCTCGACGACGGTCTTTGGCAGCGCTGTCGAGCAGCTAGGGCGATACGTCCGCGGCCGAACGGACGAACGCGGCCAGCGCGTCGTTGGCGTGCTGACCGACGGCGAGCTGTGGGTGCTGTTTCACCTGCTGCCAAGCGGGACGCTGGGCGAGGTCAGCCGGCTATGGCTGCGCGGGGCGGACGACGCGTTGCGACTTGTGGCTTGGCTAGAGCCGGTGCTCGCCACGCGCGACGCCATCCGACCCACGCCGAAGGAGATTCTGGCTCGGCTCGGTTCGGACTCGCCGGCAGCGCAGGTCGATCTGTCGGACCTCCGAGCGCTCTACGAGGCTTCTCGCGGCACGCCGGAGATCCAGCTGAAGCGCGAGCTCTGGGCTCGGCTGCTCCTTGCCGCCCTCGGGACGAATTTCGAGAACACGGATGAGCTTTTCATCACCCACACCTACCTGGTGATAATCGCCGAACTCGTCGCCCATGAAGTGATGGGCCTGTCCATCGACAGGCCAGCAAGCGAAATCAACGGGCTGCTCGTTGGTAAACAGTTCGCCGGCCGCCAGCTGTACGGCGTGGTCGAAGCCGACTTCTTCGACTGGCCGGCAGCGGTCGCCGGCGGCGCTCACGTCGTCGCGGGGATCGCCCGCAGGCTTTCGAAGTTCGAATGGAGCGACGTGGAGCACGACGTCCTCAAGGAACTCTACGAGTCGGTCATCGACGCGCCGACGCGGCACAAGCTCGGCGAGTACTACACACCCGACTGGCTCGCGCAGAAGATGGTCAACGAGCGCCTGACTGACCCTCTGCAACAACGGCTTCTCGACCCGGCATGCGGGTCGGGGACATTCCTGTTCTGGGCCGTTCGGCGCGTCCTAATCGCATGCGACGACGCGGGTCTCACGAACAGAGATGCGCTCGAACGCGTCGTGCATCAAGTGCAGGGCGTCGACCTGCACCCGGTGGCGGTGACGCTCGCACGAGTGACCTACCTGCTCGCACTCACTCCTGAGCGGCTCGCCGCCCATCGCGACGAGATTGCGGTTCCAGTGTTCTTGGCCGACTCGCTCCGCTGGGAACACGATGAAACGGTTCGAATGGAGAAGGACGGGCTGACGGTCCGCACGACTGATCAGCTCGAGCTATTCGAGCGCGACCTCCACTTCCCGGAGGGAGTGCTGGAGCAGCCCGCGCGGTTCGACCGACTGGTTGCAGCGCTTGCAGAGAAGGCTGCCAGTCGC
Organism: Solirubrobacteraceae bacterium; assembly: GCA_035940955.1. Taxonomy (GTDB): domain Bacteria; phylum Actinomycetota; class Thermoleophilia; order Solirubrobacterales; family Solirubrobacteraceae; genus CADCVT01. The sequence continues at coordinate 29,230 of DASZEJ010000136.1, forward strand.
CACACGGCGGCGATACCGAAGATCGGCGGCCTGCTGAACAAGCACAAGGTCGACGACGAGCAGGACCGAGCCGCCATCGAACTGGTCTTTATCAAGCTCTGCCACCTGCACGACGCCGGACGGGACCACTTGTGGAGCTACTACATACGAAACCTTGCGCGGCCGCTCGCTTACCTCCGCGAAGGTAACCAAGCGGACGTGCTGGTGGGCAACCCGCCGTGGTTGGCGTATCGATCGATGCCGGTGAAGTTGCAACAGACGTACCGCCGGCTCGCCGCCGAGCGCAGTCTGTGGGCCGGCCGCAAGGTGGCGACGAACCAAGACCTCTCGGACCTGTTCGTCGCGAGATCAGTCGAGCAGTATCTCGCAGCGGGCGGCACCTTCTCCTTCGTGATGCCGTTCGGCGTACTTTCGCGGCGTCAGTTCGCTGGATTTCGTACCGGCGACTGGAGCAACGGTAGGTTCGGCGCGCGAGCCCATCTCACCCCGGCTGACGACTTTGCACGAGTCAAGCCGACGCCCTTTCCGATGCCATGTTGCGTAATTTCCGGCGTAAAGACGCAGACGCCCCGAGCGCTTCCCGCAAACGCGAAGGTGTGGCGTGGCCGCATCCCTCGCCGCGATCTGGATTGGCTCAAAACCTCCGAGCATCTGACGGCGGAGGAGGAGAACGTCGCTGCGGCCGTCGACAGCGATGCGTCCCCGTATCGCCGCCGGTTCTCGCAGGGTGCAACGTTCATCCCCCGCGTGCTGCTGACCGTGGAGCGCGTCGCGGCGGGCAATCTCGGAGTCGCCGCCGGCCGAGTGCCTGTACGCAGCGCGCGGTCGTCGAACGAAAAGCAGCCTTGGAAGCATGTCGACGCACTCGAGGAAGTGATCGAGGAGCGCTTCGTCCGGCCGCTTCACACGGGAGCGACAATCGTGGCGTTCCGCGAGCGTCTGCCACGACTCGCGATCGTGCCGTGGCTTGACGGCGACTTCCTCGACGGAGAGGACGAGCGCATCGACGAGTTTCCTGGGCTGGCCGCGTGGTGGCGTCGCGCCGAGCGACTATGGGACGCGAACAAGGCGCCGGCAACGACTCTGACCCTACGAGAGCAGGTCGATTTCCGCGGCAAGCTAACGCGGCAATTTCCCTTGGCCCGTCACCGCGTCGTTTACAGCGCGTCGGGCCAACATCTTGCGGCGTGCCGCATAGACGACCGCTCGGCAGTGATCGACAAGAGTCTCTATTGGGCGCCCGTGAAGTCAGCGGATGAGGGACGCTACCTGTGCGCGGTGCTGAACAGCAGTGCGCTCGCAGAGGCGGTCTTGGGTCTGCAGGCCCGCGGCCAGCACAATCCGCGTCACTTCGACATGCACGTCTTCGAACTGCCTTTTCCTGAGTTCGAAGGTAGCAATGACGTGCACCGCCGACTCGCGCGTCTCGCGGAGCGCGCCGAACAAGTAGTTGCGACGTTGACGTTCGATGAAGCCCGCCAGTTCCAGGCGGCGCGTCGTGATGCCCGCGAAGCGCTTCGTAGGGACGGAGTTACGGACGCCATGAACGACGCGGTCGCCGAGCTGCTCGAACCCATTCCAGACCTCATGGACGTCTTCTCCGAGCACACCACGGTCACTTCGCGCAGGCGCAAGACACCTGAGCGTGTGGGACAGACGCTCGTCTCGCCGATCGATGATCGGCGTGACGCAGAACGCCACACGCGCCCGGAGGGCCCGCGTCAGTAGGTCACGGTGGGGCGAATCTACGCAGAGGTGCCCCAAGCGGCGACCTCGATCGTGCGAAGCCGCGCGCCCGGAACCACCTGACCATCGCCCCGATCGACGCGGAAGATCAACGACTGGGGACGTCGACGACCCACCAGTGGCTCGTCAGCCGTCACGGCGGCGCCCGCGGCACATAGTCCTGCAGCGCGAAGGGATGGAGGAACTGACGCCCCCAGAAGTACGCGCGCTCGGCCGCGGTCAGGTGCGCCTCGTCAGCGACGTCGTCCCACTCGCTGCGGATGACGTCGATCTGCGCGTCGACGATCTCGCGGGCGTCGCGCTCTGACAGGTGGTAGACCCCGGAGCGCTGCACGCATCCGGCCACGTTGCTGAGCTTGAAGGGGTCGCGGTCGTCGCCAATGAACATCGCCTGGGCCACCTCGCCGCCGGTGCGCTGCTGCGGGCAGACGTCGTACGCGGGGGTCAGCGTCAACGCCTCGCCGTCCCAGAACGCGGCGTGGTTGCGTGCGTGATCGTCGGTGTTGCCGACGAGGACGTTGAACGTGATGCGGGCGAACAGCTCGCGGAGCGTGGCCGCCGGCCGCGTGAACCGAGCCCGGATGATCTCGGCGAGGTGTGCGTAGCTCGCCCAGCGCGCAGCGAGCTCGCTGAGCTCGAGCAGCGTCAGCGCCGAGACGACCGCGCGCCGCTGCGCGGTGCCGGGCACGCGGTCGAACCGCTCGACGAGGAGCACGTCCTTCCCCAGCGCCTGGTGCAACCGCACCGGCGGCACCGACAGGCCGGCGCGCCGCGCCAGCTCCATCGCCACGAACTCGCCCTTCACCACCGGGAAGACGTCGGTTGCCGACGAGAACTTCGCGATGAGCCTGCGCGGGCCGTCGCTGAGGACCGCCTTGGGCCGCGCGCCGCCGACGGACGTGCCGTGCAGCAGCGCCGCGTCGAGCGCCGGCGACAGCGGGACGCCGGCTTCCACCCGCTGCGCGGAGGTCGCCAGCTCGTCGAGGGTGGCGCCCTCGGCGACCCGCGGGACGTACCGCTCGGGCGACGCTTGGAAGTCCAGCGCTCCGACACGATCGGACCCCGACTGCAGCAGGTACGTCAGGACGCTCAGGTCGGCGGGGTCCGCGTCCGCTGCCGCGGCGCCGAGGAGCCGGTTCATGATGACGCGCTGACCCCAGGCGTCCGGGCCGGCGTCGCGTATGCAGTTCGGTGCCGAGAGCTCGGGCAGCGGCCGGATGCGCCCCCGCCGCAGCGGCAGCTCCGGTGCGTACTGGGAGATCGCGTCGTCGCGGGCCAGGTAGCTGCGGCCGTAGACGAAGCTCACCTCGCCGCCGGCCTCGTCGAGCCGCCCCGCCACGACAGGCTCCTCGGCGCCCGGGAGCCAGGCCCACACGAACGCTTGCGCGCGCGCGTCAGAAGTCATCGTCGACGTCGCCGTCCCGGCCGCGAACTCGACGCGGCAGCAGGGCGACGCGGTCGCGATTGCGGGCGAGCTCTTCCGCGAGCCCGCGGCGATCGTCGAAGAACAGCGGCACGCCGACCAGCGCCGCGACGTCGAAGGCGACCCCGAGCGTGACCGACGGATCGCCGCGCTCGATCTTGAGCAGCGTCGTCGTGCTGATGCCGGCCCGTTCGGCCAGCTCGCGCACGGACCAGCGCCGCTCTAGCCGCGCCTGCTTGACGTACAGGCCGAGCAGCTCAGCGGCTGCCCGCACTGTGCGGGAGTACGTCCTTCCCATCGCTGTATCAGCATACTGGTACCTACGTCGGTATGTTGCACTTCGCTGATACAGCAGTAGGTCGTCAGGACACGCCCACGGGGCCCGGGACCGCCGCCGCGGCGCCCTCCAGCCGCCGGTCCGGCCCCGCGAACAGCACCGGCTGGCCCGTCATCTCGACGAGCCGGCTGACCACGCGCCATCCCACGACGCGCGCCAGCTCCTCGCGGTCGAGGTCGGTCGTGATGACGGTCGCGCGCTGCTCGTTGTAGCGGCGGTTGACGATGACGTAGAGCTGCTGCAGCACCCACGGCGTCGCCTTCACGACGCCCATGTCGTCGATCACGAGCAGGTCGAGCTCGGAGAGCTGGTCGATCAGCTCCTCCTCGTGGTCGCCCTCGCGCTCGGCGCCCGCGGGCTGGTCGTACGTGCGGCGGATGCGGACGAGCAGCTCGGCGAGCGGGTGGAAGCCCGCGGCGTAGCCGCGGCGGGAGGCCTCCATGACGAGCAGCGCCGCCGCGGAGGTCTTGCCGGTGCCGCGCTCGCCGCCGAGCCACAGGCCCGAGCCGGCGGCGATGCGCTGGTCCATCTGCCTCACGTACGTGCGCAGGCGCGCGCGCACGCGCTCGTCGAGCGACAGCAGCGGCTCGCGCTCGAGCGCGACCATCGCGTAGCGGGTCGGGACCGCGCGCATCATCTTGCGCGCCCGGCGGCGGCTGTGCGCGGCCGCGCGGCACGGGCACGGGTAGGCCGTGTTCGTCGTCTCGTCGACGCGGAAGCCGGTGTGGTCGCAGTCGGCGCAGTAGGCGGTCACGGGCACGACGGTACGCGCGGGGGCGGACGGCCTAGGTCGGGACGCGCGCCCTCAGGCGGGCCGCGCGGATCTCGTCCCGCTGCAGCGCATGGTCGAGCAGCGCCTCGAGGTCGGTGCGCGGCGGCGGCGCCTGCAGCCGCCAGCCGGACTCGGCGGCGAGCATCGTCGCCCCCGGCCCCGCGGGCGCGCTCACCAATGCCGGGGGCGCCGGACGGACGGGCCCCCCGCCCGCCCGCCCGGCCGCGGCGCGCGACCTACCGCTGGCAGATCGCGTCCCAGACCGTCCAGTAGTTCGCGCCGGTGGCGTCCGGGCTCGCGACGATCCCCACGAACGAGGCGCAGTTGTCGTTGCAGCCGATGTTCCGCTGGCTGTCCGGCAGCGGCTCGAGCTCGGTCGGCCCGAACTCGGGGCCGGACGCGGTCACCGTCACCGTGAACTCGCCGGACAGGCCCGGCGTCTTCAGCGTCTCCTCCGGGTTGGCGGACGTGATCTCGCCGGTCCAGTTGCCGTCGATCTGCTCGAACCGCACGGACCACTCCGTCACCCGCGAGGGCGTGTCGTTCTGACCGGAGACGTAGGCCCAGAACTGCGCCCCGCCCCCGAGGTCGATGCTGCTGCGCATCTCCTCGACGTTGCTGCCGGCTTCTTCGATCGATGCCATGTGGCCTCCTCGGATCGGTTACGCAGCGCTGTGGCGAACCGGAGTAGATCAACTCCGGCGGTGCCAATCAAGGCGTCGAGGGAGCCTCCTCGGCCGGCGCCGGCGCGACCTCGGCCAGCGTCGCCATGTCGCGGAGGATCGCCGCGGCGCTGCGCACCAGCGGCAGCGCGAGCATCGCCCCCGTCCCCTCGCCGAGCCGCAGGCCGAGGTCGAGCAGCGGCGGCTTGTCGAGCGCCGCCAGCGCGATCGACGCCGACGGCTCGACCGAGCGGTGGCCGCCGAGCATGTACTCGGTGGCGTGCGGCGCGAACGCCGCCGCGGCCAGCGCGGCCGCGTTGGCGGTCACGCCGTCGAGCAGCACGGGCAGCCGCGCCGCCGCCGCGCCGAGGTAGACGCCGCAGAGCGCCGCGTGCTCGGCGCCGCCGACCGCGGCGAGCACCCCGAGCGGGTCGGCCGGGTCCGGGCGGTGCAGCGCGAGCGCCGCGTCGACCAGCTCGACCTTCATCCGCAGCGTCGCGTCGTCGATCCCGGTCCCGCGGCCGGTCACCTCGGCCGCCCGCCGCCCCGTGAACGCCGCCGTCATGCACGCCGACGGCGTCGTGTTGCCGATCCCCATGTCGCCGCCGATGACGAGGTCCACCCCGCCCGCACGCAGCTCCTCGACGGCCTCGGCCCCGGCGAGCAGCGCCTGCGCGGCCTGCTCGCGGGTGAGCGCCGGGCCGCGCGACAGGTCGGCCGTCCCGCGCGCGACCTTGCGGCTGCGCAGCCGCGGGTGGCTCGGCAGGTCGGCCGCCACCCCGACGTCGAGCACCGTCACCTGCGCCCCGAGCGTCCCCGCCAGCACGTTGATCGCGGCCTTGCCGGCGCAGAACGTGCGCACCATCAGCGCCGTGATGTCCTGCGGCCACGGCGAGACGCCGCGCGCGAGCACGCCGTGGTCGCCGGCGCACACGATCGCCGCGGGCCGCTCGACCGGCGGCGGCGGGCAGGCCCCCGCGATCGCCGCGAGCTGGACGCCGACGTCCTCGATCCGCCCCAGGCTGCCCTGGGGCTTGGCGAGCTGGTCGTGCAGCGCCCGCGCGTCCGCCGCGGCCGCCGCGTCGGCGGGCCGCACCCGCTCGACGAGCTCGCCGATCCTCGACTCCAGATCCACGGTCCGGCCCCCGTTTTCGAAGGTGCTGACTGGAGGGCGAGCCTATAGAAATTGTGGTTCTTGTGCTGTAAGTTCAGCGCTCCCCGAACAGTCCACCGAGCGCTGCAAACGTTGAAGGCGAGAAAATCGCACAGCGCCGGTTACGCGCGCTATAGTCGCTCACGAGGACGCACCGGAACCCGGCACACCTTCCCGTAGGAGCCCGGTCACCGCCCGGGCAGCCTGGTCGCCGAGCGTCGCTCCCTCCGTCTCCCCTCCCACCTCAAGGAAGTCTCAATGCTCGCTTGTCTTCCCCGTGCGCGGGCCGGCATCGTGCTGCTCGCAGCGATCCTCGCCGCGCTCGCCCTCGCCCTCGTGGGCACCGCCGGTTCTGTCGCCACCGCCCAGGCTCAGGCCGGCGCCGCGTGGCAGGCCACCACGCCGATCACCGAGGCCGTCACCTCGCCCTCGACCATCAAGTTCGGCAACCGCGTCTACCGGCTCGGCGGCTACTCGTTCGACATGTCGACGTTCACGCTGAACATCTCGACCAAGGTCGAGTGGGCGGACGTCGCCAACGACGGCAGCGTCGGAGCCTGGCACACCACCACGCCGTTCAACGTCTCCCGCCTCGGCCAGACGGCCGTCCGCCACGGCAACTACGTCTACGTGATCGGCGGCGGCGACGGCGAGAACTTCTCCGACGACGTCGAGTACGCCCGCGTCGGCACCGACGGCAACATCACGTCCGCGGGCTGGGTCGAGAGCCCGTACCCGACGCACGAGAAGCGCGCGGCGGCCACCAGCAACGTCGCGGTCATCAACGGCGTGCCGTACCTGTACGTCGTGGGCGGCGCCGGCATGGACGCGGCCGGCAACTACATCCACTTCAACACCACCGAGTACGCCCAGATCCACGCGGACGGCTCGCTCGGCCCGTGGACGATGAGCCCGAGCAAGTTCAACCGCCCGCGCTCCTCGCAGGTCACGGCGATCGTCGGCGGCTGCCTCTACATGATCGGCGGCTGGGGCGACCTCATCCACGACATCTACGACGACGTCCAGTACTCCTGCCTGAACTCGGACGGCTCGCTGGGCCCGTGGAGCACGAGCCCGAACAAGATGTCGACCGTGCGCTACTGGCCGGGAGCGGTCGTCGACGACAACCCGGACGGCTCCGCGGACCTGATCGTCCTCGGCGGCAACCGCGGTGACGGCACGTACCTCAACCAGGTCGAGAAGACGACGCTCAACCCGGGCGGCACCCCCGGCAACACGCCGTGGACCGTCGCGCCGCAGTCGAGCTGGCTGCCCGCCGGCACCTGGGGCCAGTCGGCTCAGCTGATGCGCGGCAACGTCTACGTGGTCGGCGGCGTGCTGCGCGACCAGACGTATCTCGACGACGTCATCCACGCGCCGATCGGGAGCCTCTTCCCGTAGGCGCCGGCTGACGGCAGCAGGCTGAAGGGCGCGAGCCGCGGGCAACCGCGGCTCGCGCGCGTTCTCAGCCCCCGAACATCTTCTGCATCCGCACGAGCAGCCGCATGCTGCCCCGCGGGCGCATCCTGCGCTTGAGGATCGCCAGCGCCGGGTCCTCGCGGCCGGTCGACACGTCGAGGAAGCCCTCCAGCCGGCAGCGGAACGCGAGGTCGGCGTCCACCCGGCCGGGCGCCACCTCCGCCGACCCGTTCTGCACGACGAGGTGCCACGGCTCGTGGTCGGTGAAGTCCCACAGGATCGTCGAGCGGCGCTTCGGCGCGTGGCGGTGGTCGATCGACATCCGGACCGCGTCGAAGAACAGCGCGACCGCCTCCGGGTCGTGCGCCGGCGGCCCGGTCTTCTCGCCGATGATCCCGGCCTTCAGCATCGTCAGCAGCCCGGCCGCGCGCTCGCGCGGCGTGGACTCCATCGAGTACGGCAGCGCGCCGTTCAGCTCCTCGGGCGGCAGCCCGGCGGCGCGCAGCTTCTGCTCGAGCGACTCGGCCGCCGACGCGTACACGTCCTCGAGCGTGAAGCCGAAGACGGTCGCGTAGCTCTCGTCCCAGCCCGGCGGCACGAAGACCGACGGCACCCACCGCATCGCCTCGCGGATCATGTCCGACACCGCGTCGCGGCACGCGGGCTCGCGCTCGACGAGGTCGTGCAGCAGCCGCACGCCGAACCCGATGTGCCGCTGCTCGTCGAACGACACGCGCCGCATCCCCTCGAGCAGGCCGGGCAGCATCCCGGTCTCCTCGAGGTAGCCCTCGATGACGTGCTGGCCCGGCTGCGCCAGCGAGGCCTCGATGATGATGTGGTACAGCGTCACCCCCGCGGCCAGCCGCGGCAGCGTCGGGTCCTTGCGCAGCTCGGCGGCCATGCGGTCCAGCCGGCCGAACAGCTCGCGGAAGCCCCACGTCAGCTGCGGCCGCGTGGTGGCGAGCGCCCCGCGGACGTCCGATCCCGCCCCGACGACGTCGGTCATGAACCGCGCGAAGAAGATCGAGTGCCGCGCCTCGTCGACCTGCTGCGTCGTCAGGAAGTACTTCTGCTCGGGCTCCGGCGCGGCGTCGATGAACGGCCCGAGGGTCTCCGCCACCGCGTGCTCGCCGTGGAAGAACAGCGAGTAGTTCCACAGGGCGGCGCGGCGCTGGTGGTCGTCCATGCGCTCGTGCCAGTGGCGCCGGTCCTCGCTGAAGTCGATCTCGGTCGCCCGCCAGTTGCCGCGCTCCCAGCGGGCGTAGAGGTCCGGGTAGGAGACATCGGCTACGGCTGAGCTCATCGCGCTTGCACCGCCTCCTGGGGTTCGATCTGGGCTTGCCGCCCCGGCCCGTGCATGGCCATCGCCGCCACCGCGGCCGCGGCCATGAACACCGTCGAGACGTAGAACGCTGCGTGGTGGCTGCTCACGAGGTCGCCGGGCGACGCGTCGACGGTGATCGCCACCGCGATCGCCACCCCGATCGCGCCGCCCACCTGGCGCATCGCGGAGTTGATCCCGCTCGCCAGGGCGAACGCCGCCGGCGGCGCCGACGTCAGCGCCGCGGCGTTCAGGCCGGTGATCGCGATCACCGAGCCCGCGCCGTACAGCAGCTGCCCCGGCAGCCAGTCGGTCGCGTAGTTCGACTCGGCGCCCGTCATCAGCGTGATCGCGAGCATGCCGGCCGCCGCGATCACGCTCCCGACGACCGCGACGACGCGCGGCCCGTGCTGCTCGGAGGCGCGGCCCGCGGCGCGGCCGAACAGGGCGCCGGCCAGCGCGCCGGGCAGGAACGCCAGCCCGGTCTCCAGCGGCGAGAACCCCCAGATTCCCGAGACGTAGAAGACCGCGATGA
>DASZEJ010000137.1:0-52080 GCA_035940955.1 Solirubrobacteraceae bacterium
TAGCCTGCATCACCGTCGGCACCCCCATGACTGCGGTCCCCGCCGAGGCCCATCCTCGACGGCAAACCCGCGCACTTCATGCGCGGGTGCCGACCCTCACATCACCACCGGACGCTCACATCGACGGCCCATACGGTCTAGTCCCTTCTAGTGGAGGTACGCGGTGTATAGCGCGCCTAAGACTCTTCGGGAAGCGGAGCGGTCACGGCGTAAGTCGGCTGCGGTCGCACCTCCTGACCGCTGTTGGCGTGCTCGCACCAGCGCCCCCGAGCCGCGCCGAAGACCCCGAGCGGCCCCTTAGGGCCGCCGCAGCGCCCGCAGCGCCAGCCGCGCCAGCGGCACCGTCCCCGCGCGCCACGCCCGCGACCGGTCCTTGTCGCGGATCGACCGCAGGAGCGTCAGCGCCTCGACCGCTCGGACGAGGGTGCCGTCGTAGGGGTGCCACCACAGGGGGCGGCCGTGGGGGGTGTCCCAGGTCACGACCTTGTCGGAGACGCACTCCAGCAGTGCGGCCTCGCCTCGCGTGCGGCCGAGGCCGGAGTCCTTCACTCCTCCCCACGGGAGCTGGGGGGCCATGGCGGCGACCTGGTGGTCGTTCATCCAGACCATCCCGGCGTGCAGCGCTCGGGCGATGCGCGCTCCGGCCGCGCGGTCGGCCGTCCAGACCGAGGCGCCCAGGCCGAACTCGCCCGCGTTGGCGAGCGCGATCGCGTCGTCGATGGAGTCGACCGGGTCGACGGCCAGCACCGGGCCCGGGACCTCCTCGCGCGCCAGCGCGGCGTCGCCCGGCACTCCGGTCAGCACCGCGGGGGCGAACCAGGGGCCCTCGCGGGCGCCGCCGCAGTGCAGGGTCGCGCCGCGCGCGACGGCGTCGTCGACGAGCTCGCGGACGCGCTCGGCGCGCTCGACGGAGGTCAGGGGGCCGACCTCGGTGGACGGGGCGAGCGGGTCGCCGACGCGAAGGCGCGATGCGCGCGCGACGACGCCGGCGAGGAACCGGTCGTACCGCTCGCGCACCACGAGCGCGCGCTCGACGGAGCCGCCCGCCTGGCCCGCGTTGGCGAACGCCGCCCAGGCGGCGCCGGCGATCGCCCGCTCCATCGGCGCGTCCGCGAGGACGAGCATCGCGTCCTTGCCGCTCAGCGCGAGGGTCGCCGGCCGCAGCGTCCGGGCGCACAGCTCGCCCACCGACCGCCCGACCTCGGCCGAGCCCGTCAGGCGGACGTGCGCGACCGGCGCCTTGACCAGCGCCCGCGCCGTCGCCGACCCGCCGTGCACCACCTGCAGGAGGCCCTCCGGCAGCCCTGCCCGGGCGAACGCGCGCGCGACCCGCTCGCCGCAGAGGCACGCCAGCGGCGCCGGCTTGAGGATGACGCCGTTGCCGGCGAGCAGCGCGAACGCCACGTCCCCGAGCGGCACGGCGAGCGGCTCGGACGCGGGCGTGATGACCGCGATCACGCCGAGCGGCTCGTGCGTGACGCGGACGCGCTTGCGCAGGAAGAACGTCCGCGAGAGGCCGACGCGATCCTCGCCAAGCGTCCGCGGGCCGTGGTCGGCAAGCCAGATCAGCGTCTCGATCGCGGGAAGCAGCTCCATCAGCTCTGCCTCGGCGAGCGGCCGGCCCTGCTCGCGCGCGACCAGCCGCACCAGCTCGTCGCGCTCGTCGATCAGCGCCTGGGCCGCGCGGCGCAGGTAGCGCGCGCGGTCCGTCACCCGCAGCTGCGCCCACAGCGGCTGGACGGCCGCGGACTCCTCGACGGCCCGCGCGACGTCCCCCGGCGCGGTGACGGGGACGGACCCGAGCTGCCGGCCCGTGGCGGGCTCGATCGAGTGCTGGAGGGTGGCGGCCGGCACGCCGCCGGAGGCTATGCGACGCGGCGGCGACGGGCGCGGGCGGACCGCGCCGGAGCGACGCGGCGGCGACGGGCCCCTCGACCGCGCCGGAGCGACCGCCCCCTACCCCTCCCGCCCCCGCGCCCTCCGGATCGCCGCCAGCCGCTCGGCCATCGCGCGCTCGTTCTCCCCCGGCTCGTAGAACCGGGTCCCCGCCACCTCGTCGGGCATCAGCTCCTGCGGCGAGACCGCCCCCGGCCGGTCGTGGGGGTAGTCGTAGCCGACGCCGCGGCCGAGCGTCTTCGCCGCGCCGTACGCGGCCGACAGCAGCTCCGGCGGTGGCTTGGCCGCGCCGAACTCGCGGACGTGTCCCCGCGCCCGCTTCAACGCCGCGTACGCCGCGTTCGACTTCGGCGCCAGCGACAGGTACACCGCCGCCTGCGCGAGCGCGTGCGCCGCCTCCGGCATCCCGACGTGCTCGACCGCGTGCGCCGCCGCGACCGCGACGAGCAGCGCCTGCGGGTCGGCGTTCCCGACGTCCTCGGACGCGAGGATCACCATGCGCCGGGCGATGAACCGGGGGTCCTCGCCGCCCTCGATCATCACCGCCAGGTAGTAGAGCGACGCGTCGGGGTCCGAGCCGCGCGTCGCCTTGATCCACGCCGAGACGTAGTCGTAGTGCTGGTCGCCCGCGCGGTCGAAGTGCAGCGCCTTGCGCTGGAGCGCCTGCTCGGCCTGCTCGAGCGTGACCTCCTCGCCGTCGCTGGACGCGCACGCCAGCTCCAGCGCCGACAGCGCCGTCCGGGCGTCGCCGTCCGACCGCGCCGCGAGGAAGTCCAGGGCGTCGGAGGCGACCGCCACCGAGCACTCCCCGCGGTCGAGCGCCCGCCGCAGCAGCGCCCGGATCTCGTCCGGCCCCAGTGCCCGCAGCTCGTAGATCCGCGACCGCGAGATCAGCGCCGAGTTGACCTCGAAGTACGGGTTCTCGGTCGTCGCCCCGATCAGCGTGACGAGGCCCTCCTCGACGGCGGGCAGCAGCGCGTCCTGCTGAGCCTTGTTGAACCGGTGGATCTCGTCGAGGAAGAAGACCGTCCGCTCGCCCGTCGACTTGCGCCGGTGCTCGGCCCGCTCGAGCACCTGGCGGACCTCCGCTCGCCCCGCCTCGACCGCGCTCAGCTCCTCGAACGCCGCCCGCGCGCTCGACGCGACGATCCGCGCCAGCGTCGTCTTCCCGGACCCGGGCGGCCCGTAGAGGATCATCGAGTGCGGCTGGCCCTCCTCGATCGCCTTGCGCAGCGGCGCGCCCTCGTGAAGCAGGTGCTCCTGCCCGACCAGCTCGCCGACCGTCCGCGGCCGCATCCGCACCGCCAGCGGCGCCTCGTCGAGCGGCACCGCGGTGCGCGTGCGCGGCGGGTCGCCGTCGTCGGGTGAGAAGAGCTGGTCCATGTGAGAAGTATGGTGCGCCTGTGGACGCCACCCGCCTGCTCCAGCACCTCCTCCGGCTGAACACCGTCAACCCGCCGGGGAACGAGCGCCCGGCGCAGGAGCTGCTCGCCGGCGTCCTGACCGCCGCGGGGTTCGAGGTCGAGCTCGCCGGCCGCACGCCGGAGCGCCCGAACCTCGTGGCGACGCTCAGGGGCGAGGCCGACGGCCCGACGCTCGGCCTGCTCTCGCACGTCGACACCGTGCTCGCCGACCCCGAGGAGTGGCGCCACGACCCGTGGTCGGGCGACCTCGCCGACGGCTTCTTGTGGGGGCGCGGCGCGCTCGACATGAAGTCCCAGACCGCCGCCGAGGTGGCCGCCGCCGTGCGGCTCGCGCAGGGCGGCTGGCGGCCCCGGGGCACGCTCAAGGTCTTCTCGGTCGTCGACGAGGAGACCGGCGGCGCCGAGGGCGCGCGCTGGCTGTGCGACAACCGCCCCGACCTGGCGCGCGCCGACTACGTGCTCAACGAGGGCGGCGGCTCGGTGATCCCGTTCGACGGCCGCCGCGTGTACGACGTCTGCATCGCCGAGAAGGGCGTCTTCCGCTTCCGGATCGTCGTCGAGGGCGTCGCCGGCCACGCCTCGATGCCGAAGGTCGGCGACAACGCGCTGCTCAAGCTGGCGCCGCTGCTGCAGGCGATGGCCGACCGCCAGCCGGCTTACGACCTGACCGACGGCCCGCGCGCGATGCTGGAGGGGCTCGGCCTCGGGCCGGTCGACGGCGATCCGGGGCCGGCGTTCGAGAGGCTCGCCGAGCGCGAGCCGCGGCTCGCCGTCCGCGTCGAGCCGATGCTCGGCGTCACGCTCGCGCCGACCCGCGCCCACGCGTCCGACAAGATCAACGTGCTGCCCTCGCGCGCGGTGATCGAGGTCGACTGCCGGGTCCCGCCCGGGCTGGGCGAGGACGTCGCGCGGCGGCGCATCGAGGAGGTGCTCGGGCCGGGCGAGCACCGGATCGAGTTCCGCGAGCGGGTGATGGGCAACGCCTCGCCGGTCGCGTCGCCGCTGATGGACGTCATCCGCGACTGGGTCGCCGAGCGCGAGCCGGAGGCGACGGTTGTCCCGAGCGTCCTGCCCGGCTACACCGACTCGCGGACGTGGCGCGACGCGTTCCCGGAGTGCGTCGCGTACGGCTTCTTTCCGCACGCCCACATGACGACCCACGACACGACGCCGCTGATCCACAGCGCGGACGAGCGCATCGACGTCCGCGACCTCGAGCTGGCCACCGGGTTCTTCGAGTACGCGGCGCGGAGGCTGCTGGGGTGAGCGAGGAGAAGCTGCGCCTCGGCGGCATGGCGCTGCGCAACGGGCTGCTGGTGCACGGGCCCAGCCACTGGGCCGCCGCGGTCCGGCGCCGGGACGGGACGATCGCGTCCGCGTCGGGCCCCAAGCCGCGGTTCACGCGGCTCGACGGCGTGCCGGGGCTGCGCGGCGTCGCGCGGCTCGGCGAGGCGGTCGCGGTGATCCCGCTCGTCAAGCGCCACCTGCCCGAGGCCGAGCTGCCGTTCCAGCAGGCGTCGGTGGCGGCGGCCACCGCCGGCGCGACGGCCGCCGCGGCGCTGCTGCGCCGCCGCGCGCGCGGCACGTTCGGCGCCGAGGCGGGCGCCGCCGCGCTGTCGCTGCTGCCCTCGCTCGTCGCGCTGCGCGGGGGCGAGCTGGCCGCCTACCACGGCGCCGAGCACAAGACGATCGGCGCGTACGAGGACGGCACCGACGACCACGCGAAGGAGCACGACCGCTGCGGCTCGCACCTCATGGCGCCGCTCATCGCGTCGAACCTCGCCGGCGTCGCGCTGCTCAAGAGCGTGGCGGAGAGGCCCGGGCCGCTCGCCAGCGGCGCCGTCGCGGTGGCGTCGATCGGCGTCGCGGTCGAGGTCTTCGCCTGGACCGAGCGCAACGCCGACACCGCCGCCGCGCGGGCGCTGCGCCGCCCCGGCCACGAGCTGCAGCGCGTGATCGGCACCCGCGAGCCGACCGCCGCCCAGCTCGAGGTCGGCCGCGCCGCGCTGGACGAGATCCTGCGCGCCGAGGGAGCCGCCTGAGTGGCGGCCCGGCCGCAGGGCACCGCCCGCGGGCTGGCGACGAGGACGTGGAGCGAAACGGCCTGGCGCGACCAGGTCGAGCGGCTGGTCGCCGACGACCTCGTCAAGATCGCCGTCGTGCCGGCCGGCGAGCCGATCGTCCCGCGCGACGCCCGGGCGCGCTCGGACGCCGCGGTGGACGTCACGCAGGCGGCGCGCAGGACGTTCCGCACGGCCGACCGCGCCTCGATCTCCATCGACGCCGGCTAGAACGCCGCGTCGACCAGCGCGCGCAGCTCGGCGCTCTCCTCGGCCAGCAGCGTCCGCAGCGCGCGCACGCGCTCGGCCCGCGCGCTCAGCTCCCGGACGCTGCCGTCGGCGACGAGGGCGCTCGGCACCGACACCGCCGACAGCGCCTTCGGCCGCAGGTCGAGCGACGCGGCGCCGCGGCACTGCGCGACGAGCTGGCGCCGGGTTCCGGCGGCGTTCAGCACGAGCCGGGCGACCTCCGGCGGCAGGTCGGTGCTCAGGACGATGAAGCGGTCGGAGGTCAGGGCGCCGTCGGCGTCCTCGCCGACGACGACCGCGCTGCGCCCGTTCGGCGCCGAGCGCGCGATCAGCGAGTCGCGGTGGTTGGGCAGCAGGACGTCGCCCGCGCGCACCCGCATCCGGATCCGGTTCTTGCGGCGCAGGTCGGCGCCCGTGCCGGAGCGCACCTCGACGATCTCGCCCGACTCGGCGTCGGCGTCGCGGACCTCGAAGAACCGGTACTCGGCGTCGTCGCGCAGCTCGCCGCGGGGGATGCGCGCGTCGCGCACCGCGAACAGCGAGGTCAGCGGGACCGACCCCGCGCCGGCCGCCGTCCGCGTGCGCGCGGTGCGCAGCCAGTTCGGGTCGAGGCGGTCGTGCGCGATCAGCTCCGACAGCACGACCGTGTTCTCCGCCGGCCAGCGCGGCGCGCGGTGGCGCGCGAGCACGGCCTCGAAGCCGCCGGCCGAGCGGTCGCGCCCCAGCCGGTCGTAGCCCACGTCGTCGATCCAGTCGACGAACACGTCGTATTCGGCGCGCGGCGCCTCGACGCGGCGCAGGAACAGCAGCGCGCCGTGGACGCCGCAGTCGGTGTGGACGAACGCGTCCTCGGGCAGCCCGACGATGCCGAGGATCTCGGCGTGCGCGAGCAGCACCTCGCGCGCCCGGCGGAAGCCCGACTCGTCGCCGTTCAGCACGCTGATCGGGATCACCAGCCCCGCGACGCCGCCGGTCCGCAGCATCGCGAGGATCGCCTCGAGGAACGGGAGCGTCCGGTTCAGCCCGCGGTGCCGGCCGCCGGGCGTCGCCGCGGCGAGCGTGCGCCGCAGGTGGCGCGGGTCGCGCTCGAAGCCGGCGAACGGGGGATTGGCGACGACCGCGTCGAGCGGGCCGGACGCCACCTGGCGCAGCCACGGCTCGCCGGCGTCCCCGCCGGCCGTCCGGCCCGTCCACTCCAGGAGCAGGCGCTCGACGTCGAGCCCGTCGCCGAACCGCACGTTCGCCGGCGGCAGCCCGCCCATCGTGAAGTTCAGGCGCGCCGCGCGCACCATGCGCGGGTTCACGTCGTTGCCGAAGCACTCCACGTCGCCGCCCGCCGCCAGCGCATGGCGGCGTGCGGCCAGGAGCAGCCCGCCCGTCCCGCTCGCCGGGTCGGCGACCCGCCCGCCGCGCACGTCCAGGAACGCGGCGACGAACCGCGCGATCCGCCACGGCGTGAAGTACGCGCCCAGCTCGCCGCGGAACGTCGACCCGACCATCGCCTCGTAGGCGGTGCCGAGCACGTCGGTCTCCGTGCTCGCCGCCAGGTCGGTGAACGCGTACGGCGCCAGCAGCTCGACCAGCTCGGCGGCGAGCGACGCCGGGACGTCCGGCGCGTGGCCGGCGTCGACGTCGACCCAGGCGCGCGCCGCCGCGATCAGGCCCGGCAGCTCGCCCGCGGACCAGCCGGCGCCGGCGCGCTCGGACTCCACCTTCGCGGCGATCGTCAGCGACAGCAGGTCGAACGCCGCCGCCGGGTCTCGCGCCAGCCGCGCGTAGATCGCGTCGTGCGCACGGCGGAAGGCGGCGCGCAGCTCGTCCTCGGCCGGCGGGGGCGCCGCGGCAGCGGGCGGGGCGCTCGGTGCGGCCAGCGTCGCCATCGCGGCCGGACGATAGACGTCGCCCCCGACGCGACAGCGTCACAATGGGGCCGCATGTCGACCCGCGAGCGCCTGTCGGCCGACGTCTTCCGTCTCCCGGTCGAGCGCATCCGCGAGGGCTACTACTCCGACATGTACTTCAACCTCACGAAGGAGCTGCTCGAGTGGGACGAGCGGCACCCGCGGGTCGTCATGCAGGCCTTCCAGAAGCGGCACTCGGTGCTCGGGGGGATCGACGAGGCGATCGCCGTGCTGCGGGAGTGCTCGGGCCGGCGCGGGCCGGACGGGGAGTGGGTCCCCGGGTGGCCGGAGCTGGAGGTGCGCGCGCTGCACGAGGGCGACGAGATCCAGCCGCTGGAGCCGGTCCTGACGATCGAGGGCGACTACACGCTCTTCGCCCACCTCGAGACCGTCTACCTCGGCTGCCTGGCGCGGCGCACGCTGATCATGCGCAACGTCCGCGAGGTGGTCGAGGCGGCGGGCGACAAGCCGATCTTCTACTTCCCCGCCCGCCACGACCACTGGCTCGTGCAGACCGGCGACGGCTGGGCGGCGCACGTCGCGGGCGCGATCGGCGTGTCGACCGACGCCCAGGCGTCGTGGTGGGGCGGGCGCGGGATGGGGACCGTGCCGCACGCGCTCATCGCGGCGTACGCCGGCGACACCGCGCTCGCCGCCCGCAGGTTCGCCGACCGCTACGCGCGCGAGATGAACGTGACCGTGCTCGTCGACTTCGAGAACGACTCGGTTCGCACCGCCCTGGAGGTCGCCGACGCGCTCGGCGACGACCTGTGGGGCGTGCGGCTGGACACGAGCGAGACGCTCGTCGACCGCTCCCTGTGGGCGCAGATGGGCGCCTTCAAGCCGACGGGCGTCAACGCACGCCTGGTCGAGAACGTCCGCGGCGCCCTCGACGCGGCCGGCCACCAGCGGGTGCGGATCGTCGTCTCCGGCGGCTTCACGGCCGAGCGCATCCGCGACTTCGAGGCCGCCCAGATCCCCGCCGACGCCTACGGAGTCGGCTCGTCGCTGATCCGCGGGGCCAACGACTTCACCGCGGACGTGGTGCGGGTCGAGGGGCGGCCGTGCGCCAAGGTCGGGCGCCGCGAGCAGGACGCCTCCCGGCTGTCGCCGGTGGCCTGAGCTTCAGCCCTGCCCGCCGCCTGCCGACCAATGGGAGGTGCAGTGGCTGCAGACGTGGGCGTACGACTGGCAGGCGGTCTTCGCGATCGCCTTCATGTTCGTGTTCGCGTTCTTCTTCTGGCGGATGGTCCGGATGATGCCCAAGACCAAGCCGCAGCAGATCAAGCCGGACGTCAAGCACGCGATCGGCTGGGCCGACATCGCCGGCGCCGACCACGCCAAGGAGGAGCTGCAGGAGGTCGTCCAGTTCCTGCGCGACCCGAAGTCGTTCAAGCTGCTGGGGGCCAAGGCGCCGAAGGGCGTGCTGCTCCACGGCCCGCCCGGCACCGGCAAGACGCTGCTCGCCAAGGCGGTCGCGCACGAGTCGGGCGCCGAGTTCTTCGCCCAGTCGGCGTCCTCGTTCGTCGAGATGTTCGCCGGCCTCGGCGCCGCGCGCATCCGGCGCCTGTTCCGCGAGGCGCGCAAGGCCGCGCCCGCGATCATCTTCATCGACGAGCTGGACGCCGTCGGCGCCGTCCGCGGGCACGACAACAACTCCGAGCGCGAGCAGACGCTCAACCAGCTGCTCGTCGAGATGGACGGCTTCCCCGACAGCGACCGGATCGTCGTCATGGCCGCGTCGAACCTGCTCGACAAGCTCGACCCCGCGCTGCTGCGCCCCGGCCGCTTCGACCGCCAGGTGTTCGTCTCGCCGCCCGACGTCAACGGACGCCGCGAGATCCTCGACGTCCACACGCGCAACAAGCCGCTGCGCGACGTCGACCTCGACCTCGTCGCCCGCCAGACGAGCGGGCTGACCGGCGCCGACCTCGCGAACCTCGCCAACGAGGCCGCGATTCGCTGCGCCCGGCGCGGCGGCGTCGCGCTGGTGCAGGACGACTTCGAGCAGGCGATCGAGCGGGTCGTCGCCGGCGTGGAGTCCTCGCGCGCGCTGACCGACCGCGAGAAGCGGATCGTCGCCTACCACGAGGCGGGCCACGCGCTGTGCGGCGAGCTCCTGCCCGGCGTCGACCGCCCGCACAAGGTCTCGATCGTGCCGCGCGGCTCGGCGCTCGGGTTCGCGATGAGCCTCCCGGAGGAGGACCGCTACCTGAAGACCCGCGAGGACCTCGTCGACTACATGACGGTCTGCCTGGGCGGGCGCGTCGCCGAGCAGCTCGTGTTCGGCGCGGTGACCACCGGCGCCGCGAACGACCTGCAGAAGGTCGCCGAGATCACCCACGCGATGGTCCACCACTACGCGATGGCGGCCGCCGCGGGCGGCCAGCGGGCGCTGCTCGACCCGCAGAGCGCGTCGGAGATCAGCCGCCGCATCCACGACGAGGAGCAGCGCGAGCTGGCCTTCGAGGCCGAGAGCGTCGCGCGCGAGCTCCTGACCCGCCACCGGTCCAAGCTCGACGAGCTGGCGACCACGCTGCTCGAGCACGAGGTCCTCGACCGCGCGGACCTCGACCGCATCCTCGGCGACGTGCCGCGCGTCGAGCGCACGCCGGGCGTGTCGCTGCGCGTCGCGGCGGCGGACCCCGGCCGGCGCGTCTAGCGCCGCCGGCCCTTCACGCGGAACGCGCCCCGCATGAAGGGGTGGACGCGGCAGAAGAACGTGTAGGTGCCCGCCCTGAGGTTCCTCGGCGTGCGCCACGTGTCCCGGTTGGCCGCCGCGGTGAAGCCCTCCAGGCCGAAGCCGAGCTGGCCGGAGTCGAACTGGGCGCGGCCGTCGGCGAGCGGGTAGGCGATGCCGGTCGAGCGGTTGCACGGCGCGCGGCAGGCGGTGATCGTGTGCCAGACGTTGCGCGGCGCGTCGGCGTTCCTGAAGCGCAGCGACTGGCCGGCGCGCACGGCCGGCGGGCGGCCGAACAGGCCGGAGCCGGTCAGGTCGCCGCGGCCGTAGACGAAGTCGCGGATGCTCACGGTGCTCGCCAGCGGGCCGGCGAGCAGCCGGCGGGCGTCGGGAAGGCCGATCGGCCGGCCGCCGTGGTTGTCGTTCTCGGGCAGGTGGCCGTGCGTCGGGGTCCCGGACGGGTCGACGCGCTCGGCGAACGGGTCGGTGCCGCCGGCGTCGTGGCCGTCGGCGTAGAAGACCATGTCGATCCCCATCGACTCGTACCACGCCGCGCGCCGCGCGTCGTAGGTCGCCGAGAGCCGCAGCTCGTCCCCCCGGCGCACCTTCACCCGCCAGCCGGGCCTGGTGGCGGTCAGCGCCACGTCCCACGACACCGCGCCCGCCGGCTCCCAGTACTTCGCGTCGGAGCGGAAGATCGCCCTGCGCGCGCCGCCGGCGCGCCGGACCGAGAGGTTCGTGGAGATGCCGCCGGGGTGCAGGTGGCCGGCGGCCCACACGAGCGTCATGTCCCCCGGCGCCGTGAACCGGTGGGCCGGCCCGATCCTGCTGCGCTGGGCCGCGGTGGCGGCCTCGTCGGGGAACGTGTAGCGCCCGTCGCGCCCGCCCCAGCCGCGCTTGACGTCGAACACCGGGTAGGCCTTGATCCCCGCCACGTCGAGCCACAGCGGCTTGACCTCGCGCAGCGCGGCGGCGGCGGGCGCGTCGGCGGGCACGAAGTCGACGTCGTAGGTCAGGTAGACGCTGTCCCTGCCGGGGAGCAGGTTGTGGATCATGTGGTTGACGAGCCAGTCGTCCCGCGGCTCGTAGCGGTAGCCGAACCCGCGCGGGAACTGGAAGATCGTCTTCTCCTCGCCCGCCCCGAACGTCGGCTGGCCGCGCATCAGCCACACGCCGTGGTGCAGGTGCAGCTCGTCGACCGGCGGCACGGTGCCGTCGGTGCGGACGAGGTTCGGCTCGAACCGCGTGATGTAGCCGGGGACCGGCGGCTTGAGCTGCGTGGGCGCGAACTCGATCGTGTTCTGGCCGGGCGCGATGGCGATCGGGCCGAACTCGTAGTGCAGCCGCTGCATCCCGTCGTACTCGACGTGCGGCACCGCGCCGGGCATCGGCGGCGGGGCGGCGGCGGCCGGCGGCGGGGCGGCGGCCGCGCAGAGCAGCGCCGCGAGCATCCATGCGGGGCGGAGGCGGGACAGGTCGGTCGACAGCGTATCCTCCGCCGCCGCATGTTCGACCGCATCGACCACGTCGGCATCGCCGTCGAGGACCTCGACGCCGCGCTCGCGCTGTTCGAGGGCACGTTCGGGATGCCCGCCGTCCACCGCGAGACCGTCGAGGAGCAGGGCGTCGAGGCCGCGCTGCTCGACGTCGGCGAGAACCACGTCGAGCTGCTGCGCCCGCTCGGCCCCGACACCCCCGTCGGGAAGTTCCTGGCCAAGCGCGGCCCGGGGATCCACCACGTCGCCTACCAGGTGACCGACGTCGAGTCGGCGCTGGCGCGGTGCCGGGAGGCCGGGCTGCGGCTGATCGACCAGGCGCCGCGCACCGGCATCCGCGGTTCGCGCGTCGCGTTCCTGCACCCGTCGGCGTCGGGCGGCGTGCTGACCGAGATCGTCCAACCCGCTCACTGAGGGACCGAAAGCCATGGCAACGTCGCGCCACATCTCGATCGGCTTCCAGGCCAGCATGCCGCTCGCGCTGCGCGTCTCGCAGGAGCAGCTCGACGCGCTGCTCGCCGCGCTCGGCGGCGACGGCTGGCACGACGTGGAGGGCGACGACGGCACGGTCCGGCTCAGCCTCGGCAACGTGCTCTGGGTGCGCGCCGACCGCGAGGAGCACCGGGTCGGCTTCGGCGCGTAGGCGCGGCGGGGCCCGCTACAGCTCGCGCCGGGCGAGCTGCAGCACGCGCTCCTGCACGCGGTGGCGCGCGGGCCGGCGGGCGAACCGGCCGCGGCGGATCTCCTCGCTGACCTCCAGGTCGCGCTCGAACTGCTCGGTCAGCCGGCCGGCGAAGCGCTCGCTCTGGACGCACAGCGTGGCCTCGTCGTGCAGCTGGAACGAGCGGTTGTCGAAGTTGACGCTGCCGACCGACGACCAGGCGCCGTCGACGGTCATCGTCTTGGCGTGGAGCATCGTCGGCTGGTACTCGAAGATCCGCACGCCGGCGGCGAGCAGCTCGTCGTACACCGCCCGGCCGGCGACGCGGACGAAGCCCTTGTCGATGTGCGGGCCGGGCACGAGGATGCGCACCTCGGCGCCGCGCTCGGCCGCCTCGCCGAGCGCGTCGACGAACGCCGGCCGGGGCGCGAAGTAGGCGGCGGTCAGGTCGAGCGACTCGCGGGCCGAGGCGATGGCGAGGAAGTAGAGCGCCTCGACGTCGGTGTCGCCGACGCCCGCGGTCGAGCGGACGACCTGCATCGGCCCCCCGCCGTCGACGGGCTCGAGGTCGGGCAGGTAGGCGTCGCCGGTCAGCACCTCGCCGGTGGCCTCGAGCCAGTTGTCGGCGAACGCGCCCTGCAGGCCGCGCACGACCGGCCCGCGGACGCGGACGTGGGTGTCGCGCCAGTGGTCGGGGTCCTCGGCGTTCCCGGTCCACTCCTCGGCGATCCCGACGCCGCCGATCATGCCGACGCGGCCGTCGGCGACGAGGATCTTGCGGTGCGTGCGGTTGTTGGCGCGGCGCATGGCGTACGGCTTGAGCGGCCGGAAGCGCGCGACGCGGACGCCGCACTCGCGCATCCGGTCGATGACCCGCGACTCCATCTTCACGGTCCCGACCGCGTCGAGCAGGACGTTGACCTCGAGGCCCTCGCTTGCTCGCTCGCAGAGGGCGTCGGCGACCTGGGTCGCGATGTCGCCGCGCCAGTAGACGTAGGTGAGCAGGTTGATCGTCCGCTCGGCCCCGGCGATCGTCTCCAGGAACGCGGGGAAGATCTCGTCGCCGTTGATGAGCAGCTCGACCTCGTCGCCCGTGCTGATCGGTGCGCCGGTGAGCGCCTCGCAGGTCGCCATGAACCGCTCGTCGCGGACGTCGAGCGCGTCGCCGTGCAGGCTGTAGCCCTCGTCGCCGTGCTCGCGGCGGTGGCGCAGCGACTCGCCGGCGTAGCGGACGGCGAGCGCGGCGGCGATGCCGGCCGGCCAGGCGACGTCGCGGCGGTTCACGGGACGACCACCTCGATGCTCCCGGCGACCTCGAAGCGGGCGGGCTCGACGGTGACGAGCTCGCCGTCGACGTTGAACTTCCGCGCGCCCTCGATCTCGACCGCGCGGCCGCGGACGTGCCGGACGCCGGGGTCGTCGACGAGCCGCTGGTTGCGCATCGCCCAGGCGCGGCGGATGAGCGCGGGGCGCGAGCCGGCCTCGACGATCGCCACGTCGAGGCGGTGGTCGTGCGGGTCGACGCCGCCGGTGCCGCTGCCGCCGCCGAACGCTCCCGTCGCGCCGACGACGACCTGCCACGCGCGGCCCTGGAAGGCGGTCCTGCCGTCGCAGCGCACGGCGAGGTGGAGCGGGCGGCCGGCGATCCCGGCGCGGAGCGCGCCGACGGCGTAGGCGAGCCGCCCGAGCCGCGGCTTCAGAGGCCGGGCGCGGCGCGCGGCGAGGACCGAGAGGCCGGCGCTCGCGGCGTTGACGAACGGCCGCCGGCCGGCGGCGGTCGCGAGCTCGACGGAGGTCGTGCGGGCCGAGCGGCGCGCGGCGAGCTTCGCGGCGCCGGCGACGTCGAGCGGCAGGCCGAGGAAGCGGGCGAGGTCGTTGGCCGTGCCCGTCGGGATCACCGCCAGCGGCACGCCGAGACGAGCCGCGAGGGCAGCGGCCGCACCGACGGAGCCGTCGCCGCCCGCGACGATGACGCGGTCCACGGGCTCGCGGGAGGGCGGCTCCGTGCCGTCTCGCCGCTCCTCGCCGCAGGGCGGCTCCGTGCCGTCTCGCGGCTCCTCGCCGGAGGGCGGCTCCGTGCCGCCTCGCCGCTGCCCGCCGGAGGGCCGCTCCCCGCCCCGTCGCAGCCGCTCCGCCGCGCGCCCCAGCCGCGCCTCGTCCACCGCCCCCGGCCCGTCGCACAGCGACTCGACCGCGATCACCTCGACCCCCGCGCCCTCGTCCGCGAGCGCCGCGCGCACGTCCGCCACGCGGTCCTGGGCGCCGCTGCGGGCGTTGGCGACGAGGCGAGGCGCATCGCGGGGGGCGTGCTCCTATCTTCCTGGCCGTGCCCCTCCGCCCCGCCGGCGCGCGCGCGGCCGCCACGCGCGCCGACGTCGCCCTGTACCGCCTCGTCCGCCGCAACCGGCTGCCCGTGCCGCTCGACAGAGCGCTGCGCGCGCTCACCCTGAGCGGCGAGCACGCCGCCTGCTGGTACGCCATCGGGCTCGCGGGCAGCGCCCTCGACGCCCCCGCCCGGCCGCGCTGGCGTCGCGCCATGGGCGCGATCCTCGCGACGCAGCTCCTCAACACCGCGCTGAAGGCCGTCTTCCGCCGCAAGCGCCCCGCGCTCGCCGACCTGCCGGCGCTCGTCCCCGTCCCGACCTCGCTGAGCTTCCCCAGCGCCCACGCCGCCACGTCGTTCTGCGCCGCCCGCGGGTTCGCCGCACTCGCCCCCGTGCCGCTCGCCCCCGTCGCCGTGGCGATCGCCTACTCCCGGGTGTACTTCGGCGTCCACTACCCCTCCGACGTCCTCGTGGGGGCGGCGCTGGGCACCGTCGTCGCCGGGACGGCCGCGCGATGAAGGTCGGCATCGTCGGGATGCCCAACGCGGGCAAGTCGTCGCTGTTCAACGCGCTGACCAGGTCGGGCGCGGACGCCGCGAACTACCCGTTCACGACGATCGAGCCGAACATGGCGATCGTGCCGGTGCACGACGAGCGCCTGGACGCCGTGGCACGGGTCATCGGCGCCTCGGCGGTCGTGCCGGACACCATCGCCTTCCATGACATCGCCGGCCTCGTCCGTGGGGCGCACGAGGGCGAGGGGCTCGGGAACCAGTTCCTCGCCAACATCCGCGAGACCGACGCGATCGTCCACGTCGTTCGCGCTCACAGGGATGAGAACGTCGTGCACCCCGAGGGGTTGGTCGATCCGCTGCGCGACGTCGAGACGATCGAGACCGAGCTGATCTACGCCGATCTGGAGCAGGCCGAGCGCCGCCACCAGCGCGTCGTGCGCACCGCGCGGTCGGGCGACAGGGCCGCCGTCGCGGAGGAGGCGTGGCTGCGCGAGGTCGTCGAGGCGCTGCGCGAGGGCCGCCCCGCGCGGACGGTGCCCCGGCCGCCCGAGCTGCCCGAGACGCTGTTCGCGCTGACCGCCAAGCCGGTCCTCTTCGTCGCCAACGTGGACGAGGGCGACGACGAGGTCCCGGCCGCGATCGCCGAGCACGCGGCGGCCCAGGGCGCCAGGGCCGTCGCCGTCTCGGCCCGCATCGAGGCCGAGCTGGCCGAGCTCGACGACGAGGAGGCCGCCGCCATGCGCGAGGACCTCGGCGCGGGCGAGAGCGGCCTGGACCGCGTCGTGCGCGGCGCGTTCGAGCTGCTCGGGCTGATCGCGTTCTTCACCGCCGGCGAGGCAAAGCCGGCGCAGTCCTGGCACCTGCGCGACGGCCTCACCGCCTGGCACGCCGCCGGAGAGATCCACTCCGACATCCAGAAGGGCTTCGTCCGCGCCGAGGTCATCGGCTGGAAGGAGCTGGTCGACGCCGGCGGCTACGCGCCAGCCCGCGACCGGGGGATCCTGCGGCTCGAGGGCCGCGACTACGCGATGCGCGACGGCGACGTCATCACCGTCAAGTTCACGCCGTAGCCGGCAGCCGCTACGCGACGAGCTCCAGCCGGCGCTCGCGGTCCGGGTCGCCGGCCGCGTAGGCGGGGGCCGGCTCCGGCAGGCCGCTGAGGCGCCAGATGTCGCGCAGCAGCCACAGCATGAGCCCGGAGAGCGTCAGCAGGGCGCCGATGACGCCGGCGGTCAGCGCCGTCGAGCCGAGGCCCGCCTCGGCACGCGGGCCGTCGCTGGCGACGGCCGCGAACGCGCGCGGGGGCTCCGAGCGGTAGAGCGGCGTCTCGGTGAAGTGGCGCCGCGCGACGTCCCAGGCCGGCTTGCGCGTGCCGTCCGCGTAGGTGATGAGGCCCTTGTTGTGGATCGAGTCGCGCTCGACGCCGGCGCGCTCGGCGCCGCCGTCCCAGTTCGGCTTGACCGCGAACTCGCGCAGCGTCCAGTACAGCGCGCCGGACATGAACCCGAGCCGCCGGATGAGCGCCAGGTTCGCGTCGAGGTAGCGCGCCTGGAAGGCGAACGTCTCCTTGACGTCGGGCGGCCCGTCCATCGTCGCCTCGGCGCCGAACTCCGTCATGACGAGCGCCTGGCGGCTGTAGTCGCGGCGCGCCTGGCGCAGGAACGGCTCCAGGCCGGCGAGGTCGCCGGTCTCGTGGCCGGTGTCGCCGCGGTACCAGCCGAAGTAGCTGTTGAGCCCGAGCAGCTCGAAGCGGTCGTACGTCGCCTGCTTGGGGAACCCCGGCCAGGCCAGCACGTCCACCGACGCGGGGACCGTGGGGTCGAGGTCCTCGGCCAGCTCGCGGGCGTCGTCGAGCCACATGGCGGTCGTAGGCAGCTCGTCGGGGCGCGGGGACAGCTCGTTCGCCACCGAGTGCGTGATCACCGACGGGTGGTTGCGCGCCGCGAGCACCGTCCGCCGCACGCTCTCCAGCTCGAAGTCGCGCCCGGCCTCCGTCCTCAGCTGCACGTCGCGGTGGTAGACCGGCGCCTGGCTCCAGACGAGGATGCCCTCCTCGTCGAGCCGGCTGAGCAGCCGCGGGTCGAGCACGTAGTGCGCCCGCGTCACGTTCGCGCCGACCGCCTTGAGCTCGGCGACCGTCCGTTCGACGTCGGCGTCCGTGAGCGCGGGGCCGCGGCCCGCCGCGTCCTCCTGGATCGAGGCGCCGCGCAGGTCCAGCCGGCGGCCGTTCAGCTCCAGGTGCCCGTCGCGGACGGCGACGCTGCGCAGGCCGATCCGCGTGCGCTCGGCGTGCTCGACCCGCTCGCCCAGCCGCGCCTGCACCGTCGCCGTGTACAGCGCCGGCCGCTCGGGCGACCACAGCTTCGGACGCTCGACCGGCACGCCGAACTGCACGCGCGCCGTCTCGCCCGGGGCGACCGTCCGCACCCGCACCGTCCGCTGCGCGACGCGCCCCTCGGGGGAGGCCAGCCGCACCGCCACCGACGGGCGCACGGGCTCGGCGGTCCGGTTGGTCAGCCAGGTGTCGACGCGGACCTGGGCCGAGCAGCGCCCGTCGCAGTCCAGCTCGCCGAGCAGGCCGGTGTCGCGCAGCTCGACGTGCCCGCGCGGCACGAGCGCCACGGCGCGCGTGATCCCGCCCCAGTTCCACCAGCCCTCGCGGAACCCGGGCGTCCGCCGGTTGTCGACGCGCACGACGAGCACGTTCTCCTCGCCGGGGCGCAGGCTGGTGGCGGGCAGCGTGAAGGGCGTGTACGGGTCGCTGTTGCGGCCGACCAGGGTGCCGTTGAGGGTGACCTCGGCCCGCCGGCGCACCTGCCCGAAGCGCAGCGCCCAGCCGCGCCCCGGCTCGGTGGCCGGCGCGCGGAAGCGCAGCCGGTACCACCCGATGCGGCCGGGCCAGACGGCGGGGTCGGGCTCGGGGTCCATGACGTGCGGGACGTCGACGCCGCGCCACGGCCCGCCGGCCTCGACCGCGAACTCCCAGCCCTCGTCGAGCGGCAGCGTGCCGCGCACCTCCGCGGAGGCGGACGCAGGCGACGGCAGCGCGATCAGCGCCAGCGCTATGGGGAGGATCAGGCGACGCAAGCGGGTCATTGTGACGCAGGGTCCCTACGTTTCCGCGACACGCTCCAGCCGCTGCGCGAGTCGGCGCATTCCCATCCCACGCGCCGCCGCGGCGCCGGCGAGCCAGTCCGTGGTGCGGTCGGGCGGCGGCTCGACGGGGACGCGCACGAGCGTCGCGATCTCGCGGAACGCGCGCAGCTCCTCGGCCCCCTCCCGCACCGCGGCGCCGATCCGCGGGCGCAGCCGCACGGACGCGGCGATGACCGCCTCGAGCGTCCCATGCTCACGGAGCAGGTCCTTCGCCGTCTTCTCGCCGATCCCCTTCGCGCCGGGCAGCCCGTCGCTCGGGTCGCCGCGCAGCGCGATGAAGTCCGGCACCTGCTCGGGGTCGACGCCGTAGCGCCTGCGCACCTCGGCCGGGCCGATCAGCTCCGGGCCGTCCTTGCCGCCGCGCGGGAACAGGACCGCCACACGGTCGGAGACGCACTGGAACATGTCGCGGTCGCCCGTGAACAGCAGCGCCGTGCCGCCGGCCTCGACCTCGGCGGTCGCCAGCGAGCCGAGCAGGTCGTCGGCCTCGAGCGAGTCGTGGTGCTCGACGTACCAGCCGAACGCGCCGAAGAAGTCGTCGGCGCGCGCCCACTGCTGCGCCAGCTCCGGCGGCATCGGCGGGCGGTCGGCGTGGTAGCGCGGGTACAGCTCGACGCGGTAGGTCGCCGCGTCCGGTCCGAAGCACAGGACGACCGCCCGCGGGTCGTGGCGCTCGATCGCCCACAGCAGCAGGTTGACCGTGCCGAGCAGGGCGTTGACGGGGTGGCCGTCCTCGTCGGCGATCGAGGTGGGCAGCGCGAAGAACGCCCGGTACAGGAGCGAGGGGGCGTCGACGGCGAGCAGCGGTCCGCGGTCCTTCACGGCGTGTACCCCATCAGAAATCCGCACCTGCTCGCTTGTGCGACTTCACTCAAGAAGAGGGGAATTCCTGCCGAATGAGCTCGCATGGGTGCGCACGCGGTCAATCGCGCGAGCGAGCGCCTGCTCCTGGGCAGGCTCGCCGGCCTGCTGTTCCTGGTCGGCGCGCTCGGCTCGATCCCCGTCAACCAGCTCTTCGAGCCGGCGGTCGACGCGCGCGCGCACTACGTCACGATGCTCGGGATCGCGTCGGGCCTGCTGTGCTTCGTGCTGCCCTGGGACCGGATCGCCGCGAACTGGTTCCACCTGCTGCCGCCCATCGCCGCGGTCGAGGTCGCGATCACGATGTGGGGCGTCGAGCCGCACGGCCTCGCGTACGCGTGGTTCCTCGTCTTCATCGTCGTGTTCGCCGGCTACGCGTTCGAGTCGCGGGTCGCGGTCGCAGCGCACGTGCTCGGGGCGGCGGCGGCGCTCGCCGTCCCGGCCGCCACGACGACCGGCGACCAGGTCGCGAACGTGATCGCCGAGTCGCTCGTCGCGCTGCCGATCCTGCTCGTGACCGCCGGCGTGGTCGTCCACCTGCGCGAGCGGCTGACGCTGGCGATCGCCGCGGTGGGCGCCGAGGCGCGGCTCGACCCGCTCACCGAGGTCGGCAACTACCGCCTGCTCGACGAGCGGCTGCGCTACGAGGTGCTGCGCCACCGCCGGACCGGCCGGCCGCTGTCGGTCGTGGTCCTCGACCTGGACAACTTCAAGGCGGTCAACGACGTGCTCGGGCACCTCGCCGGCGACCAGCTGCTGCGCGAGGTGGCGGCGACGCTGCGCGCGACCGTCCGCGAGGCGGACACCGTGGTCCGCCAGGGCGGCGACGAGTTCTGCGTCCTCGCGCCCGAGACCGGCCACGAGGAGGCGACGCTGCTCGTGGCGCGCGTCAAGCACGCGCTGCGCGGCCTGATCGCCGTCGGCGAGCCGCTGTCGGCCAGCGCCGGCTGCGCGACGTTCCCGCACGACGCGTCGTCGCCCGAGCTGCTGCTCGCGCACGCCGACCTCGAGCAGCGCCGCGACAAGGCGGCGGGCCGCGGCGGGCGGGCGACGCTGCGCGCGGTGCGCTAGCGTCGCGCCACATGAACGGCCCCGCGCTCGCGCTCGTCCCCTCCGACGAGGAGGTCGAGATGCGGCGCACGGTCGCGGCGATCTGCTCGGACTTCGGCCCCGCGTACATGCGGCGCCAGAGCGAGGCCGGGGAGCCGCCGACGGAGCTGTGGGAGGCGCTCGCGTCGCGCGGGTTCCTCGGGGTCAACCTGCCGGAGCGCTACGGCGGCGGGGGGCTCGGGCTGAGCGCGCTCGCGGCGGTGGCCGAGGAGATCAGCGCGGCGGGGTGCTCGCTGCTGCTGATCGTCGTCTCGCCGGCGATCGTCGGGTCGATCCTCGTCCGGCACGGCAGCGAGGAGCAGCGCGAGCGCTGGCTGCCCGGCATCGCCGCCGGCACGACGCGCGTGGCGTTCGCGATCACCGAGCCCGACGCGGGGTCGAACTCGCACCAGCTGGCGACGGCCGCGCGGCGGGTCGACGGCGGGTACTCGCTGCGCGGGACCAAGACGTACATCTCGGGCGTCGAGGACGCCCAGGCGATCCTCGTGGTCGCGCGGCTGCGGGGGGAGGACGGGCAGCTCGGCCTGCCGCTGCTGGCGCTGGTCGACTCCGACGCCGAGGGGCTCGAGCGCCAGCACATCCCGACCGCGCTGCGGGCCGCCGATCGCCAGTGGCAGCTCTTCCTCGACGACGTCTTCGTGCCGGCCGACCGCATCGTCGGGGGCGAGCGGGCGGGGTTGAAGGCGGCGTTCGACGGCCTCAACCCCGAGCGCGTCATGGGCGCGGCGGTCGCGTGCGGCGCGGGCCGCCGGGCGCTCGGCATCGCGAGCGAGTACGCGCGCGAGCGGCGCGTGTGGAACGACGTCCCGATCGGCGCGCACCAGGGGATCTCCCACCCGCTCGCGCAGGCGAAGATCGAGCTCGAGCTCGCGCGGCTCATGACGCAGAAGGCGGCGGCGCTCTACGACGCGGGCGCGCCGGCGGGCGAGCCGTCGAACATGGCGAAGTACGCGGCGGCCGAGGCAGCGATCAGGTGCGTCGACCAGGCGATCCAGACCCACGGCGGCAACGGCTTCGCCCTGGAGTACGGCCTGACGGACATGTACTGGGGCGTCCGGCTCGTGAGGACCGCGCCGGTGTCGCGGGAGATGATCCTCAACTACGTCGCCGAGCACTCGCTCGGGCTCCCGCGGAGCTACTAGCCCCGTCGCCGCGCCTGATCCGACGAAGTGCCGCGCGACGACGTCCTGTTCGGGCCGAAGCCCGTGTTCGTCCGCTGGACGCGGGACGCGGCGCGGGAGGCGCCCGGGATCCTGCGGGCGATGGAGGCATTCGAGCCCGTCGACCTGCCCGCCGCGCGCGCCTGCGCGGAGTGGCTCCGAACGCGGGCGCTGGCCGAGCCGGCCGAGTCGGCAACGCGGCTGCTGCTGCAGCATGGCGCGTTACTCGGCTTCTATGCGCTAGCGAACGGCCACGCAGAGCTGGCCCGGGGCGACCGGAAGCGCCTCGGGCTGCACTTCGTCACCCAGCCTGCGGTCATCCTCACCCAGATCGCACGCGCCGCCGCGGCGCCGGAGGCGGGCGGGCTGCTGATGCTCCACGCCGTCGGCACAGCCCGCCGAGCGGCGCAGCTGTCCGCCGCGACCGTCTTCGCCCTCGATCCGCACGACGAGGCGACAGCGGCGATGTGGCGCGAGAAGTACGGGTTCCGGGAGTCCGAGCGGCCAGCCCCCGGGCGGCCCGAGGCGCTCAAGCGGCTCTGGGTCCCGCTTACGACGACGTGATCAGACGCTGCGGCCGTTTGCCTCGAGCTCGCGCAGGAGCGCGTCCGCGTCCTGGTGAAGCGCGCGAACCTTCGGATCCCTCAGCGCGGCCTCGTACTGCCGCTCGTCGATCGCGACCGCGAGCTCGTTCTCGACGGGCTCGGTGAGGGTTCGCTTGTCGACGGTGGAAGCCACTGGAAGGACCTACCCGATCATCGGCGCGGTCGCCTGGATCCGAAGCTGCGGACGGGTGCTGTCAACGGCATTGTGACAGCCCGCCCGGGGCCGTCGCTGCACCCGCACGTTCGGCCCGGCGAGTCCCCGAGACCGCCCGGAGCGCCGCCGACCGTCGGACCCCTTCGCGCCGATGGCGCTCCGCTCCCCGCGTGTGCGCGTCCGGTGGCGGGTTGTGGGCGCTTAACGCACCGCTCGGCGCCGCTTGGCCGGACGTGTGGTGCGTTCTACGCGCTATACGGGACGAAACCTACGCACCCCCTCCGAAACGGGGACGTGTGGTGCGTTATGCGGGCTCTCCCTGTCCTCGCTGAGCTGTCAGCCACGCCGCCGCCCCGCGGGGCGAGGCCGCTCGGAGCGCCGCCGACCGGTGGACCCTCCGCGCGCGGGTGGCGCGCCGATCGGGCCGGTTCCGCCGACGGCGGCGGGTCTGACGGGGCAGCGAGGGAGGGGAGGGTCCGTTCGCCGCCCCCACAACTCGCCACACGTCGCGGTCTGGCGGGGGGTGTGGCGGATTGGCGGTGCTATAGGCC
This sequence comes from Solirubrobacteraceae bacterium, assembly GCA_035940955.1. Classification (GTDB taxonomy): domain Bacteria; phylum Actinomycetota; class Thermoleophilia; order Solirubrobacterales; family Solirubrobacteraceae; genus CADCVT01. Next base: position 22,804 of record DASZEJ010000137.1, read on the forward strand.
CAGAACTCGGCACACGTCCGTCAGAGGCGGGGGGTGTGGTGGGTTGTGGGCGCTCAAAGCACCACTCGGCGCCGCTCGGCCGGACGTGTGGTGCGTTCTACGCGCTATACGGGACGAAACCTACGCACCCCCGCCGAACGGGGACGTGTGGTGCGGTATGCGGCCTCTCCCTGTCCTCGCTGAGCCGTCAGCAAAGATGCCGCCCCGCACAGAGAAGCCGCGCGGGACTCAGACGCGCACGCCCGGCCCGGCGACGTCCCCGAGCACCGCCCGGTACACGCCCGTCCGGCCGACCACCGCGCGGAAGCGGCCGTCGCGCCCGGCCCGCACGCGGGCCTCGACGCTCCACGCGCCCGTGACCGTGCGGCGCTGCACGACGATCGTGCTCCCGGGCCGCGCCGGGCGGAAGAAACCCCGGACCACGCCGCCGCGGCGGGCGGCCGCGCGGGCCGGGGTCGCGCCGGTGCCCGGGTCGAGGTCGGATGGCGCGGGCTCCTTCGGGACGGCGACCGCGCCGGTGACCGTGAAGAACGCCCAGGAGTCGTCGAGGCCGAAGCGCGCCCGGAGGGCCGGGCCGCTCACGACCGTCCGGCCGCGCGACCCGACGACCTCGGCGCTCACGATCCGCGGCGACATGCCGCGCTTCGTCACGCGGATCTCGCGGAACGAGCCCTTCAGCAGGCCGCCCAGCCTCGTCCGCGCCTGCCGCAGCGTGAACGTCTTGCGCCAGCGGTGCTTGGGCGACACGTCGTCGTACGGGTCGTCGACCGACTTCAGCCACGGCTTCGGCTCGCCGCCGGGGAAGCCGTACTCGACGTTCTCGGTGCGCCCGCCGGAGGTCGAGAAGAAGTACGTGGTGACGGGCTCGCCGGCGTAGGTCACGACCTCCCCGCGGGTCGCGGCGACCGCCTGGTCGGTGGAGAGCGTCTCGGCGCGCACCCCGCCGTACATCTGCGAGCGGGTGTCCGGGTACTGGTCCCAGCCCGCGCCGCCCTTCGACGTCGTGATCGCGTACGTCCGCGCGGCGACCGCCTGCGCCTTGAGCGCCTCGGCCGGCCACGACGACGGCGACTCCCACGCGATGACGCCGCGCACGTAGTCCTCCAGGCCGACGGCGTTGATCGCGTTCAGCCCGCCGAACTGCGCCGGCCGCAGCTCGAACGCGCCGCGGTAGGCGCCCGCGCCGCCGAGGATCACCGGCCGCCCGCCCGCGCCGATCACGCGCAGCGGCGCGGCGTACGTGCCGAGCTTGCGCCCGCCCGCCGCCCGCAGCACCACCTGCGACGTCCCGAACGCGCTGGCGCGGTAGGACTTCGCCGCGTCGAGCCGGCGGCTGCCCGCCCGCACGGCGCCGTTGAACGTCACCGTCCCGCGGTTGGACTGCACGAGCACGCGCACGACCGGATCGGCGTCGAGCCGCCCGATCGCGGTCCCCGTGTAGTAGTGCCGCAGGATGTCCCGGTAGCCCTCGCCGTGCTTGGCGAACCCCATCGCGCCGTACTGGCTCATCCCCACCCCGTGGCCGAACCCGGCGCCCTTGACGACGAGCGTGGTCGCGGCGTCCGCGCCGGCGGGAGCGGCGAGCAGCGCGACGATCACGGTGGGTGGGATCAGGCGGCGCATCAGACGATCAGGACCCGGGAAATCGGGCAAGGTTGCGGTATGGGGCCCACGGTAGGACATCGGAACATGGAGGTCGCGGGTTGAGTGCTCGTCGTGCATCGGACGTCTTCGTGGAGTGCCTGGAGGCCGAGGGCGTCAAGCACGTCTTCGGCATCCCGGGGGAGGAGACGCTCGACCTGAACGAGTCGCTGGCGGACTCGTCGGTCAGCTTCGTCCCGGTGCGCCACGAGCAGGGCGGCGCCTACATGGCCGACATGTACGGCCGGCTCACCGGGCGCGCCGGCGTGTGCCTCGGCACGCTCGGCCCGGGCGCGCTGAACCTCGTCACCGCGATCGGGGACGCGTTCCTCGACCGCGCGCCGCTCGTCGCCCTCACCGGGCAGTCCGACCTCGAGCGGATGCACAAGGAGTCCCACCAGCACATCGACCTCGTCGCCGTCATGCGGCCGATCACGAAGTGGAACGCGCAGGTGACGAGCCCCGAGATCATCCCCGAGGTCGTCCGCAAGGCGTTCAAGGTCGCCGAGTCCGAGAAGCCGGGCGCGACGCACCTCGAGCTGCCCGAGGACGTCATGGCGATGGAGGTGGACGCGTCGCCGCTGCCGCGCCGGCGCCCCGTGAAGCCCGAGCCGGGCGCGCGCGAGCTGCTGAAGGCCGCCGACCTCATCCGCAACGCGATCAACCCCGTCGCGCTGGCCGGCAACGGGGTCGTCCGGGCCGGCGCCGCCCCCGCCCTGCGCGAGTTCAGCCGGGCGAGCGGGATCGCCGTCGCCGAGACGTTCATGGGCAAGGGCGTCATGGACTACGAGGACCCCAGGGCGCTCGGCACCGTCGGCCTGCAGTCGCGCGACTACGCGATGGCAGGCTTCGAGGACGCCGACGTGGTGATCGCGATCGGCTACGACCTCGTCGAGCACGCGCCCAAGCACTGGAACCCCCGGCGCGACAAGAAGATCGTGATGATCGACTCGGTCGCGGCCGAGATCGACGAGAACTTCCAGCCCGAGGTCGAGCTCGTGGGCGACATCTACCACGTGCTGACGCGGCTGGCCGAGGAGTGCCGCGACGTGCCGCACAGCGGCGGCTCGCAGCGCCTGCGCGAGGTCATCCTCAGCCGGTTCGAGACGGCCAAGGACGACGACCAGTTCCCGATGCAGCCGCCGCGGGCGCTGTGGGAGATCCGCAAGGCGCTGGGGCGCGAGGACATGCTCATCAGCGACGTCGGCATGCACAAGCTGTGGATCGCGCGGATGTTCCCGGCCCACGAGCCGAACACCGTGCTGATCGCGAACGGCCTGGCCGGCATGGGCTTCGCGGTCCCGTGCGGCATCGCGGCCAAGCTCGTCCATCCGGAGCGCCGCGTCGTGACGGTCAACGGCGACGGCGGCTTCCTGATGAACGTGCAGGAACTGGAGACGGCGATGCGCCTCGGCACCGCGACGGTCAACGTCGTGTGGGAGAACCGCCAGTACGGCTCGATCGTCTGGAAGCAGGACAAGAAGTTCGGCCGCCACTTCGGCGTCGACTTCACGAACCCGGACTTCGTCAAGCTCGCCGAGGCGTTCGGCATGCCGGCGTGGCGGTGCGAGGCGGTCGACGACTTCGGGCGCCACCTGCGCCATGCCCTCACCCTCGACACGCCATCTGTAATCGTGCTGCCGATCGACTACTCGCTCGACGTGGCGATCTCCGAGGAACTTGGAACGGAAACGGTGGTGACGTGACATGGCAGGGACGGCGACTTCGTCGGAGCAGCGGATCGTGGACGGGGTCCCGAAGGGGCTGTACGTCGGCGGGGAATGGCGCGACGCGTCGGGCGGCGGGACGCTCGGGGTGGAGGACCCGGCGACCGGCGAGGTGATCGCCGAGGTCGCCGACGGTCAGCCCGAGGACGCGATGGCGGCGCTCGACGCCGCGGCGGGCGTGCAGCGCGAGTGGGCCGCGACGCCGAGCCGCGAGCGCGGGGAGATCCTGCGCCGGGCGTACGACCTGATCGTCGAGCGCGCGGACGACCTCGCGACGCTGATGACGCTCGAGATGGGCAAGCCCGTCGCCGAGTCGAAGGCCGAGGTGCTCTACGCCGCCGACTTCCTGCACTGGTTCGCGGGCGAGGCGACGCGGATCGACGGCGGCTACAAGCCGGCCGAGAAGGGCGGCTTCCGCGTCCTGACCATGCGCCAGCCGGTCGGGCCGTGCATCTTCATCACGCCGTGGAACTTCCCCCTCGCGATGGGCACCCGCAAGATCGGGCCGCAGATCGCCGCCGGGTGCACCGCGGTCATCAAGCCGGCCAAGCAGACGCCGCTGTCGATGCTGGCGCTCGCGCAGATCCTCGAGGAGGCGGGGCTGCCGGGGGGCGTGCTGAACGTGATCACGGCGAAGTCCTCCGGCTCGGTCATGGAGCCGCTGATCAAGGACCCGCGGACGCGCAAGCTCTCGTTCACCGGCTCGACCGAGGTCGGCAAGACGCTCATCGAGCAGTCGGCCCACCAGGTGCTGCGGGTGTCGATGGAGCTGGGCGGCAACGCGCCGTTCCTCGTGTTCGACGACGCCGACGTGGACGACGTGATCGAGGGGGCGCTCCTCGCGAAGATGCGCAACATCGGCGAGGCCTGCACCGCGGCCAACCGGTTCCACGTCTCCGAGCGCATCGCCGACGAGTTCGCCGAGAAGCTCGCGAAGCGGATGGGCGAGCTGAAGATCGGCCGCGGCACCGATCCGGACGTGAAGGTCGGCCCGCTGATCGACGACGACCAGCGGTCGAAGGTGGCCGAGCTGGTCGAGGACGCGGCGGCGAACGGCGCCGACGTCCTCACCGGCGGCGAGGCGATCGACGGCGCCGGCTACTTCTACCGGCCGACCGTGCTCACGGGCGTCGGCGACGGCGCCCGGCTGCTGAAGGAGGAGATCTTCGGCCCGGTCGCGCCGATCCAGACGTTCTCCGACGAGGACGAGGCGATCGCCGCGGCCAACGACACCGAGTACGGGCTCGTGGCCTACGTCTTCACGTCGAACCTCAAGCGGGCGTTCCGCGTCGTGGAGGCGCTCGAGACCGGCATGGTCGGGCTCAACCAGGGGATCGTCTCCAACGCCGGCGCGCCGTTCGGCGGGGTGAAGCAGTCGGGCTTCGGCCGCGAGGGCGGCAGGGAGGGGATCGAGGAGTACCTCGAGACCAAGTACGTCGCGATGAAGCTCTAGGAGCCCTCGCGCCGCCTGCGGCGCGCCTCGCGGAAGGCCTCCCTGCGGGTGGACTCCCGCTCGGCGCGCCGCGCGTCCGACTCGCGCGCGGCGCGGCCGCGCAGGCCGAGCTTCGGGGGCGGCGGGATCGGCGTGAAGAGGCGGCGGGTCGAGGCGGCGCCGCAGGCGGGGCACGGCGGCGCCTCGCCGGGGCGGGCCCGCTCCTCGAAGCGCTCGTCGCAGGCGTCGCAGGCGAAGTCGTAGAGCGGCATGGTCGCGCGGCGGGCAGCGTAGCCGGGCGGCGGCCGTCGGCCCGCCGCTCTAGCCTTCGCCGCCATGCCGGGTCCTCCGGACACCGTCGGCGGAGACGCCCCGCTTCGCAGACTCGTCGACCTGTCGGCGCCGATCGTCGCAAGCCCGCCGGAGACGCCCGACCCGCTGCGGACGGAGATCGCGTTCCACGACCACGCCGCCGGGGCGGCCGCGATCGAGGCGCTGTTCGGCGTCCCGCGGCGGCTGCTGCGCGACGGGGAGGGATGGGCGGTCGAGGAGTTCCTGCGGTTCGGCACCCACAACTCGACCCACGTGGACGCTCCGTACCACTACAACTCGACCATTCGCGGCGAGCCGGCGCAGACGATCGACCAGCTGCCGCTCGAGCTCTTCTACGCGCCGGCGGTGAAGCTCGACTTCACCGGCAAGGCCGACGGGGACGCGGTCACCGCCGCCGAGGCCGAGCACGCGCTGCGCGACGCGGGCCACGACCTCGCCCCCGGCGACATCGTCCTCGTCCACACCGGGCGCGACGCGTTCCTCGACGCGCCGGACTACATCGCCCGCGGCTGCGGCGTCACCGCCGAGGCGACGCGCTGGCTGTTCGACCGCGGCGTCCGCGTCATGGGGATCGACGCCTGGGGCTGGGACGCGCCGCTGCACCTGCAGGCGCAGGCCGCCCGCGAGCGCGACGAGCCGGGCGTCTTCTGGGCCGCCCACCAGGCCGACCTGCCGTACTGCCAGATCGAGCGGCTGGCGAACCTCGGGTCGCTCCCCGCGACCGGGTTCGAGGTCGCCTGCTTCCCCCTTCCCATCGTCGGCGCCAGCGCCGCGCCGGCCCGCGTGGTGGCCATCCTCCCGTGACGGCGGCTCGCGCACGCCGCCTGCGCAGCCTCGCCGCGGCCGTCGCGCTGGGCGTGCCGGCGCTCGCCGCGGTCGCGCTCGCCGGGGGCGGGGCCGGCCTCGGCGGCGGCGAGCCCGACGTGCGCGAGCAGTGGGGCGGGCACGGCGGGCCGCCGGCCGTCCGGACCGGCGACCCGGCGCGCGTGGCGCTCGACGGCACCTGGTGGGTCCGCGAGGACCCGCGCGCGATCGGCACCGGCCACGGCTGGCAGCGGGGCGGCTTCGGGGGGAACCCGCACCGCCTCCCGTACGTCCCCAACGCGCGAGCGATCACCGGCGCGAAGGGCGTCCGGTCGCACGAGGGCTCGGTCGCCTGGTACCGCACCACGTTCCGCGTGCCGGACGACGGCCGCTACGGGCTGCGCTTCGAGTCGGTCAACCACAAGGCGCAGGTGTGGATCGACGGGCGGCCGGCCGGCGAGCACGTCGGCACGTACCTGCCGTTCGAGATCGACCGCGAGCTGCGCGCGGGCCGCGACCACACGCTCGTCGTGCGGGCCGACTGGCGCGGGCCGGAGAGGATGAAGGCCGAGGGCTGGCACCGCGCCTGGTTCAACTTCGGCGGGATCAACCGCGAGGTGACGATCCGCCCGATGCCGGACGCCGACGTCGTCGCGCCGACCGTCCGCACGCGCGTGCGCGGCGAGGACGCGCGCGTCGAGGTCAGCGCCGCGATCCGCAACCTCGCGGGCACGCGCGAGCCGCTGAGGCTGAGCGGGACCCTGCGCCGCGGCGACAACGACCCGATCGAGATCGCGTTCCCGCCGGTCGCCGTGCCGGCGGGCCGCAGCCGGCGCGTGAGCGCCGCCGTCACCGTCGAGGACGCCGAGCTGTGGTCGCCCGGCTCGCCGACGCTCTACGACCTCGAGCTGCGCGCCACCGACGCCGGCCTGCCGGGCTGGCGCGGGCGGATCGGGCTGCGCGAGATCGCCCGCCAGGGGCCGGCGCTGCTGCTCAACGGCCGGCCGGTCAAGCTCCGCGGCGCGTCGCTGCACGAGGACGCCTGGCCGCGCGGCGACGGCCTGCACGCGCGCGACATGGACGCGATCGTCGCCGCGCTGAAGGGCCTCGGCGCGAACGCCACGCGCGCCCAGCACGCGCTCAACCCCGCGCTGCTCGAGCGGCTCGACGCCGCCGGCGTGCTGGTGTGGATGGGCGTCGGGCCGGTCGACGCGCCGGGCGCGTGGACCTCGCGCGGCCCGCGGCTCGAGGCCCGGGCCCGCGAGCGCGTGCGCGACTCGGTCGCCCAGCTGCAGACCCACCCGTCGATCTTCGCCTGGAACCTCGCCAACGAGGTCGCCGGCCAGGGCCATCCCGCCGGGCAGGCGGGCTACGTCGACGCCGCCGCCCGCGAGCTGCACCGCCGCGACCCGGGCCGGATCGTCGGGCTTGACGTCTGGGGCTCGCACCCGCCCGACGCCGACGGCCCGATGTACCGCCACGTCGACGCGATCGGCTGGACGAACTACCTCGGCTGGTACGAGCAGCCGTACGCGACGCCCCAGGAGCTGGAGGCGCTCATCCGGACGAAGCTCGCCGAGCTGCGCGCCGTCTTCCCCGACCGCGTCCTGCTCGTGACCGAGTTCGGGGCGGAGGGGAGCGCGCGCAACCCCGCCGCGGCGCCCGGCGGGCTCGACTTCCAGGCCGGCCTGCTGCGCACGCACATCCGCACGTACGCCTCGATCCCCGACCTCGCCGGGATGCTGGTGTGGAACCTGCGCGACTTCGCGGTCGCGCCGAGCTTCAACGGCGGCTCGATCACCGAGGTGGTCAGCGACATCTCGCTCGTGCCGGGCCTGAACGAGAAGGGGCTCTACACGACGACCGGGCGGCCGAAGCCGGCGGCGCGGGCGGTGCGGGAGGAGTTCGAGCGGCTCGAGCCGTAGCGGGGAGCGGTGCGGGAGGGCTCGCGCCGCTGGCGCCGTCGGGCGGCGCCCGCCGCGCGCCTCACCGCCGCGGGCTGCCGTTCACCACCTCGCACCCGCGCACCACGTCGCGCCGGTCGGTGGTCACTCGGTCGCGGCCGGGGCCGCAGCGCACCACGTCGCGGTCGCGGTCGCGCACGTCGATCCGGTCCGGCCCGCTGCCGCCCGACACGCGGTCGCGGCCGTAGCCGGCGTCGATCGCGTCGCCGAACGTCCCGCCGGACAGGACGTCGTCGCCGCTGCCGCCGACCAGCTCGTCCCGCCCGCTGCCGCCGCTCGCGCGGTCGTCGCCCGGCCCCGCCTGGAGCCGGTCGTCGCCCGTCCGCCCGAGGAGCAGGTCGTCGCCGCGCATCCCCTGAGCGAGGTCGTCGCCGCTGCCGCCGTCGAAGCGGTCGCGCCCGCCCTCCCCGTGCATCATGTCGTTGCCCGGCCCGCCCGCGATGTCGTCGTCGCCGGCGCGCACCCCGTTGCGCACGGCGTAGAAGAAGTCGCCGAACTCGAACTGCAGGTCGACGTCGCCGCCGAGGAAGTCGCGCCCCGGGCCGCCGCGGATGACGTCGCTGCCGCCGCCCCCGACGATGAAGTCGCCGTCCGCGCCGCCCGAGAGCCGGTCGCGCCCGGTCCTTCCCTCGATCGCGTCGTCCGCCGGGCCGCCGGTCATGCGGTCGTCGCCCGCGCCGCCGGACAGCTGGTCGGAGTCGGCGCCGCCGCGCACCACGTCGTTCCCGGTTCCGGCCCGCACGTCGTCGCGGTCGCGCGCGCCGATCGGCGCCTGCAGCCGGACCGCGAGCGGCAGCCGCGACGGGCCGGCCACGATGACGTCGTCGCCCGCGCCGCCGTAGATCCGGTCGCACCCGGCGTCGCCGCGCACCCGGTCGGCGCCCAGCTCGCCGAAGATCGCGTCGCCGCTGCGCCCGCCGCTCAGGCGGTCGTCGCCGTCGCCCCCGCTGACGCAGTCGTGCCCGTCCTGGCCGGACACCTCGTCGTCGCCGTCGAAGCCGAGCAGCATGTCGCCGACCGGCCCGCCCGCGAGCGCGTCCGGCCCCGGCGACCCCAGGCCCGGGCCGCGCGGTGGCGGCGGGGCGCTCAGCTCGACCGCCACCACGTCGCCCTCGTACAGCCGCGCGACGCGGCACGCGCCCGGGCGGCTGACCAGGATCTCGGCGTGACCGTCGGCGTCGAGGTCGGTGCCGCCGGCCACCGCGGTCCCGGCCTGCTCGATCGACGTGCCGCGCAGCGTCAGCGCGCGGTCGCCGGGCTCGGCGAGCGCCACGTCGGCCGGCTCGCGCGCGCCGTAGACGACGTGGGCCGCGCCGCCGACCGGGTCGTCTTCGCCCGTCCCGGGGGCGCCGACGAGGAGGTCCGCGAGCCCGTCGCCGTCGACGTCGCCCGGCGCGGCGAGCGAGGAGCCGGTCGCGGCGCCCCCGGCGTACCCCGCGACGCGGAAGCCCGCCGGGCCGAGCGCGTTGACGTCGCGCGACGCGGGCCGCTCGCGTTCGCCGAGGACGACGAAGACGTCGCCGCGCTGCTGTTCGGCGCGCGGCCCGCGGACCGGCCGGATCGGCGCGCTCACGGCGACGTCGCCGAGGCCGTCGCCGTCGACGTCGCCCGCGCCGGCCACCACGAGGCCCAGGTAGCCCGCCGGCCGTCCCTCGATCCGCGTCGCCGCGCCCGGCGCGGCGACGTCGACCGTCGTGGTCTCGCGCCGCCCGTACACGACGTAGGCCGCGCCCGAGGCCTCGAGCAGCTCGCGGCCGGCCATCTCGTCCTCGCCGCGCCCGAGCCCGGCCAGCGGCATCCCGAGCACGACGTCGCCGAGCCCGTCGCCGTCCACGTCGCCGGCCGCCGCCGCGCTGTAGACCGCGAGGCCGTCGTCGGGGCGGCCCTGGATGCGAAAGCCGCCCGCGCCGAGCCGCCGGACGTCCACGCGACCGCGCAGGCCCTCGCCGCCGAAGACGACCCACGCGTGCGGCGGCTCGTCGTCCTCGAAGTCGCCGATCGCGGCCACGACCAGGTCCCCGGTTCCGTCGCCGTTGACGTCGCCCGCCGCCGCGGCGTAGCCGACCCCCGGGCCGACGACCGTGATCGCCCGCTGCTCGGGCCGGCGCACGTCGACGTCGCGCGGCTCGCGCGCGCCCGGGACGACCGCCACGCCGCTCCGGCCGCTGAAGTCGACCGCGACGTCCGCGAGGCCGTCCCCGGTCACGTCCCCGGCCGCGGCCACCGCCCGCGTCCCGTTGTCTTCCACCCCGGCGAGGCGGAAGCCGCGCAGCCCGGGCACGCGCTCGCCGCCGAGGACGACCCGCACCTCGCCGCCCACCTCGTCCCACACCGCCACGTCGGCCCGGCCGTCGCCGTCCACGTCGCCGAGCGCGGCGACGAGGTCGGCGTCGTCGATCCCGTCCAGCACGAACGCGGTGCGGGCGTCGAGGTCGGCGACCCCCGCCTCGCGCGCCGCGGCGGGCGGCGCGGCGGCCGCGAGGGCCGCGAGCGCCGCCAGGGCACCGGCGCGCGCGGCGGTCACCGGGTCAGTCCCGCGCCTGGCTTCCCGCGGCGATCTTCCGCAGGTCGAGCGCCTTGTCGAGGATCTCCTCGTCGACCCCGCGCTCGCGCGCGACCTCGCGCAGCGTCCGCCCGGAGGCCGCGGCGTCCTTGACGATCTCGCTCGCCCGGTCGTAGCCGATGTAGGGATTGAGCGCGGTGGCGACCGCCAGCGTCGACTCCGCCGAGCGCTCGCATCCCTCGAGGTTCGCCTCCAGGCCGTCGACGACCTTCTCGGCGAGCAGCTCGCTCGCGCTGGCCAGCAGCTGGATCGACTGGAGCAGGTTGCGCGCGATGAGCGGGATGCGGACGTTCAGCTCGAAGTTGCCCTGCGAGCCCGCGACGGTGATCGCCGTGTCGTTGCCCATGACCTGGCAGCCGACCTGCAGCACGACCTCGGGGATCACCGGGTTGACCTTGCCGGGCATGATCGACGAGCCCTTCTGCAGCTCGGGCAGCAGCAGCTCGCCGATGCCCGCGCGCGGCCCCGAGCCCATGAGCGCGAGGTCGTTGGCGATCTTGGTCAGCGAGACGGCGACGACCTTGAGCATGCCGCTCAGCTCGACCAGCGCGTCGCGGTTGCCCTGCGCCTCGAACGGGTCCTCGGGCGCGCGGACGTCCAGCCCGGTCGCCTCGCTCAGCAGCGCGCGGACGCGCTCGGCGAACTCGGGGTGCGTGTTCAGGCCGGTGCCGGTCGCGGTGCCGCCGAGCGGGATCTGGGCGACGTGCGGCAGCGCCGCCTCGACGCGTGCGCGGCCGAGGCGCACCTGCGCCGCGTAGCCGCCCATCTCCTGCCCGAGCGTGACCGGCACCGCGTCCATGAGGTGCGTGCGGCCGGACTTCACGACGTCCTTGAACTCGCCGGCCTTCGTCGCGAGCGACCGCTCCAGCCGCTCGAGCGCGGGCAGGAGCCGGTTCGTCGCCTCGTCGAGCGCCGCGAGGTGCACGGCGCTGGGGAAGACGTCGTTCGACGACTGCCCCATGTTCACGTGGTCGTTCGGGTGCGCGCCCTGCCCGGCGATCGTCGCGATCACCTCGTTGGCGTTCATGTTCGACGACGTGCCCGAGCCGGTCTGGAAGACGTCGATCGGGAACTGGTCGTCGTGCTCGCCCTCGGCCACCTGGTCGGCCGCCGCGGCGATCCGCTCGGCGAGGTCGCCGTCGAGCAGCCCGAGCTCCGCGTTGACCCGCGCGGCCGCGCCCTTGATCCGCCCCAGCCAGCGCACGACCGACACCGGCATCCGCTCCCCGGACACCGGGAAGTTCGCGATCGCCTTGTTCGTCTCGCCGCCCCAGAGCTGCTCAGCCGTCGCCATCGATTCCTCCACGTCGAATCTCGTCCCTGTGGACGGTACCCCGAGCGCGCGGTGAGCAAGTTTCCGGTGCGGCGCCCGTTTCGTGACACATGTCGCGAATCCCCGCCCTCGTCGCCCTCTCGATCGCCGTCCTCGTGCTCGCCCTCCCGGGGGCCGCGTCGGCCTCCGCCGGCTGCGTCGGCGCCGGCAAGCAGCGCGCGGCGGAGGCGCTGTACGGCGGCGGCAGCCAGGTCGTCGCCGCCCAGCGGATGGCCGGGCTGCAGACGGCGCTCGTGCTCGAGCCGCGCATCGCCCCGGGCACGCGGCACCGGATGGTCCGGGTCGACGGCGGCTGGTGCGACGCGACCACGGGCTTCAACCAGGCGTGGACCGGAGCGAAGGGCGCCGGCATGGCGGCCGCGTACGCGCGCGTGGCCGCGGCGCCGTACTTCGACGGCGTGACCGTCCGCGAGCTGCACTCCGCGGGCGCCGTCCACACGATCGTCACCCACGCGCTGACCAACGGCGTGGTCGCCCGCTGGGTCGTCGTGACCGACGCCGAGGGCATCCGGACCGCGACCTGGACCGCCACCGAGTTCGCCCAGCGGCCGTTCGTCGCGCAGGTCGAGGGGCTGACCGCGCTGCCCGACGCAACCGAGTCCTACGACCGCACGGCCGGCGGCGTGCTGCGTCCGCGCACCGGCCTCCCGACCGCGGCGAGCGCGCGCGCCGGCGCGGACGACCAGCCCGGCGTCGGCGTCCGCCACGTCGGCTCCGACGGCTTCACGATCGAGGTCTCGTACTCCGAGACGCGCACCGCCCCGCAGCTCGGCCAGGACCTCGGGATCTGGGACGTGGACGTCATCCGCATCACCCAGCGGGCGGTCGCCGAGAACTACGAGGACTTCATGGCGTGGGGCCTGACGAGCGGGTGGGAGCCCAGCGACCGCGGCTACGTCTACGTCAACGACGCGCTCAGCACCGCGTGCCTGGCGTGCGTCTTCATCGCCGACGAGTTCCAGATCCACGTCAGCTCGCACGCCCTCGACGCGCTCGCGGCCCTCGGCTACGCCTACCCCGGCGCCGATCCGGAGGACGTGTGGGCGGACGTCATCGGCCACGAGATGTTCCACAACTTCCAGAACCGGTACATCAAGCCGGGGCCGATCGTGGCGACGCGCCGGCGCTCGGCGGGCTTCTACTTCCTGGAGGGCACCGCGCGGCTGCAGGAGTCGCTGCACGCCTACAACGCGATCAGCCACCAGCCGGAGAGCCTCATCTACGCCAACGACGGCAACGGCTGCAACGGGTTCGACGGCGGCGGGTCGATCCACGTCGAGGGCGTCACGCAGTCGCCCGACATGGACCGCGAGATGGTCAAGGGACCGTTCAACCCGTCCCGCACCTACAGCGCCTGCTACTTCTGGATGCCCTGGTACGCGAAGCACGGGTGGAGCGGCCTGCGGGAGCTCATGAGCGTGCACATGCCGGCCGCCGCGGACGTCGCGAACGAGAACGAGGAGGGGATCGCCGCGTCGACCGCCGCCTCGGGCGAGACGATGCTCCAGCAGCTGCAGATGTTCGCCCGCCACGCGCTCACCGGCGGGCGCGGGATGAACACGTGGAGCGCCGTCCTCGGCGGGCCGTCGTTCGACTGGGCCGCCCACCTGGAGAGCTGGCGGCCGAAGCCGCTCGCGCGCGGGCAGTCGCACACCCGCACGCTGCAGGCCGGCGGGATGATGGCCAACGAGATCGCGTCGCGGGTGCGGATCGAGCTGACCGGGCCGAAGGAGATCGCGCTCTTCCAGGTGCGCGACGACGGCGTCGAGGCGTCCGTGTCCAAGCTCAACGGCGGCCGGCCGGTCGACGGGCCGCGGCCCGGCGAGCGGGTGTGGGTCGTGGCCGCGCGGCCGGTGCCCGGCACGTCGGCGGTGACGCTCACGGCCAGGTAGCGCCTCGGCCGCCCGCGCGCGGCACACTGTCGCGCGGGATGGAGGGCCTGACCCGACGGCACCTCATGGGGCGCGCCGCCCTGGCGAGCGGCGCGCTCGCGCTCGGCCCCGCGTTCTGGCGGCGGGCCGTCGCGTCGGCGGCCACGCCGGGGGACGGGCCGTACGGGCCGCTGGGGCCGCCGGACGCGAACGGCATCCGCCTGCCCGTCGGCTTCAAGGCGCGCGTCGTCGCGCGCGGCAACGAGCTCGTGCCCGGCACCGCGTACCGCTTCCCGGTCCAGCCCGACGGGCAGGCGACGTTCGCGACGCAGGACGGCGGCTGGATCCTCGTCACGAACTCGGAGTTCGGGCCGCCCGACGGCGGCGTGTCGGCGATCCGGTTCGACGCGTCGGGGAAGGTCGTCGACGCCTACCGCGTCCTCGCCGGCACGGCGCTCAACTGCTCGGGCGGGCCGACGCCGTGGGGGACGTGGCTGTCGTGCGAGGAGCACGACGCCGGCAACGTGTGGGAGTGCGACCCGACGCGGGCCTCGCAGGGCGTCCGCCGGCCGGCGCTCGGGACGTTCAAGCACGAGGCGGCGGCCGTCGACTCGGCCGGGCAGCGCCTCTACCTGACCGAGGACTACGGCGACGGCAACCTCTACCGCTTCACGCCGGCCGCCTACCCGTCGCTCGACGCCGGGCGGCTCGAGGTCGCGGCGGTCGGGCCGGGCGGGGCCGTGCGGTGGCTCGCGGTGCCGGACCCGAACCCGGGGCCGGCCGCGACGCCGACGCGCCGGCAGGTCCCCGACGCGACGAGGTTCGACCGCGCGGAGGGGATCTGGTTCGACTCGGGGATGGTGTACGTCGCGACCACCGGCGACTCGAAGATCCACGCCTACGACACGGTCAGCGAGCGGATCGAGGTGATCTACGACCGCGCGAAGATCGCCAACCCGCCGCTGCAGATGCCCGACAACCTGTCGGTCGCGCCCTCGGGCGACCTGTTCGTCGCCGAGAACCACGACGCCGAGGACGGCCACCTCGACGTCATCCTGCTCACCCCCGACCTGGTGATCGCGCCGTTCCTGAGCGTCGAGGGGCCGCGGCACGTCTACGACAACCCGGTGCTGGGGCCGAGCGAGCTGACCGGGCCGGTCTTCGACCCGTCCGGGACGCGCTTCTACGTGACGTCGCAGCGCGCGCGGACGACCGGCGGCGGCTCCGAGCCGGGGCCGGGCGAGGTGTACGAGATCACCGGCCCGTTCCGCGTGCAGCGCCCGCGCAGCGGGCCGCTGTCGCCGGGCAACCCGCGCGAGGCGGGCCAGGCGATCGGGTCGGGCCAGGGCCGCTCGCCGGGCGCCGCGCTGGTCGGCGCCGCACTGGGGATCGAGGTGCCGCGGCGGATCGGCTGGGACGCGCTGCGGCGCGCCGGCCTGCCGGTGGCGATGACGGTCGACGGCCCGGCCGCGGTGACGATCGCCGTCAGCGCGCGGTTCACGCCGGCCGAGCTGCGCCGGCGCGGCGTGCGCCGCCGCCGCCACCGGCTGGCGCGGGCGGAGCGGCGGTTCCGCGGCGACGGGCCGCGCGTCGTGCACGTGCGCTTCCCGGCCCGGGCGCTGGCGCTGCTGCGCGGGCGGCGCACCGGCCTGCGCCTCGCGGTGCGCGTGCAGGTGGGCGAGGCGGCGGTCACGCGGACGACGGTCCTCGACCCGCAGCGGCCGCGGCGCCGGCCGCGCCGGCGCTCCCGCCGGCGCGCCTCCTAGCCGCAGAACGCCTTCAGCTCGCGCGCGACCCCGACCGGGTCGTCGTACGCCATCAGGAAGCCGGTGCCGGACAGGACGCGCAGCTGCGCCCGCGGGAACAGGTCCAGCGCCTCCTCGGCGGCCTCGAGCGGGTGCTGCTCGTCGGCGTCGGCCCACAGCAGCAGGACCGGCGCGTCGATCGTCGCGTACGCGTCGAGCAGCTCGCGCCGCGCCGCGCGCGGCCACCGCCGGGCCAGCCGCGCCCACGACCGGACGAGGTTGGGGTTGCCGGCGACGTCGGCGTACGCGTGCCGGACGAGGTCGCGCGTCGCCGGGTTCCCGCTGGCCGACAGCCGCGGGCCGAGCGACGGGCGCAGGAGGTGGCGCGCGGCGTGCGCGGCGACGCGGTCGAGCCCCGGCACGCCGCCGAGCCGCGCGGCCGGTCCCCAGCGGCGCTCCAGCGGGCTGCGCGGCATCGCGCGATGCAGGCGGTTCGGCATGAGCACGAGCCGCGCCGGGCTGAGCTTCCCGCGCGCGGTCGCGTGCAGCAGCAGCTCGGCCCCCGCGCCGTGCCCGCCCACGAGCGGCCGCGGCCCGCACACGTCGCGGCAGAACTCGGCCATGACGTCGACCAGCCAGTCGAGCGTGTACGGGTGGCGCGGGCGGTCCTCCGAGTCGCCGTGCAGCGGCAGGTCGGGCAGCACGACGCGGAAGCGGTCGGTCAGGTGCTCGACCACCGGCTCCAGCTCGCGGTGCGAGAGCAGCAGCGAGTGCAGCAGCGCCAGCGGCGGCCCGGTCCCCGCCTCGCGGTAGGCGACGCGCGCGCCGTCCGGCGCGTGGAACAGCCGCAGCCTCATCCGCGGCGCTCCCCGGCCCGCATGCCCTCGACCAGCGCGCGCTCGCACTCCGGCGGCATCGAGACCGCCGCGCTGCGCTCGAGCCGGTACACCAGCTCGGCCTGCAGCGAGCTGTCGTGCGGCGCGCCGCGGCGCGCGGCGCCGATCAGGTAGCCGAGCTCCAGAGCCGGGCGCGGGGCGGTGCGCGCGCCGGCCTCCAGGTCCTCGGCCACGCGGGTGAGGGCGAGGCCGATGTTCTGCAGGTTCGAGTCCGACCGCGCGCGGCCGACGCAGTCGCTGATCGGCGTGCCGTCGACGAGCCGCACGTCGCCCGGCGCGGCGCGCAGCGCCTTCGCGAGCTCGCGCGGCCCGACGGTGCACTCGGGCGACGGCGCCGGCCCGTCGGAGCGCGAGCAGGCGGTCAGCGCGAGCGCGGCGAGGACGAGGGCGGCCGCCGCACGCGCGAGCATCCGGGGATCGTAGACTCGGCGCGGTGCTGCGCTCGGAGTTCGACCGCGAGATCATGCGCCTCGCGGTCCCGGCGCTCGGCGCGCTGGCCGCCGAACCGCTCCCCGCGCTGGCCGACACCGCGATCATCGGCCACCTGGGGACGACCGAGCTGGCGGCGCTCGCGCTGGCCGTCGCGCTGCTCAGCGCCGTCTTCTCGCTGTGCATCTTCCTGACCTACGGGACGACCGCGCGCGTCGCGCGGCTGCACGGGGCGGGGGACGAGGAGAGCGCGGGGGAGCTGGCCACGCAGGCGCTGTGGCTGGGGCTCGGGATCGGCGTCGTGCTCGGCGCCGCCCTCGCCGCGTTCGCGCCGCAGGCGATCGGGCTGCTCGGCGGCGACGGGCGCGTCGGCGACCTGGCGGCGCGGTACCTGCGGATCGCGACGCTCGGCGTCCCGGCGTTCATGCTCATCCTCGCCGGCCAGGGCTTCCTGCGCGGGGTGGGCGACCTGCGCACGCCGCTCGTCGTGCTCCTCGCCGGCAACGTCGCGAACGTCGTGCTGAACGTCGTCCTGGTCTACGGCGCCGGCCTGGGGCTCGACGGCAGCGCGATCGGGACGGCGATCGCGCAGGCGAGCATGGGCCTGGCGTTCGTCGTGCTGCTCCTGCGGCGCCCGGCGGCGACGCGCCGGCCGCGGTGGTCGCTCATCGCGCCGCTCGTCCGCACCGCCGGCCACCTCGTCGTGCGGACCGCGGCGCTGCTCGGCTCCTTCCTCGTCGCCAGCGCCGTCCTCGCGCGGATCGGCGAGGCGTCTCTCGGCGCGCACCAGATCGCGTTCCAGCTGCTGGTCTTCCTCGCGCTGCTGCTCGACGCGATCGCGATCGCCGGCCAGGTGCTGGTCGGCCGGATGCTCGGGGCGGGCGACGCCGCCACCGCCTACGCGGCGGCGCACAGGATGATCGTGCTCAGCACGGCCGCCGGGGCGGTGCTCGGCGTGGTGCTGCTCGCGCTCGGCGACGTGGTGCCGCGCCTGTTCACCGGCGACGAGGCGGTGATCGAGCGGGCGCGGGCGGTGTGGCCGCTGCTCGCGCTCATGCAGCCGGTCGCGGGCGCGGCGTTCGCCCTCGACGGCATCCTGATCGGCGCCGGCGACACTCGGTTCCTCGCGTTCTCGATGATCGTCGCGGGCCTGGGCTTCTACGTGCCCATCGCCCTGCTGGCGCTGCACTTCGACTGGGGGATCACGGGCGTGTGGTGCGGGCTGATCGCGCTCATGGCGGTCCGCCTGGCGACGCTCGGCGCGCGGTTCCGCGGCCGGCGCTGGGCCGTCGTCGGGGCGCAGCCCGCGCCTGCGTAAGGTTCGCGTCCCCACCGCAAACCTGCGCAAATGCGACGGTTCGGGTGAAGAACGCCAGCTAGCTGCCGAACATGAGGTCATGAGCAGTGACCGTTCCTCATCGCGCCTCGGGCTCTCGACGTCCGAGGCCGCGCGCCACCTCGGCGTGTCGCTCTCGACGGTGCGCCGGTGGTCGGACGCCGGGTACCTGCGGGGCTACCGCACGCCCGGCGGCCAGCGCCGCTTCACGATCGAGCAGCTCGACACCTTCCTCGCCTCGCTCGAGCAGGACCCGTCGCGCCGCGGCGCTTAAGTCCTGCAAGCTGCACAGAGACGGCCGTGGTGCACGAGGGCTTGCGCCCCTTGCGCAAACCTCTCCAACGCTCGATACCTCCTCACGTGAGCGCGATCCGCACGAACGCCGCCGCCGCGATGCTGGGCGTCAGCCCGAACACCCTGCGCAGCTGGGAGCGGCGCTTCGGCTTCCCCGCGCCGCGCCGCAGCGCGGGCGGGCACCGGCAGTTCGACCTGGCCGAGATCGAGGCGCTGCGCCAGGCGCTGGAGGAGACGCACAACGTCTCGTCGGCGGTCTCGATCGCGCGCGAGCGCGGGTCCGGCCCGTCGTCGCCGCTGCGGCTGCGCTCGCTGCTCCAGCGCTTCGACGAGGACGCCGCCGACCGGCTGCTGGAGGAGTCGCTCGCCGTGCGCTCGATGGAGCGCACGGTGGAGGAGATCCTGCTGCCCGCGGTCGGCGCGCTGGGCGAGGGCCGCGACCGCACGTCGCCGGAGTACGGGTTCGGCTGGCGGTGGGCGACCGGCTGGCTCGCGGCGCAGGCCCGCGCCGCGCCGCCCGCGCACCGGAGCGAGGGCGTGCTGCTGTTCGACGCGACCCGCGCGCTCGACATGGACGCCCTCTACGCCCAGGGGCTCGAGCTCGTGCTGCGCCGCGCCGGCGTGCGCGCGCTGACGCTGCCCGTCGACCTCGACCCGCTCCGCATCGGCCGCGCGCTCGTCGCGCTGACGCCGAGCGCGGTCGTCCTCGTCGGCCGCCGGGCGACGCTCGACACGTTCGGCCGGCTGGTGTACGCGGCGCGCCGGTCGAGCGAGGGCGTGCGGGTCTACGACTTCAGGAGCGCGCTGCCCGAGACCGGGGCGACGACCGTCCCGCGCCTCGGCGACCGGCCGATGGCGGCGCGGGAGAAGCTGCTCGCCGACCTCGACGCGGCGGCGCGCGGCGAGGGCCGCGAGCAGCCGGCGTCCGAGGCGCTGTAGCGGGGCGCGCGCAGCCGCGAAACGTCCGACCCCGCAGGTACTTTCCCGGCCCATGCTCGTGCCGGGGGACCCGCTGGCCCACCGCGCGCTGGACTCACTCCTGCGCGCGGAGGCGAGCGTTCGCCGCAGGCTGACGGCCGACCTCGAGCGCGAGGGGCTCTCCGCGTCGGGGTTCTCGGTGCTCGTCGTGCTCGCCACCGCGGGCGGCGAGCTCGAGCTGCGGGCGCTCCGCCACCGGCTGCGCACGTCGAAGGCGAACGCGACCGAGGTCGTCTCGACGCTCGTCCAGCGCGGCTACGTCCGCCGCACGCGGCTCGAGCACGATCGGCGCGCCGCGTCGGTCGCGCTCACGCCGCTCGGGCGGGAGCTGGTCGACCGCCTCTTCCCCGAGCACACCGAGCGCGTCGCCGCGGCGTTCAGCGCGCTCGACGAGCACGAGAAGCGCTCGTTCACCGAGCTGTGCCGGAAGCTCGCCGCCTGAGCTGAGCGCGCGGCGGGCGGCCCATACAATCGCCCGTCCATGCCGCACCGCCCCGTCGACCCGAACCAGTCGTTCCCCGCGCTCGAGCAGGAGGTCCTCGAGCGCTGGCGCGAGCGCGACGTGTTCCGGGAGTCGCTGCGGCGCCGGCGGGGCGCCGAGCCGTGGGTGTTCTACGAGGGCCCGCCGACCGCGAACGGCAAGCCGGGCGCGCACCACGTCCTCGCGCGGGTCTTCAAGGACATCTACCCCCGCTTCAAGACGATGCGCGGCCACTACGTCGAGCGCAAGGCGGGGTGGGACACGCACGGGCTGCCGGTCGAGATCGCCGTGCAGCGCAAGCTCGGGATCGAGAACAAGCGGCAGATCGAGGAGTACGGCATCGCCGAGTTCAACCGGCGCTGCCGCGAGTCGGTCTTCGAGTACCTGGAGGACTGGAACGCGCTCACCGAGCGGATCGGGTTCTGGATCGACCTCGACGACGCGTACCGCACGCTCGACGCGACGTACATCGACTCGGTCTGGTGGGCCCTGCGCCAGATCCACGACAAGGGCCTTCTGTACGAGGGGCACAAGGTCGTCCCGTACTGCCCGGGCTGCGGCACCGCGCTCTCCTCCCACGAGGTCGCGCTCGGCTACCGGACGGTCAAGGACCCGTCGGTCTACGTGCGCTTCCCGGTCGTCGAGGACGGCGGTCCGCTGCAGCGCGGCGACGAGCTGCTCGTGTGGACGACCACGCCGTGGACGCTCGTGTCCAACGCCGCGGTCGCCGTCGACCCCGAGCTGACGTACGTGCGGGCGAAGACCGGCCCGCTGGAGGCGCCGGTCGTGCTCGCCGAGGCGCTGGTCTCGCGCGTGCTCGGCGACGACGGCGTCAAGGTGCTCGAGCGCTTCCCGGGCGCGGCGCTCGACGGCGTGCGCTACGAGCCGCCGTTCCCGTACATGCCCGCGCGCGAGTACGGCGAGCGCGGCCACACCGTCCTGCTCGGCGACTTCGTGACGGCGGACGACGGCACCGGCCTCGTCCACACCGCGATCGCCTTCGGCGAGGACGACTTCCGGCTCGGCCAGCAGTACTCGCTGGACGTCGTCAACCCGGTGCGGCCCGACGGCACCTACGACGAGCGGATCGGCAAGTACGCGGGCCGCTTCGTCAAGGACGCCGACCCCGACCTGATCGAGGACCTGCGCTCGCGCGGCAAGCTCCTGAAGGCCGAGGAGTACGAGCACGCCTACCCCTTCTGCTGGCGCTCGGGCGACCCGCTCCTCTACTACGCCAAGCCGGCCTGGTACATCAAGACGTCGGCCCTGCGCGACCGCCTGCTCGCCGCCAACGCGTCGGTCGACTGGCACCCCGAGCACATCAAGCACGGGCGGATGGGCAACTGGCTGGAGAACAACGTCGACTGGGCGCTGTCGCGCGAGCGCTACTGGGGAACGCCGCTGCCGGTCTGGCGCTGCCCCGACGGGCACGTCCACTGCGTCGGCTCGCTGGACGAGCTGGAGGAGCTGAGCGGGGTGCGGCTGGAGGACCCGCACCGGCCGTACGTCGACGACGTCGGCTTCCCGTGCCCGTCGTGCTCGCGGCGGATGACGCGCATGCCGGAGGTCATCGACGTCTGGTTCGACTCGGGCGCGATGCCGTTCGCGCAGTACCACGCGCCGTTCGAGGACGGCGAGCGCTTCCGCGAGCGCTTCCCCGCCGACTTCATCTGCGAGGCGCTCGACCAGACGCGCGGGTGGTTCTACTCGCTGCTCGCGATCTCGACCCTGCTCTTCGACCGCTCGTCGTACGAGCACGTCGTCTGCCTCGGGCTGATCCTCGACCGCGACGGCCGCAAGATGTCCAAGTCGCTCGGCAACATCGTCGACCCGTGGGCTGTGCTCGACGAATACGGCGCCGACGCGTTCCGGTGGTACTTCTTCACCGCCAAGCAGCCGTGGGACGGCTACCAGTTCGACACCGAGCGGGTGGGCGAGGGCGTGCGGCTGTTCCTCAAGCAGCTATGGAACACGTACGGCTTCTACGTGCTGTACGCGAACGCCAACCACATCGACCTCCTCGCCACCCAGCAGCCCTGGACGCAGCTCGACCGCTGGATCCTCTCCCGCCTGTCCGCGACCACCGCGGCCGTCATCGAACGCCTCGACGCCTACGACGCGACGGTTGCCGGACGGGCCATCGCCGCCTTCGTCGACGACCTGTCGAACTGGTACGTGCGGCGGTCCCGGCGCCGGTTCTGGGACGGCGACCCCGCCGCCTTCTGGACGCTGCGCGAGTGCCTGCTCGGCGTCTCGAAGCTGCTCGCGCCGTTCACCCCGTTCGTCGCCGACGAGATCTACGACAACCTCGACGGCTCCCTCCCGTCGGTCCACCTCGCGGACTTCCCCACGCCGGGCGAGCGCGACGAGCAGCTCGAGTACGCGATGGCGGTCGCGCGCGAGGCGGTGCGGCTCGGCCTCGCGGCGCGCGGAGCGGCGAAGGTCAAGGTCCGCCAGCCGCTGCGGGAGGCGGTCGTCGTGGCCGCGGGCCGCGAGCGCGAGGCGATCGAGCGGCTGGCCGACGTCGTGCGCGACGAGCTGAACGTCAAGCAGCTGCGGTTCGTCGAGCGGGCCGACCAGCTCGGGTCGTACGAGATCAGGCCGAACTACCGGACGCTCGGGCCGCGGTTCGGCAAGCAGATGCCCGCGGTGGCCGAGGCGGTGGCGGGGCTCGACCCGGCGGTGGTCGCGGACGCGCTGGAGGACGGGCGGCCGGTCGGCGTGTTCGTCGCCGGCGCCGACCACGAGCTCTCGCCGGAGGACCTGCTGCTCCGCCTCGAGCCCCTGGAGGGCTACCAGCTCGAGCGCGAGGCGTCCCACGCCGTCGCCCTCGACCTGACGCTCGACGACGGCCTGCGCCGCGAGGGCCTCGCCCGCGAGGTCGTCCACGCCGTGCAGAACGCCCGCAAGGCGGCCGGCCTCGCCGTCGAGGACCGCATCGCCCTGCGACTCGGAGGCGACGCCGACCTCCTCGAAGCGGCCCGCGCCCACGAGGCCTACGTCTCCGGAGAGACCCTCGCGACCCAGCTGTCCTACGACGCCGACGGCACCGGCGAGAGCGCGGTCATCGAGGGCCGCGAGCTGCGGATCGCGCTGACGCGGGCCTGAGCCCCCGCCGCGACTTCCTGCGCGGCCACGCTCCGCGGGGGGGCGAGATCCGGCCGCGCCGGCCCTTGTCGCGGCATGGACACCGACAACCTCCGCGCCGTCCTCGAGACGGTGCCCGCCGGCCGCTGGGTCAGCTACGCCGACCTCGCCGCGGCGATCGGCGCGCCGCCGGCCGCCGCCCGGCGCATCAACCAGGCCCTCATCCGCCACGACCTCCCGAACGCCCACCGCGTCCTCAAGAGCGACGGCACGGTCGCCCCGACCGCCCTCGGAGACTCCGAAGCGGTCCGCGCCCGCCTGGCGGCCGAGAGCCTCCCGTTCGACGACCGCGGCCGCGCACAGCCGGAGGCGCGGTTCCGGCCCGAGCCGGCGCCCGCGGCGCCGAGCGGGTGAGCGCCCGCCGGCGCGCGCCCTACGCCAGGACCGGCTGAAGCTCGGCCTCGAGCTTCTTCTTCGGGTAGGCGCCGATGATCGTCTTCGCCGGCTCGCCGTTCTTGAAGAGGATCATCGTCGGGATCGAGAGGACGCCGAACTGGGCGGCGGTGCGCTGGTTCTCGTCGACGTTGAGCTTGACGACGCGCAGGTCGTCGCGCTCCTGAGCGATCTCCTCGAGCACCGGGCCGACCACGCGGCACGGGCCGCACCAGGGGGCCCAGAAGTCGACGAGGGTCGGCTTCTCGGACTCGATGACCTCGGCCTGGAAGGAGTTGTCGGTGACGTTCGTGAGGTCGCTCATGACCACCACTATACGAAGTGAAGCGGCGTGCGTTCGCGCTACAGGAAGCGCGGCGTCAGCCAGATCTCGACCATGGCCGAGATCGCGACGACGGGGAACGCCAGGGCGGCCGTGACGATGGTCGCCGCCATCAGCTGCTCCCACGCTCCCGCCCGCGCCGCGACGAGCCAGGCGGCGAGCGGCAGGAAGAGCGCGCACAGCTCCGGCACCGCGTGGATCGACAGGATCGCGAGCAGCTTGGCCGGCGCGACGTCGAGCTGCCAGGCCAGCGTCGACAGCCCGTCGCCGAGGACCAGCGCCTGCGTGCCGACGGAGAACAGGGTGGCCGCGGTCACGAACGCGATCGCCGCCGGGCCGGCGACGTCGTGGAGCGCGCGCCAGCGGCCGCTGTACGCCTCGGCCTCGATCGGCAGCGACGACATCGCGATGAAGCCGGCCAGGCAGGCCAGCGCGTGCAGCGCGAGCACGAGCGAGTTGCGGAAGACGACCGCGCCCACGTCGGCCCAGTCGGGAGCCGTGTTGACGCCCGGGAGGAGCATCGGCGTCGCGTCCGGCGTCGACACCGCCGCCACCGCGAGCACCGCCGCGAGCAGGCCCGCCGTGACGAGCAGCGACAGCCGCACCCAGCGCCCGAGCACCGGCCCCGGCGCGGCGTTCCACGCGCGCAGGGTCGCGCGCGTGTCCGCCCAGCCCTGGACGACGGCGAGCTCGTGGCCGTTCACGACCCGGCAGTCGGCGCGTCGGCCGGCTCGACCGCGCACCGCTGGACGGATGGCCGAACCCGCCGCCGCAGCTGCGGGAGCAGCACGAACGCCTCGCCGGCGATCCGCCACGTCATCTTCGAGCGCCCGAGCCGCCGCTCGCGGAACACGATCGGCACCTCGACGACCTTGAACCCGGCCCGCACCGCCCGCAGCGTCAGCTCGACCTGGAACGCGTAGCCCTTCGACCGCACCGTCGGCAGGTCGATCGCCTCGAGCACCTCGCGCCGGAAGCACTTGAACCCGCCGGTCAGGTCGCGGATCCGCAGCGAGAGCACGCAGCGCGCGTAGAAGCAGCCTCCGCGCGAGACGATCCGCCGCCCGAGCCCCCAGTCCGACACCTCGCCGCCGGGCACGTACCGCGACCCGAGCGCCAGGTCGGCGCCGTCCGCGACCGCCGCGATCAGCCGCTCGACGTCGTCGGGGTCGTGCGAGAAGTCGGCATCCATCTCGAGGACGAGCCCCGCCCCCTCGCGCAGCGCGTGGTCGAACCCCGCCAGGTACGCCGGCCCCAGCCCCATCGGCGCCGGGCGGTGGAGCACCTCGACCTCCGGGATCTCGGCCGCGAGCCGGTCGGCGATCTCCCCCGTCCCGTCGGGCGAGTTGTCGTCGACGATCAGCAGCCGGTGCCCGTCGCAGCGCGAGCGCTCGAGCACCGGCAGCACCGCGCGCACGATGCGCTCGAGGTTCTCGGCCTCGTCGTAGGTGGGGAGAATCAGCCAGGCAGGCCCCATGGCGGCGACGTACCCTAGCTCGACGTTGCCCGAGTTCACGAACGCCGCGATCGCGCAGTACTTCGACGAGCTGGGCGACCTCTACGAGCTCGACGGCGCCGTCGTCCACCGGGTGCTCGCCTACCGCAACGCGGCCAAGGCGGTCCGCGACGCGCCCGTCTCCGTGGCCGCCCTGACCCGCGAGGGCCGCGTCACCAGCCTGCCGGGGATCGGCAAGACGCTCGAGGAGAAGATCGTCACGCTGCTCGAGACGGGCACCATCCCGTCGCTCGACCGGCTGCGCGCGAAGTTCCCGCCCGGGCTGCTCGACATGACGCGCCTGCCGGGCCTCGGGCCGAAGCGGGCCAGGAGGCTGTTCGACGAGCTCGGGATCGACAGCCTCGACGCGCTGCGCCGGGCCGCCGAGGGCGAGCGCCTGCGCGGCGTCAAGGGCTTCGGGCCGAAGTTCGAGCAGGCGGTGCTGGAGGCGTTCGCGAGCGGCGTCGCCGACCGGCCCGCGCCGCGCGTCCTGCTGCCGCGCGCGCTCGGCATCGGCGAGCAGATCACCAGCGCGCTGCGGTCGCTGCCGGGCGTCGACCGCGTCGAGCTCGCAGGCTCCGCGCGCCGGCTGGCCGACAGCGTCAAGGATCTCGACGTCATCGCCACGGCCAGCGACCCGGCGAAGCTGACCGCCGCGTTCGCCCGCCTCGACGTCATCGAGTCGGCCGGCTCGGCCGGCGACAACGCGGTCCGCGGCCGGACGCACAGCGGCCTCGCCGTCGACGTCCGCGTCGTCGAGCCCGACCTGTTCGGCAACCTGCTCCAGCACTTCACCGGCTCGAAGGACCACAACATGCAGCTGCGCGAGGCGATGGTCCGCCGCGGGCTGCACGTGTCCGAGTACGGCGTCCTCGACGACGCCACCGGCGAGACCGCCCGCTGCCCGACCGAGCACGAGGTGTACGAGCGCCTCGGCCTGCCGTGGATCCCGCCCGAGCTGCGCGAGGGCCGCGGGGAGCTGGAGGCCGCGGCGCGCGGCGAGCTGCCCGAGCTGATCGAGGTGCGCGACCTGAGGGGCGAGCTGCACTGCCACACGGTGCTCTCCGACGGCCGCCAGACCGCCGAGGAGATGGCGCTCGCCGCCCGCGACCGCGGGCTGGAGTACGTCGCGATCACCGACCACTCCGCGACCCACGGCTTCGGCAACCACGTCGACCCGGAGACGCTGTGGCGCCAGATCGACCACGTCCGCCAGCTGAACGCGCGCCTGGAGGGGATCGAGGTCCTCATCGGGACCGAGACGAACATCCTCAACGACGGCTCGCCCGACTACGACGACGAGCTGCTCGCCGAGCTCGACTGGGTGATCGGCTCGGTCCACACCACCTTCGGGATGGCCGAGGACGAGATGACGCGCCGGCTCGTGGCCGCGTGCGAGCACCCGTGGATCGACGCGATCGGCCACCCGACGGGCCGGAAGATCGAGCGCCGCCGGCCGTACGCGGTCGACATGAACCGCGTCGTCGAGGCGGCCGCGCGCACCGGCACGATGCTGGAGATCAACGCCGCGCCCGACCGCCGCGACCTCAACGACGTCCACGCCCGCAACGCGGCGAACGCGGGCGTGAAGATCCTGATCGACTCCGACGCGCACGGGGTTCGCGAGCTCGCGCTCGCGCGCTGGGGGGTCGCCACCGCGCGCCGGGCGTGGCTGACCGCGGACGACGTCGCCAACACGCGCCCCTGGCCGGAGTTCGCCGCGATGCGCAAGCGAGCGAAGGCGAGGGCGTAGGCGTGGAGCGCTTCCGCACGATCATCGAGCCGTTCCGGATCCACGCCGTCGCGCCGATCCGGATGACCACCCGCGACGAGCGCTGCGAGCGGCTGGAGGAGGCGGGCCACAACCTGTTCCGCCTGCACGCCGACGACGTCGCCATCGACCTCCTCACCGACTCCGGCACGGGCGCCATGTCGGCGGAGCAGTGGGCGGGCGTGCAGCGCGGCGACGAGAGCTACGCCGGCTCGCCGTCGTTCTACCGCTTCGAGGCCGCGGTGCGCGAGCTGTTCCCGTTCCGCCACGTCATCCCCACCCACCAGGGCCGCGCCGCCGAGCGCATCCTCTTCAGCCAGCTCGGCGGGGAGGGGAAGGTCGTCCCGAACAACAGCCACTTCGACACGACGCGCGCGAACGTCGAGTTCACCGGCGCCGAGGCGCTCGACCTGCTGATCCCCGAGGGGCTCGACCCGGCGGCCGAGCACCCGTTCAAGGGCAACATGGACCTCGCCCGGCTGGAGGAGGTGCTGAGCACCCGCGACGTGCCGGTCGTCTTCGTGACCGTCACCAACAACAGCGGCGGCGGGCAGCCGGTCTCGCTCGAGAACCTGCGCGGCGTGCGGGAGCTGTGCGACCGCTTCGGCGTGCCGCTGTTCCTCGACGCCTGCCGGTTCGCCGAGAACGCCTGGTTCGTCAAGCAGCGCGAGCCGGGCCAGGGCGAGCGGTCGATCCCCGACGTCGTCCGCGAGATGGCCTCGTACGCCGACGGGATGACGATGTCGGCCAAGAAGGACCCGCTCGGCAACATCGGCGGCTGGCTGGCGCTCGACGACGACGCGCTGGCCGAGCGCTGCCGCACGATGCTGATCCTCACCGAGGGGTTCCCGACGTACGGCGGCCTGGCCGGGCGCGACCTCGAGGCGATCGCCCAGGGGCTCGAGGAGGTCGTCGAGGAGGACTACCTGCGCTACCGCATCCGCTCGACCGCCTACCTCGGCGAGGCCCTGCACGCCGCCGGCGTGCCGGTCGTGCGGCCGATCGGCGGGCACGCGGTGTTCGTCGACGCGCGGGCGCTGCTGCCCCACGTCCCGCCGCTCGAGTACCCCGGCCAGGCGCTCGCCGTGGCGCTGTACCGCGAGGGCGGCATCCGCTCGTGCGAGATCGGGACGGTCATGTTCGGCCGGCGCCCCGACGGCTCCGAGCGGCCGGCGCCGATGGACCTCGTCCGGCTCGCGATCCCGCGCCGGACGTACACGCAGTCGCACGTCGACTACGCGATCGAGGTCGTCGCGTGGGTCGCCGAGCGCGCGGAGGAGCTGCGCGGGCTGCGGATCGTCGACGAGCCGCCGCAGCTGCGCCACTTCACGGCGTCCTTCGCGCCGCTGTGAGCCTGTCGGTCCAGGTCGGGCTGCTGCTCGCGCTGGCCTGCGCGTTCACGTCGATCCTCGGCTTCCTCTACAAGCACCGCGGGTCGGTGGCGGCGCCGGCGGTCGAGTTCTCGCGGCCGGTCTCGTCGTCGCTCGCGCTGTTCCGCTCGCCGTGGTACACGCTCGGCATCGTCGTGGCGACCGGGTCGTGGGGCCTGCACGTCGCCGCGCTGGCGCTCGCGCCGATCTCGCTCGTGCAGACGACGATCGCCGGCGGCCTCGTCCTCCTGACCGTCGTCGCCGAGCGGCTCTTCGCCCACGAGGTGCCGCGGCGCGAGTGGGTCGGCGTCGCGCTGACCGCGACCGGCCTGGCGTTCCTCGCGGCGACGATGGGCTCGACGGGGAGGGAGGCGCACTCCGACTACGAGCCGGCGACGCTCGCGCTGTACGGCGGCCTGGCGACGGCGATCGGCGGCGCGCTCGCGGTCGCCGCCGCGCGCGGGCACCGGCGCGACGCCTACCTGCTCGCGGTGTCGGCCGGCCTCTTGTGGGGCGCGTCGGACGTGACGATCAAGGCGCTGTCGAGCGTGCTCGACGAGCGCGGGATCGGGGTCGTGCTCCACCCCCTCGCTGCGGTCATCGCCCTGCTGTCGCTGCTCGGCCTGCTCGTCTCCGCCCGCTCGCTGCAGCTCGGCGGCGCGGTCGCGGTGATCGCGGTGACGAGCGCCGCGGCGAACATCGTCACCATCGCCTCCGGCCCGATCGTCTTCGGCGAGCCGCTCCCCGACGACGCGCTCGGCCTCACGGTCCGCCTGCTCGCCTTCGCGCTCGTCATCGGCGCGGCCGCCCTCACCCCGCCGCCGATGCCCGCCCGGCCGGTCGCGGCCGACGCGCCGTGACCGAGCCGCTCTACGAGCTGCTCGCCGACGGCCACGTGCGGGCGGGCGGCGCGACCCGCGGCCCGTGGGACCCGCGCTCCCAGCACGGCGGC
>DASZEJ010000138.1:0-31062 GCA_035940955.1 Solirubrobacteraceae bacterium
CGCTGGCCCGACCTCGAGGTCTGGGTGCACGAGCGCGGCGCCCCGCACCTCGCCGACCCGAGCAAGCTCGTCGCCAGCGCGACGCGCCTGTACGGCGACGACATGGACCGCCTGTGGGGCGAGATCGTCCCCGTGCCGCGCGAGAACCTGCGCGTGCTCACCGGCCGGGAGGACGCCGGCCCGTGGCGCGTCGCGTACACGCCCGGCCACGCGTCCCACCACGTCGCCTACCTGCACAGGCCGACCGCGACGATCTTCGCCGGCGACGTCGCGGGCGTGCGCATCCCGCCCGAGGGCCACGTCCTCGCGCCGACGCCGCCGCCGGACATCGACCTCACCGCGTGGCACGCGTCGCTCGACCTGCTCGAGTCGTGGAACGCCGACCGCGTCGCCGTGACGCACTTCGGCGCCTGGGACGACGTGCCCGCCCAGCTCGGCGAGTGCCGCGCCGCGCTGGACCGCATGGCGATGCAGGCCGCGGGCACCGACGCGCGGGGATTCGCCGAGTGGATTCGCGCCGAGATCGCGGCCGCGACCTCGCCGGCGACGACCGAGACGTACGCGCAGGCGATGCCGTTCGAGACGCTCCACCCCGGTCTTGAGCGCGCACTGCGGCGGGTAAGCTCGACCCCTGGATGAGCCAGACCGTCGAGCTGCCGCGCACGAGCGGGCCGGACTCCGGCCTCGGCGGCTCGTGGCGCGTGATCGTCCTCAACGACGACCACAACACGTTCGACCACGTCGCGCACACGCTCGCGCGGCACGTCCCCGGCGTCAGCGTCGCGTACGGCTACGCGATCGCCGACCGCATCCACAACAGCGGCCAGGCCGTCGTGTGGAGCGGCCACCGCGAGCCCGCGGAGCTGTACTGGGACCTGCTGCGCGACGCCGGCCTGACGATGGCGCCGCTCGAACGCGACTGAGAGAGATCCATCAGCCGGGCCTCGCCCGTACCCATGTACTGTGCAGAGCGTGTGTGCCGACGGGCCGGTATTGGACCCGCGGGTCGGGGAGACAGAGAACGAGGTGGCGACGCCCGCCGAGCGGGCGGATCGCGAGCGCATGCTCCTGCGCCGCTACCACGTGCACGGGGACACCCGTGCGCGCGACGTGCTGGCGGAGGAGATGCTCCCGCTCGCCCGTGCCCTCGCCGGCCGCTACGCGGGCCGCGGCGAGCCGCTCGACGACCTCGTGCAGGTCGCGTGCGTCGGGATCATGAAGGCGATCGAGGGGTTCGACCTCAGCCGCGACGTGCGCTTCTCGTCGTACGCCACGCCGACCGTGCTCGGCGAGATCAAGCGCTACTTCCGCGACAAGACGTGGGCGGTGCGCGTGCCGCGCGGCACGCAGGAGCTGCAGCTGCAGGTCGCCAAGGCGCGCGACGCGCTGACCAACGAGCTCGGCCGCTCGCCGACCGTCATGGAGCTGGCGAAGGCGATCGACGCGCCGTTCGAGGACGTGCTGTCGACGATCCAGAGCGCCGACGCCCGCCGCGCGCGCTCGTTCGACGAGCCCGTGGGCGAGGACTCGACGCTCGGCGAGTCGCTCGGCGTCACCGACCCCGAGCTGGGCCGCGCCGAGATCCGCGTCCTCATCGACGGCGCGCTCGACGTGCTGACGCCGCGCGACCGCGAGATCCTGCGCCTGCGCTTCGAGGAGGACCTCACGCAGACCGAGATCTCGCGCCAGATCGGCGTGTCTCAGATGCAGGTGTCGCGGCTCATCCGCCAGGCGCTCGCGCGGCTGCGGATGAACATCGAGCGCAGCGACCGCAAGGTCATCGACGCCGCTTAGATCGTGTCGCCGGTCTCGGTGCCGCCGGTCGCCGAGCTGGGCTCCTCCGGCGCGCGGCCGTTGGCGGGCAGCGAGCCCTCGATGACGACGTCGGCCCACTGGTACAGCACGGGCACCTGGTACCAGCCCTGGTGGACCGTGCGGAAGCGCGTCATCTCCTCGCCGGCCCAGTAGCGCTCCCAGTCGAGCTTGTCCTCGAACGTCGCGCTCTGGATGAACCGGTAGCGGTCGTCGCGGTAGCGGTACACCGCGTACCCCGTCGCGCCGTAGCGCAGCGCGACCGGCGCGACGTCCGCCAGCGCCTCGGCGAACCGGTCGGCGCGGAAGCCGGTGGCGTACCACGGGATGTGGACGGCGCCGGCCATCACGCACCGACCTCGGCGCGGATCGCGCCGGGGCCCTCGGCGGTCTTGCCCTCGCCCTCGCGCTCGGCGCCGACGAGGATCGAGATCTTGCCGAGGTGCTTGTTCTCGTGCATGAGCTGGTGCGCGTTCGCGACGTCCTCGAAGGGCATCGTCTTCCACAGCACCGGGCGGATCTTCGACTGCTCGATGAGCGCGTTCGCGAGGTTGCACTCCCACGCGTTCGCGAAGTGCGAGCCGAGGATCTCCTTCTGGCGCATCCACAGGTAGCGCACGTCGAAGTCGAGCGTGTAGCCGGACGTCGCGCCGCAGATCACGACCTTGCCGAACGTCTTGACGGTGAGCACGGAGGTGGGGAACGTCGCCTTGCCGACGTGCTCGAACACGACGTCGGGCGCGTCGCCGAGGATCTCCTTGACGCGCTTGGAGAACGCGCGCGAGGCCTTGAAGCGCTCCTTCTCCTCCTCCGCCGTCTCGCCGCCCCTGCGCATCATCCCGCTGAACTCGTTGCGGTCGATGTACCCGACGGCGCCGAGCTGCTCGACCAGCTGGCCCTTCTCGTCGCTCGACACGACGCCCACGCTGTCGGCGCCGATGAGCTTGCACAGCTGCGTCGCGAACACGCCGAGCCCGCCGGCGGCGCCCCAGATGAGCACCTTCTGGCCCGGGCGCAGCTGCGCGCGCTCGACGAGCATGCGGTACGCCGTGAAGTACGTCAGGCCGTAGGAGGCGGCCTCCTCCCACGCGAGGTGCTTGGGCTTGGGGAGGAGCTGCTGGGCCTGGACCTTGGTGAACTGGGCGAACGAGCCCCACGTCGTCTCGTAGCCCCAGATCTTCTGCGACGGCGCCGCCATCGGGTCCAGGCCGTGGACCTCGGGGTCCTCGTAGGAGGTCTGGTTGCAGTGGATGACGACCTCGTCGCCCGGCTTCCACCGCGTGACGCCCGGCCCGACCTTCCACACGACGCCGGAGGCGTCCGACCCGCCGATGTGGTGGCCGTACTCCGGGTGGTCGCCGTAGCCGAACACGCTGACGGGCTTCCCCAGCGCGGCCCAGACGTTGTTGAAGTTGACGCCCGCGGCCATCACGCGCACGATGACCTCGAACGCGCCGGGCTCGGGGACCTCGATCTCCTCGACCTGGAACGCGTCGGTCGGCTCGCCCTCGCGCTCCTGGCGGATGACCCACGCGGCCATCGTCGCGGGCAGCTCGCCCGGCTCGGTGTCGACGGTGGAGACTTGGGAGAGGTCAACGGCCACGGGTTCGGTTCCTTCGCTCGCCTTCAGTGGGGAAGGGGCCGGACATTACCCGGGCCGGCCTCTAGGCCGCTTCGTGCACCGGCGTGTCCGGCCCCGCGGGGATCGGCTGCACCGGGGCCTCCGGGCGCTCCGCCCGCGGGCCGATCGTGACCGCCGCCACGAGCGCGCCGAGCGCCGCGAGCGCCGCCGCGACGACCAGGCCGTCGCCCAGCTGGGCGGTGAACGAGGCCGCGGTCGCCGTCCGGTCGGTGGCGATGACGGCGCCGAGCGCGGCCACGCCGAACGTGCCGCCGATCATCCGGCTCATCGACAGGATCCCGGAGGCGACGCCGGCCTTGGCCGGCTCGACCGCGTTCATGGCGGCGCTGGTCATCGGCGACATGACGAACGCCATGCCGGTGCCCATGAGCATGAACGCGCCGAAGAGGAAGCTGAAGTCGGCGTCGGTGGTGATGTGCGACTGCCAGTACAGCGACGCCGCGACGGCGAGCAGGCCGCCGACGAGCAGCAGGCGCGGCCCGATGCGGTCGGCGAGGCGGCCGGCGATCGGCGCGACGAGGATGATCATGAGCGTCGACGGCAGGAAGCGCACGCCGGCCTCGAGCGGCGAGTAGCCGAGCACGTTCTGCATGTAGAGCGCGATGAAGAAGAATATCGCGAGCATCGCGAAGCTGACGATGAACGCGATGACGTTGGCGCCGAGGAACTGGCGCGAGCGGAAGAACCGGAAGTCGACCATCGGGACCGCGACGCGCCGCTCGATCGCCCCGAACGCGGCGAGCGCCGCCACCGAGAGGGCGAGCAGGCCGATGATCCGCGGCGACCCCCAGCCCCAGCGGTTGCCCTCGATCAGCGCGAGCACGAGCGACGCCAGCCCGGCGGACAGCGTCACGACGCCCAGCAGGTCGACCGTGGGGACCACGCTCTCGTCGCGCGACTCGGGCGCCGCGACCAGCGTCACGCCGATCGCCACGACGGCCACCGGCAGGTTGATGAGGAAGATCGACTGCCACGAGACGTGCTCGACCAGGAACCCGCCGACCACCGGGCCGATCGCCAGCGCGATCGCGCTGATGCCGGACCACGTGCCCATCGCGCGCCCGCGCTCGTGGGGCGGGAACGCGTTGGTGATGATCGACAGCGTCGCCGGCATCATCAGCGCGGCGCCGGCGCCCTGGACGGCTCGGCCGATCGCGAGCCACGTGAGGTCGGGGGCGGTGGCGATGGCCGCGCTCGACGCGCCGAAGACGACGACGCCTAGCAGGAAGAGCCGCCGCCGGCCGAACAGGTCGCCGAGCCGCCCGCCGGTGACCAGGAGCACGCCGAACGCGAGCGTGTACGCGTTGACCGTCCACTCCAGGCCCGAGGTCGTGATCTGCAGGTCGCGCTGGATCGACGGCAGCGCGACGTTCACGACGGTGTTGTCGAGCATGATCATGAACAGCGCGAAGCACATCGCGCCGAGGGTCCACCACCGGCGGTTGGACTCGGTGATCGGGAGGCGGTCGGTCATGGCGTCCCGTCCGGGGCGAGGGGGGCGAGGGCGGCGACGAGCGCTGCGCGCTGCTCGTCGGTGAGCGAGGCCATCAGCGGCTCGAACGCGTCGACCCGGGCGGCGGCGATCCGGCCCGCGGCCTCGCGGCCCGCGGGCGTGATCGTGAGCAGCTTCGAGCGGCGGTCGGCGGGGTCCTCGCGGCGCTCGACGAGGCCGCGGCGGATCAGCGCGTCCGCCGCGCGGCTCGTGCCGGGCAGCGAGAGGTGCATCGACTCCGACAGCGACTTGACGTTGATCTCGCCGGCGGCCGCGAGGTGGTTGAGCAGCTTGACCTGGGTGATCGTCAGGCCCAGCTCCTCGAAGAGCGCGACGACGTCCCCGCCGGAGACGCTCATCGCCTGGTGGATGACGGCGGTCAGGCGGACGGCGAGCTCGCGGGGCGTGACGGAGGTTGCTTGCACGCACGCAATGATTGCGCGTGCGCACGCAACCATCTGTGCGGCGGGTCACACGGGGGAGCGGGGGCGCGCCGCGCGCGGGCGGCGCGGCCGACGTCGTCAGGGGAGCGGGGGCGCGCCGCGCCGGGCGGTCCCCTTCACGGGCAGCGCCGTCCAGGCGCTCGCCGGCCCTACGGCTGCAGCAGCTGGTTCTGCGCGCTCTCGCGCGGCTTTCCGACGTTCAGCGCCGCCTCGGCGATCCCGTCGCCGTCGACGCCGACGCGGTAGGTCCCGGGGCGCAGGTTCGCCTTGAGCGACGCCGTGTCGCCGGGCGAGATCGGCCCGGTCTCCTGCTGGATGCCCGCCTCGCCGCCGCCGACCTCGTCGGTCTCGAGCCGCAGCTCCTGCGCGCTCTCGGTCTGGTTGGCGACGATCAGCGTGATCGGGCCGGCGCCGAAGCGGCGCGGGGAGACCGAGACGCGATCCTCCCCGATCGACGCGCTCACGACGATCGGCGCGGGCGGCCGCGGCTCGTTCTTGTAGTCGTCTTCCTCGCCGCACCCCGCGGCAAGCACGACGGCGCCCAGCGCGACTGCGGCATCACGAAGTCTCTTCTGCATCCCTCTCCCGAGCCGAGCCCCACGGCCCGGCGCCGAACCCTACCCGACCGGAGGATGGTGCAGCGGCGCTACCGCGGCGTCGAGCGCTTGGAGCGTCGTCTGCAGGTGCTCCCACGCATCCTGCTCGGCGGCGTCGTACTCCTCGCCGTCGAGCCCCCGCAGGCGGTCCGCGTACTCAGCCCATGCCCGGCGCGTCTCGTGCGCGACGTTCGGCGTGACCGTCGTCATCGCGGGCGATGCTACTCCTCCCGCCGGTCGTCACCGCCTGCAACCGCTCGTGCGGGCCGTCCGGTCCGCGGCGTAGAAGGGCGGGATGGACCTGCTCGAAGCTCCGCTGCGCGAGGCCGAGTTCCTCGCGGTGGACACCGAGACCAACGGCAAGGCGGGCGACGAGTGCGAGCTGACCGAGGTGGGCGCGGTGCTCGTCGGCGGCGGCGAGCTGCACGACCGGTGGGAGACGCTCGTGCGCGTGCGCGCGCCCCTGTCGCGCGGGATCCAGCGCTTCACCGGGATCACGCAGGACATGGTGGACGAGGCGCCGGCGGCCGAGGCGGTGCTGCCCGAGCTGGCCGAGCAGCTGCACGGCCGCGTCCTCGTCGGCCACAACGTGTCGTTCGACCGGCGCGTGCTGCGCCAGGCGTTCGAGCGCTCCGGCCTCGAGTGGCCCGACCCGCCGGCGCTGTGCACGGTGGCGCTGGCGCGCCGGCTTGCGCCCCTCGCGCGCCAGCGCCGGCTGACCGCCCTGGCGGGAGCGCTGGGGATCGAGGTCGCGGTCGCGCACCGCCCGCTGGCCGACGCCGAGACCTGCGCGCGCGTGTTCTGCGCGCTGTTCCCGAAGCTGTGCGCGAACGCGGGCACGGTCGCGGGCGCGCTCGCGCTGCTGCGCCCCCCGCGCCGGCGCCCGCGCGACCAGCTGCCGGCGCGCCGCGCGCTGCACCTCCCGGACTTCTCGCACCTGCCCGACGCGCCGGGCGTGTACGTCTTCCGCAACGCGGAGGGCCAGCCGCTCTACGTCGGCAAGTCCGTGCGCCTGCGCACGCGCGCGCGCTCGCACTTCGCGCCGTCGTCGCCGACCGGAGACTGGACGGCGCAGGCGTCGATCGTCGACCACCGCGCCACCCGGTCCGAGCTGGGCGCGCTGCTGCTCGAGAGCCGGCTCATCAAGGCGCTGCGCCCGCCCGGCAACGTCAAGCTCAAGCACCAGGACCCGTACGTCTACCTGCGCTGCCGGTTCGACGTGAACTACCCCGTGCTGGAGGTCGCGCCGGAGCCGGCGGGCGGCCACGCGGTGAACGTCGGGCCGCTGCGCGGGCGGGCCTCGGCGGTGGAGCTGAAGGAGCAGCTGGACTCGCTCTTCGCCCTCCGGCACTGCGGTCGGAGGATGCAACGGCGCTATCACGCTTCCGCGTACGGGCAGATGGGCCGCTGCCTGTCGCCCTGCCTCGGCGACCTCGACCCCAACCTCTACCGCCGCCGGCTGGACGCCGCGCTCGGGCTGTTCACGGGGTCCAGCGACGGCGGCGCGGCCCTGCTCGCGCACGTCGAGCGCCAGATGCGCGAGGCGGCGGCGGAGGAGCGGTTCGAGCGCGCGGAGTGGCTGCGCCGGCGCGGCGCGCGGCTGCGCGTGCTGCTCGACCGGCTCGGTCCGTTCCTGCGCGCGGCGCACGCACATCCCCGGCTGGTGCTGGCCGGGGAGGACGGCGTCGAGGGCGTCGACGCGTTCTGGCTCGTCGGCGGGCGCGTGGTCGACTGGGGGCCGGTCGACTCGCTCGCCGACGTCGTCGCGCGGACCGAGGCGGCGCTGGCGGTGCGCGCCGAGCCGTACGTCCCGGCCGACGAGGTGCAGGAGCAGCGGATCGTGTCGACGTGGCTCGACGCGCACCAGGTGGCCACGCTCGAGCTCGAGCCGCGGCCGTCCAGAGCGGCGCTGGAGGGGTTCGCGCAACGCAGCGGCATCAGCGAACTTGCGCCCACTCGACGAATGTCTGACTCGCTTCTCGCGCGTCAGGGCTCCACAATCGTCAATGCTTGACGCGTAATCAGAGTCCCGGAGGGAGCCGGGGCGCCGCGTGGGGCGGAGATCGGAAACGGGACTCAGTCAAGGATGAGCGAGCCTCACGCGGAGCCGCACGGAGCGGACGTCAGGTCGTTCCTGCCCCGGCCGGGCGAGCCGGTCGAGGACTACGCCGCGCGCCTGCGGGCGCTGCACCAGGACCTGACGCTCGTGCTCGACGCGGTCGAGCGCGGCCTGGCGGCGGCGGAGGCCGAGTCGCTGGCGCCCGCGATCGTCGCGCCCCTGCGGCCGGAGTTCGGCGAGCCCGCCGAGCTGCGCCGCTCGGCGCCGCTCGCCGGCCCGCTCGCCGGCCCCCGCGGCGGGGCTCGCGTCGAGGTCGTGTCCACGCCCCCCGCCGCCCCGGCGACCGAGCGCGCCCCGTCCGCACCGCCGGAGCCGCAGGCGCCCTGGGGCGGGCGCCCGACGACCGGACCGCCGGAGCCCGGTGCGCCCTGGGGCGGGCGCCCGGCTCCGATGGGCGAGGGGGCGCCGGCTGGGGGCGCGCCGGGCACCCCCTCGCCCGCGCGGTCCGACGACCCGCCGCCGGCCGACGGCCCGTGGGTCGAGCGCCGCGCGCCCGCCGAGCCGCGGACGGCCCCGTGGGTCGACCCGTGGGCGGAGCAGCAGACGGCCTCGCCTCCCGCGCCCTGGCAGCAGCCGCCGCCGTGGACCGAGCGGCGCCCGTCGGCATGGCCGCCGCCGCCCGCGCCGCCCGCCGAGATGTCGTTCGAGCCGCCGCGCGCCGCGCCCTATGGCGCGCCGTACCGCCGGCGCCTGCCGTCCCCGCCGCCGCTCGCGATCGCCGTCGCGATCCTCGGCTGGCTGATCGCGGTCGCGCTCGCGCTCGTGCTCGTGTTCAACCTCGGCTAGGCCGCGGGCTCGGGCGCGAACGGCAGCTCGACGACCTCGGCCGTCGCCGCGCCGGCGCCGACCGCGAGCACGTCGCCGACCGACGCCTCGCGGCGCACGATCGCCAGGGCGATCGGGCCGAGGACGGGGGAGGTCACCGCGCTGCCGACGCGGCCGACGACCTTCTCGCCGAGCCGCAGCTCCTCGCCGCGCGCGGCCGGAGCGGTCAGCCGCAGGCCGCGCAGGCGCCGGTTCGGCTTGCCCTTCCAGTGCAGCCGCGCGACGGTCTCCTGCCCGACGTAGCAGCCCTTCGTGAACGACACCGCGCGTGCGTTGAGCGCCGCCTCCTCGGGGATCGTCCCGTCGTCCATGTCGACGCCGTAGCGGGGGCGGCCGGACTCGACGCGCACGACCTCGGCGGCCTCCTCCGAGACCGCGACCGCGCCCGCCTCGACGAGCGCGGCCCGCACCGCGTCGGCGTCCTCGGCCGCGCACAGCACGTCGACGCCCTCGAACGTGGCGATCGCGCGCACCGCCGCGCCGCCCACCGACGTCGCGACGTGCGCGTGCTCCTCCGCCGGCAGCCCGGGCACGACCTCCCGCGCGCGCGGGCCCGCGAGCGACAGCAGCGCCCGCTCCAGCGTGCGCTTGTGCAGCTGCACGTCGTAGCCGACGCTGAACCGGCGCACCATGTCGAACAGCGCCTGCAGCGCCACGCGCTCGGTGTCGAGCAGCAGCTCGCCGCCCGCGTCGAGCACGCGCACGTCGCCGAGCATCTTGCCCTTGTGGGTGAGGAACGCCGCGTAGCAGCCTTTGCCGGGCTCGAGCGCGAGCACGTCGTTGGTGACCTGCCCGTTGAGGAACTCCTTGGCGTCCGCGCCGGTCAGCGCGAGCTTGCCGCGCTCGGACCGGTCGACCAGGCCGCAGCCGGTCGTCAGGACCGCGTACTCCCCTGTGAGGGTGGCCGCCATCGCGTTCGATGGTAGTTTCGCCGCGGGATGGGCCTCGCCGACACCTTCCAGCAGATCGTCGACTCGCTGCCCGACGACTGGACCGACATCGAGCTCGACGTCCGCATCTTCGACGAGAGCCGCTACATCGAGGCGGCCCAGTACCTCGTCGTCGTGAACGCGCAGCCGTACTCCAAGCACGACTGGCACTGGCGGGTCAACGTCGCGCACCGCTTCGGCCACGGCGCCGCCGCGCCCGCCACGCACGGCACGCTGCGCAACCTCGACGAGGTCGGGATCGAGGGCGAGCTGCGCGTGCGCGAGGTCAAGCAGGGCCGCGCCGAGGTCGCGCCGATGTGGGGCCGTCCCGAGTCGGTGCGCCAGGAGTTCCGCAGGTCGCGAGCGCAGTGAGCCGGGTCCTCGCGCTCGTCCCCGACCTGCTGTTCGGCTCCAAGGTCAAGGCGATGCTCGAGGGCGCGGGGCACGAGGTGGAGCTGGCGCAGTCCGAGACCGACGTCTGGGACCAGATCGCCGGCAGCGACGTGCTCGTCGTCGACCTGACGACCGAGGACGTGGACGGCGCCCGCCTGCTCGACACGCTGCGCTCCGGCGGCGAGGCGGGCGCGATCCGCACGCTCGCGTTCTACTCCCACGTGGACGTCGAGGTGCGGCGCGGCGCCGAGCAGGCCGGGTTCGACCTCGTCGTGCCGCGCTCACGCATGGCGCGCGAGGGCGCGGAGCTGGTCGCGCGGCTGTCCAGCGGCTAGCCGCACCACTTCAAGACCCGCGCACCGCTGCCGACCGCAGTGGCGATGCGCCGCCTCTGCCTCGCGCTCCTGCTGCTCGCCGTCGCCGCCCCCGCCGCGCACGCCTTCCGGCTGCCGGTGGAGGCGTTCGCGCCCGTCGCCGGCAACCCCGCCAACCGGCTCGTCACCACGCCGATCGACGCGATCGAGTACGACGCCGCGCGCCGCTGCGACCCGAAGGTCAAGCCGGGGACGGTCGCGTTCACGCGCTGGCTGCAGCGCAACGCGCACGGCGTCTACTGGGGCAGCTACCGGTGCGAGAGGTGGGGGAAGGGGTCCGCGTCGCTGCACGCCGAGAACCGCGCGGTCGACTGGCACCTCGACGCCTACGACCAGGCCGAGCGCGTCCACGCCGCGACGCTCATCGCGCTCATGCTCGCGCCCGACACCGCCGGCAACCCGCACGCGCTCGCGCGGCGGATGGGCGTCGAGGAGATCATCTGGGACTGCTCGTACTGGGGCGCCGGGATGACCGACTTCAAGAAGTACTCGCCGTGCTTCCGCCGCGACGGCAGGCCGCGCAAGGGCGTCGACCGGACGACCGCGCACCGCGACCACATCCACTTCGGGCTGTCGAAGGCGGGCGCGGCGGGGCGCACGACGTTCTGGCAGGTCGGGTAGCTCGCTGCGCGCGCGCTCGCGCGCGCTGCGGCCGGCTCGCGGTCAGCTCTCGTCGAGCCGGAACGCGCGCCCGACGTCGGGCCGCTCGCGCACCAGCCCGAACCGCCGCGCCCAGCGCGCCCAGGCCTCCAGCCGGCCGCGGTCCAGCTCGCCGTAGCGCTTCGCCCCCGCCGTGAACGCGGGGCCGAGCGCGCGCAGCTCCTCCAGCACGAGCGCGCGGTCGAGCCCGCGGTTGCGCCTGACCAGGGTCTCGACCGCCAGCTCCGGGTCGCGCAGCGCCTCCTCGTAGCCGCGGCGCAGGGCGGCGACCGTGCCGTCGACCATGTCGGGCTCGTCGCGCAGCGTCTCGCGCGCGACGCAGACGACCAGCTCGGGGTACGACGGCGCACCGAACTCGTCGACGCGGAACTCGCGGAAGCGGCCCGGGCCGCCGCGCCTGCGCAGCGCGACGCCCTCGGCGTTCCAGAACGCGGTGGCGGCGGCGACGCGGCGGCCGAGCAGCGCGGGGACCGCGTTGAAGCCGATCGTCACCTGGTCCACCCGGTCGGGGTCGCCGCCGGCGCCGCGGACGACCGACCGCAGCACCGCCGTGTCGCTCGGGAGGCCCGCGACCCCGGCGCGCCGGCCCTGGAGGTCGCGCGGCGTGCGGACGTCGCGCTGGGCGATCACCGCGGCGAGCGGCTTCTGCACGAGCGCCATGACGCCGACGACGTCGCGGCCCTCCTGCCGGGCGAGCGCGAGGTCGGCGATGTCGAGGATCGCGAGGTCGGCGCGGCCTGACTGCAGCAGGCGGACCGAGTCGGTCGAGCTGGACGGCGCGCGGACGCGCAGCTTCACGCCCTCGGCGCCGTCGAAGTCGCGCGCCACCGCCGTGTAGATGCCGGCGTGGACGGCGTTCGGCGTGAAGTCGAGGATCAGCGTCGCGTCGTCGGTGCCGCCGCGGCCGGAGGAGCCGCAGCCGGCGAGCGCCAGCGCGCCGACGAGCGTCAGGAGCAGGGGAAGCCGCACCGCCGGAGTGTCGCGTACCATCCCCGCCGCTTGACGTCTGACCATTCGGACCGTTGGAGGACCCAGTGGAAGCACGTACGACGACCGGTGCAGTGACGACCCGCCGCGACGGCGACGCGGACGACCTGCGCCGCCGCGGGCCCGACGCGTGGGCGGCCGAGCTGATCGGCACGCTCCTGCTCGTCTTCTTCATCGGGACGATCGTGTCGCTGCACTCCGAGGGCGCCCTGGGCGTCCGGGACTGGGCGGTCATCGGGCTGC
Source organism: Solirubrobacteraceae bacterium (assembly GCA_035940955.1). GTDB lineage: Bacteria > Actinomycetota > Thermoleophilia > Solirubrobacterales > Solirubrobacteraceae > CADCVT01. The sequence goes on from DASZEJ010000138.1 coordinate 12,516, forward strand.
TGCACGCCTTCCTGCTGACGATGCTCGTCTACACGCTGGGTCAGGCGTCCGGCGCGCACTTCAACCCGGCGGTGACGGTCACGCTCGCCGCGCTGCGCAAGATCGGGCCGATCGACGCGGCGATCTACATCGTGCTGCAGCTCATCGGCGCGGTGCTCGGCGCGCTGCTCGTCAAGCTGCTGCTGAGCGACGAGGGCGACGCCGCGGCGTACGGCGCGACGACGATCTCCGACTACCTGGACCAGAAGACGCTCGCCGGGTTCCTGGCGGAGCTGATCGGCACGTTCGCGCTGATGTGGGCGATCATGGGCGTCGCGGTCAACCCGAAGGGCGCCCGCGACTGGGCGGGGATCGTCATCGGCGGCACGCTGGGCTTCGCGGTCATGGCGATCGGGCCGATGACCGGCGCGGGCCTCAACCCGGCCCGCGCGTTCGGGCCGTCGCTGATCGGCGGCGGGGAGGAGATCGGGCCGTTCGTCGTCGCCTACGTGCTCGGGCCGGTGGTCGGCGCGCTGCTGGCCGGCGTGCTCTACACGGCGCTGATCCTCGCGCCGGAGGGCCGGGCGCCGGGGCGCCGCCCGATCGACACGCTCAGCGGCGCGGCCGAGAGCAGGCGCGGCACCGACGTCGAGCTGCCCGCGGGCGTGGACGCGCCGGCGACCGGCGGCACGGGCGGCGTGACCGGCGGCGGCAGGGGCCTGACCGGCACCGGCACGGCGAGTGGCGAGCCGCCCGCCACGGGCACCGGGACGAGCGGCACGGACCCGGGCGACCCCAGGCCGTAGACTCGGCGCGGTGCGGCGCCGCGTCACCTTCTCGCGCAACGTCACGCTCTCGCTGTCGCGGACGTGCAGGTGCTACTGCAAGTACTGCGCGTTCGCGACGCACCGCCCCCACCTGCACGCGCCCGACGAGGTCGTGCGGCTGCTGGAGGGGGCGCGGCGGCGGCGCGTCAAGGAGCTGCTCGTGCTCACCGGCGAGGCGCCCGACCACCATCCGGGCGTCCGCGCCCAGCTCGCCGAGTGGGGGTTCGACGACTTCGTCGCGTACGTCGCGTGGGCGTGCGAGCAGGGGCTCGAGCGCGGGCTCCTGCCGCACACGAACCTCGGCGTGCTCGAACCCGACGACCTGGCCCGGCTGCGGGAGGTCACCGCGTCGCAGGGGCTGATGCTGGAGTCGGTCAACCCCGACCTCGTCGCGCACCAGGGCTCGCCGACCAAGCACCCGGCGGCGCGGCTGGCCACGATCCGGGCGGCGGGCGAGCTGCGCATCCCGTTCACGAGCGGCATCCTCGTCGGCATCGGCGAGTCCGAGGAGGATCGCGTCGCGTCGCTCGAGGCGCTCGCGGCGGTCCACGCCGAGCACGGCCACCTGCAGGAGGTCATCCTCCAGAACTTCGTCCCGCACCGGCGCTACTACGGCGAGGAGCCGGCGGACATCGCCGCGCAGGCCGCCGAGGAGTACTGGCGGACCGGGCTGCACGACGGGCCGGTGGAGGACGCGCCCGCCTGGTCGTCGCCGGTGACGATCGACGACATGAAGCGGCTCGTCGCCGAGGCCCGCCGGCTGATGCCGGGCGTGGGCGTCCAGGTGCCGCCGAACCTCGCCGACTGGTGGCCCGAGCTGGTCGCCGCGGGGGCGACCGACCTCGGCGGGCTGAGCGCCAACGGCGACCACATCTCGCCCGAGCACCCGTTCCCGTCGCCGGCCCACGTCCGCAAGCGCCTGGCGCGCGACGGCTTCGCGCTGACCGAGCGGCTGTGCGTCTACCCGCAGTACATCGACGCGGAGTGGCTCGCGCAGGGCGTCCTCGACGTGGTCAAGAGCGCGTACTGGTCGTTCATCCCGCGGCGGGGCTCCGGCCGGCGCGAGGAGCGCGCGATCCGCCGCGACCTCGTGGCTGGCGCGATCGCGCGCGGGCGCGACGGCCTGTGGCTCACGGACGAGGAGCTGACCGCGCTCTTCGCGGAGACGCGGCCGGAGGCGATCGAGGACCTGCGCCAGGCGGCCGACGAGCTGCGCGTCGAGGTGGCCGGCGAGCAGGTCACCTACGTCGTCAACCGCAACATCAACGTGTCGAACGTGTGCGTCGTCGGCTGCGCGTTCTGCGGCTTCGGCCAGGGCCGGCGCTCGCCCGACGCCTACGAGCACGACCGCGACGAGTTCGTGCGCCGCGTCGAGGAGGCGGTCGCGTTCGGGGCGACCGAGATCTGCATGCAGTCCGGGATCCACCCCGACTGGCACCTGGAGGACTACCTCGGCTGGCTGCGGCTGGCCAAGGAGGTCGCGCCGCACGTCCACCTGCATGCCTACTCGCCGATGGAGATCGCGCACATGGTCGACGTGAGCGGCCTGCCGCCGAGCGAGGTCTTCGCGCGGCTGCGCGACGCGGGCCTGGACTCGACGCCCGGCACCGCCGCCGAGGTGCTGCACGACGGCGTCCGCGAGCGTATCTCGCCCAACAAGCTGCCGGTCGCGCGGTGGGTCGAGATCATCGAGGCGTCCCACGCCGCGGGCCTGCGCTCGACGTCGACGGTGATGTTCGGCCACATCGAGGAGCCGTGGGAGCTCGCCGAGCACATGCGCGTCGTGCGGGCGCTGCAGGAGCGCACCGGCGGCATCACCGAGTTCGTCCCGCTCAGCTTCATCCCGTTCCACACGCTCCTCGGCCGCACCCACGGCGTCGAGGAGATCTCCCGCGAGGAGAACCTCAAGCACACGGCGGTCTTCCGCCTCGCCCTCGGCCGCTCGATCCCGAACGTCCAGGCCTCGTGGGTGAAGATGGGCCTCGACGCGGCCACCGAGGCGCTGCGCTGGGGCGTCAACGACCTCGGCGGCACGTTGATGGAGGAGTCGATCAGCCGCATGGCCGGCTCCTACCACGGCGTCAAGCTCATGCCCGACGACTTCGTCGCGGCGGCCCACCGCGCCGGCCGCCCCGCCGCCGAGCGCACGACCCTGTACGAGATCCGCCGCCGCCACCCGCTGCCGCTGGCGGCGTAGCTACGTCAGCAGCAGCCTGCGCAGGTCGCCGCGGCTCCCGCGGAAGCGGTTGAGGTCGCAGGGGCCGGGGATGCCGGGGCAGGTGCCGGACTCCGTGTGCTGCCAGAAGGTCCACCCCTCGTCGCTCCACGCCCGCGGGACGAGCGCGGGCAGCCGCCCGGGCGGCACGTAGGCGGCGAGCCACAGCGGGCAGTCGAGGTGGTCGGGCGGGTTGCCGAGCGTCTCGCGCCAGAAGACGCCGGTGTAGATGATCGGGCGCCGGCCGATCTGGGCGCGCATCTCCGCCACCCAGCCGCGCGTCCACTCGAGCGTCTGGCGCGGCGTGAGCCGGCCCGCACGGCCGAACTTCTCGAGGTCGAGCACCGGGCGCAGGTCGCCGGGCTGCAGGCCGCCCGCCGCCCGCAGCAGCCGGAGGAACTCGTGGACCTCGTCGCGCGGGTCGCGGCCGCGCTGCGGGCGGCCGAAGTGGTAGGCGCCGCGGATGAGGCCGGCGTCCTTCATCGCCTTCCAGCGGGCGCGGCCGAACGCGGGGTCCGGGGTCCCCAGCCCGTCGCTGACCTTCGCGAACGCGAACTCGTGCCCAGCCCGCCGGACCATCCTCCAGTCGACGTCGGGCTGGTTCAGGCTCACGTCGGGGCCGGTGAAGGAGCCGCCCGACGGCCGCGGGACCTTGGGCGTCTGGGGAGTCTCCGGCGGGTGGGAGTTCGGGCCGACGCCGGGCAGCACCGGCCCCGGGCTCGCCGTGAAGTTGAGGTGGTGCAGCTCGCTCGCCGACGAGTACGGGCGGCGGACGCCGTAGCCGAGCCGCTGCAGGGCATCGAGCGCGCCCTGCGAGTCGGCGAGGTCGAGCCCCAGCTCCCACCAGCGGAGCCTGCGCCCGACCGGCCCCTCGAACCCGGCGCCGTCGGACCGCTGCTCGTGGCTCGACTGGCCCGGAGGGTTGGCGGCGACGCAGTCGCCCCCGCAGGAGGCGGGGCAGCGGCCGAGCCGCTGGCGCACGAGGAAGCAGCGGTACAGCGTGGCCTGCGACTTCTTGCCGAACCGCTCCGCGACGCCCTTGCGGCGGTCCGAGCTGGCCAGCCGGCCCGACCACCCCTGCTCGCGCGCGCGCACGAGCGGCTTGGCGAGGCCCCAGTACGTCGGCGTGCCGTCCAGGGCGATCGTGCGCAGGTGGAGCTTCGGCGCCCGGTCGCGCGCCCGGGCGAGCTGGTGCTCGTCGCGGCGGGACGGGTCGGCGATCAGCCGCTGGGCGCCGAGGGAGATCTCCGGCGCGGACAGCGTCGCCTCGAGGAACCCGAGCGCGAAGCCGAGCGCGTCGAACGCCCGCCACGTCGCCGGGCCCAGCTCGCCGTCCACGGCGAGCTGCGGGTAGAACCGCGCCTCCGCCCGCGCGTTGAGCGCCCGCTGCAGGTCGCGGACCGGCGCGCCGGTGTCGTGCAGCCGCAGCGCTCGCGCCATGGCCCAGCCAGCCTACGCCGAACGCGCAGTGGACGCGAACTATTCGAGCACGGTTCGAAGCATCGAACCGCCGCGCGGCGGGCGCCGTACGCAGGGGCATGTGGAAGATCGCACCAGCCGCCGTCGTCGTCGCGCTCGCGGCGGCCGCGCCGGCGTACGGCATCAACGACGGGCGCGTCCCCGCCGACGAGTGCTCCGGCAACCCGAACGCGGTGGGGACGCCCGGCGGCGCGCCGAACCCGGGGCTCGCGCAGGCCGAGCCCGTCGGCCCGCCCGCGTCGGCCAACAACCCCGGCGCCTCCACCGGCGCCCGCGGCGAGGAGCGCTCGCAGGCGCCCTGCAACGAGCACTAGGGTCGTCCGCGCGCCGTTCCCGTCGCCGGCGCGCGGGCCCCGCCCCGGCGTGCGCCGCGCTCGCCGCCGCTCACCGGAACAGGTCCTCCTCCGGCGGGCGCAGGAGCGCGGCGGCGCCGGGGCCGTCGGCCTCGGTGACGAACCGCTCGAGGCCGCTGAGCACCACCGCCGGCTCGCCCGAGCCCTTGCTCCGCGCCAGGTCGGCGGCCGACGCCGCCTGGTCGGCGACGGCGATCCAGGTCGCGCGCAGCAGGCGGCCATGGGGGTCGCGGCGCCCGCGCCAGTCGTCGAGCGGGGCCAGCCCGGCGACCCCGATCGCGACGTCGACCTGCCCGTGGCGCCACGCGCGGCCGAACGAGTCGGCGATCACCACGCCCGCGCGCACGCCGAGCGCCGCGCGCAGGCGACGGGCCGACGCGTCCGGGTCCGCCGGGAGCAGGACGACCGTCCCCGGCTCGGCGTTCGACGCGTCGACGCCCGCGTTCGCGCACACGAACCCGTGGCGGGTGCGGCAGATGAGGACGCCGCGCTCGGCCCGCAGCAGCTCGGCCGTCTCGTCGAGGACGACCTGCACGTGCCGCGGGTCCTCCTTGCCGTGCTCGGCGGCCAGGCGGCGCGCCTCCTCGCCGGCCTCGACGTCGTCGAGCCGGACGATGCGCCCCTCGGCCTTCGACACCGCCTTGTGGGCGAGGACCAGCACCTCGCCGCCGGCGACCCGGCCGCGCAGCAGCGCGCCGAGGTCGTCGCCGGGCCGGATCTCGGGGATGCCGTCCAGCGCCCGGGCGGCGATCACCGCTGCGCCTCGTGCACGGCGTCGAGGTCCTCCTGCGTGTCGACGTCGAGCAGCAGGCCGGGGACCTCCTCGACCGCCGCGCCCGGCGCGAGGCCGAGGTGGCGCTCGAAGCTCCCGGGGCCGAACGACGGGCGGATCGCGTCCGGGGGCGCGAGCAGCAGCGCGTTCGTCCCGGTGCGGTGGCGGTCGGGGACGACGACGACGCCGGGGCCGGGGTGGCGGTCGAGCAGGCCGTCGACCTCCTCGGCCGACAGCAGCGGGCAGTCGCCGGGCACGAGCAGCGCCCGCGCGGCGCCCAGCTCGACGGCGCGGGCGATCCCCAGCTCCGCGGCCCCGTTGTGGCCGACCAGCACCGGCTCGTCGACGACCTCGAAGCCGCGCTCGCGCGCCGCGTCCCGCGCCGCCGGCTCGCCGGTGACGACCAGCACGGCGTCCAGGCGCCGCGCCGCCGCCAGCGCGTCGAGCACGCGCGCGAGCATCGCCGCGGCGAGCGAGGCGCGGTCGGAGGCGCCCAGCGGCGCGGCCGGCGCACCCGCCCGCGCGGCTCCGCTGGCCCCCGCGGCGGCGCCCGCCCGCACGGCCCCGCCCGCCTCCGCGGCCGCGACCGCCCCCAGCCGCGACTTCGCGCGGTCGAACCGCTTGACCGGCAGGATCGCGACCGTCGTCACGCGGGCGAGGCTAACGAGAGGGCGAAGTCGAGCGTCTCGCGCGCGACCCGCTCCCGCGACGCGGGGTCGACCATGAGCGTGCCGGTCGTCAGCACCGGCACGTCCAGCGACGCGCGCTCGTCGGTCACCAGGCCGTCGATCAGCCGCCGGTAGGTCGCGGCGATGCCGCGCGCGTCGAGCGTCTGGCCCGCCCAGGCGAGGAACGCCGCGGTCGGCCCCTTCACCACCTCGCCGTCCACGATCGGGCTGACCGCGACGACCGGCGCGGGGGAGGAGCGCAGCGCCTCGGCCATGCCCGGCACCGCGAGGATCGGCCCGATCGAGATGACCGGGTTCGACGGGCCGACCACGATCGCGCGCGCCGCGGCGATCGCCTCCAGCGCCTCCGCGGGTGGCGACGCCGCCCGCACGCCCTCGTACTCGACGCCCTCGACCGGCCCCTCGCCGCGCCGGCGGATCATGAACTCCTGGAACGGCCACCACTCGCCGCCGGCCAGCACGCGCGTGCGCACCGGCGCGTCGGTCATCGGCAGCACGCGCGCGCGGACGCCCAGCGCGGCGCGCAGCTCGTCGAGGGCCTCGGTCAGCCGCGCGCCGCCGCGCAGCCGCTCGGCCCGCCGCAGGCATACCGCGAGGTCGCGGTCGCCGAGGTTGAACCACACGTCGACGCCCAGCTCGCGCAGCCCGTCCATGACGTGGAAGGTGTCGTCGCGCAGGCCCCAGCCGCGCTCGTCGATCCGGTCGGCCAGCCAGTAGCTGACGAGGTCCGGGTCGGGGGAGACGTGCGCGCGGTACATCTCGACGTCGTCGGCCGTGTTGGCGATCACGACCAGCTCGTCGCCGCAGACGTCGAGCATCCCCCGCGCGAGCTTCGCCCCGCCCGTGCCGCCCGCCAGGACGACGACGGTCACCGCTTCTTGGCGAGCGGCGGGAAGAGGTCGCCGTCCGGCAGGCCGGTGACGCGGATGCCGGCGTGCGTCTTGTAGCGCCCGTTGATGCCGATGAGCAGGGCGGTCAGCGGCTCGACGAGCCGCGCCATCTCCAGCGGGCCGGCGTCCACGCAGCGCAGCCCGTCGATCCGCTCGATCAGCTCGGCGACGCGCCGCTTGTCGTCGCGGCGGGCGCCGCACACGAGGACGTCCTCCTCGAACCGCGCGTCGAGGTCCTGCAGCACCGGCGCGGCGACCGTGTGCAGCGCGCTGACCACGCGCACGCCGTCCGGCACCATCTCCTGCGCCTGCTGGGCGCACGAGCCCTGCCAGATCCCGATGGTGCGGGTGGCCTTCCCGCCGAGCGGGGCCGCGAGCGGGACGGTGGCGTCCACGAGGAGCTGCCCCTCGCGCAGCACGTCGCGCAGGTTCAGCAGGTTCTCGGCCTGGTTGCGCAGCGGGACGCAGAGGAACACGACCTCGCTGGCCGCCGCGGCCTCGGCGTTGACGAGCCCGAGGAACTCGCCCGCCGGGACCTTCTCGGAGGCGCGCGCCGCGGCCTCCTGCGCCCGCCCCGCGTCGCGCGAGCCGATCGTCACCGGCACCCCGGCGGCGCCGAGCCGCACGGCCAGGCCGAAGCCGAGTGCGCCGGTGCCGCCGATGATCGAGACGCCGTCGGGCATCGGCGGGCGACTGTATAGGGTGCGCCCCTGGCGATGGATCCACGAGGCGCTGAGCGCACCGACGAGTTCACGGTCGAGGGCATGCTGCTCACCGACGTGGGCGGCACGATTCCGGTGAAGGTCCTCTCGACCCCCGGGATGATCGGCATGATGGAGCGCTGCGCGGCGATCCTCGCGCTCGAGCACCTGCCCGACGGCCAGGCGACGGTCGGCTTCGAGGTGTGCGTCAAGCACGTCGCCGCCGCGGCCGAGGGCGCGCGGTGCACGGTCACCGCGCGGCTGCGCGAGGTGGTCGACGAGCGCAAGTGGCGCTTCGACGTCGAGGTGCGCGAGGGGGAGCGGACACTCGGCGTCGGGACGCACGAGCGGCGGGTGGTGAAGCGGGCGTGAGCGACCTGCCGCGCGCCGTCCGCATCCGCGAGGTCGGGCCGCGCGACGGCTTCCAGAACGAGCCGGAGGTCATCCCGACGGAGGACAAGGTCGCGCTGATCGACTGCCTGGCCCGCACCGGCGTGCGGCGCCTGGAGGTCACGAGCTTCGTGCGCGCGGACGTCATCCCCCAGCTCGCCGACGGGCCGGAGGTGCTCGCGCGGATCGACCCGCCCGAGGGCGTGTCGCTGAGCGTGCTGGTCCCGAACGAGAAGGGCCTGGAGAAGGCGCTCGAGCACCGCGAGCGCTTCCACGAGGTCAACGTCTTCCTCTCGGCGTCGGAGGCCCACAACCGCAGGAACGTCAACCGCTCGGTCGAGGAGTCGCTCGCCGGGCTGGAGCGGGTGCTCCCGCGGGCGCGCGAGGCCGGGCTGCGGTGCGAGGGCGTCATCTCGGTGTCCTTCGGCTGCCCGTACGAGGGTCATGTCCCGCCCGAGCGGGTGTTCGCGATCGCCCGGCGGCTGCGCGACGCGGGGGCGCAGGAGATCGGCTTCGGCGACACGACGGGGATGGCGAACCCGGTGCAGGTGCGGCGGTTCTTCGCGGAGGCGCGCGAGGCGCTCGGTCCCGAGGTGGAGCTGACCGCGCACTTCCACAACACGCGCGGGCAGGGCCTCGCGAACGTGCTCGCCGCGCTGGAGGCCGGGTGCGAGTCGTTCGAGTCGAGCTTCGGCGAGCTGGGCGGGTGCCCGGTCCCGAAGGGCGCGACGGGGAACATCGCGACCGAGGATCTCGTCTCGATGCTGCACGAGATGGGGGTCGAGACGGGGGTCGACCTGGGCCGCGTCGTCGACTGCGCGCGGCGCGCGCAGCAGGTGCTCGGGCGGCCGCTGGGGAGCCACACGCTGGTCGCCGGGCCCGTTGACTGGCACGATCGCTGACGACGTCCGCGCGCTGGCGGGGATGTCGCGCGGGTCGGCGTCGGCCGGCGAGCGCGCGGCGGCCGAGTGGGCGGCGGGCCGGCTGGCGGAGACGGGCGTCGCGGACGTCGCGCTCGAGCCCTACCGGTGGCCGCGTACGCACGCGTGGGCGCACCTGCCGCACCTCGCCGCCGCGGCGACCGGCAGCCGGCTGCTGGCCGCGGCGGCGCTGGTCTCGTACGAGCTGGACCAGAGCGGGCGCGCGCAGTGGGTCCAGCGGCTGCTGCCCAAGGGGGAGGGGATGAACGTCGTCGGCCGGATCGCGCCGCGCGGCGAGGCGCGCCGGACGCTCGTGCTCGTCGCGCACCTCGACGCCCAGCGCGCCGGGCTGATGTGGGACCGCCGGATCGTCGAGGCGGGGGCGCGGCGGCGCCTCCGGACGCGGTCGATGACGCCCGCGGCGGCGCCCCCCGCGCTCGCGATCGCGCTGCGGTGGCGGCCGCTGCTCGCGCTCGTCGCCGCGTTCGTGCTCGAGACCGCGGCGCGCCCGCCGGTCCCCGGCGCGAACGACAACGCCAGCGGCGTCGCGGCCGTGCTCGAGGCGGCCCGCCGCCTCGCCGCCGACCCGCTCGACCGGACCGAGGTGCTCGCCGTCCTGCCGGGCGCCGAGGAGGCGGGCATGGGCGGGATGCGCGCGTTCCTGCGCGACCACGCGCTCGACCCGGCGACCACGTTCGTGCTCGGCCTGGACACGGTCGGCAGCGGCACGCCGATCCTCGCCGCGGCCGAGGGCGCGCTCCTCCCGCACCGCTACCGCGAGCAGGACCTCGCCCTCGTCGAGCGCGCCGCCGCCGCCGACCCGCCCCAGCGCTGGCGGATCGCCGCCTACACCGACCCCATCCTCGCCCGCTTCGCCGGCCTCCCCGCGGCCTCGATCCTGTCCGTCGGCGAGCACGGCATGTACACCCGCTACCACCGCCCCGACGACCTCCCCGAGCACGTCGACCTGGCGTGCGTCGAGCGGTGCGCGGAGATCGCCGAGCGCGTGGGGCGCGCGCTGGACGCCGGATGACCTTCGTCCGCGCCGTCGAGCTGGTCGAGGGCGGGAGCGGCTACCCGTGGGACCTGCCGGCGGTGCGCGCGCTGGGCGAGCGGCTGGAGCTGCACCCCAAGGTGACCTACCTCGTCGGCGAGAACGGCTCGGGCAAGAGCACGCTGCTGGAGGGGATCGCCGTGGCGGCCGGGATGAACCCGGAGGGCGGCAGCTCGCACGCGCGCTTCGCCACGCGCGAGTCGCACTCGCCGCTGGCCGACGGGCTGCGGCTCGTCCGCGGCGTCACCCGGCCGCGGACCGACTTCTTCCTGCGCGCCGAGAGCCTCTTCACGGTCGCGACCTACATCGAGGAGCTCCCGCCGGGCCCGGACGGCGTCGATCCCCTCGCGGCGTACGGCGGCCGCTCGCTCCACGAGCAGTCGCACGGCGAGTCGTTCCTCTCAGTCGTCGTCGACCGGTTCGGCCCCGAGGGCCTGTACGTCCTCGACGAGCCGGAGGCGGCGCTGTCGACGCAGAACTGCCTGACGCTCGTGCGCCGCATCCACGAGCTGGTCGAGGCGGGCTCGCAGTTCGTGATCGCGACCCATTCGCCGATCGTCCTCGCGTACCCGCACGCGACGATCCTGCACTGCGGCGAGCACGGCCTCGAGCCGGTCGCCTACGACGACGCCGAGCCGGTCGCGCTGACGCGCAGCTTCCTCGACGCGCCGGAGCGCTTCCTGCGCGCGCTGATGGACGACTAGCGCCCGGCACCGTACGCAGGCCCTCCGCGCGAACCCGACACCGGGCGCGGCGGCTACTCGCTGGCGTGGAAGGTCAGCGCCCCCGGGGACCCGTCGGCGTTCCGCCACGTCAGGCGGAGCGGCCGCCCGGGCACCTCCGCGGCCACGACGCTGTTGCGAGGTGTCAGCGCGACGGTGCCCGCACCTTCGACCGTCAGCGCGAAGTCCCTCGCGCCGTCGCCGACCATCGCGGCGAACTGGGCCGATTTCACCGGAGCGTCGAACCCGGCGCCGAGCACCAGCACCGGCGTGGACGAGGCGCCGGCGCGGTCGTTGAGCTTCGCGCACGTGAGGCCCTGCCCCTCGTCGCGGAACAGGCAGTAGTCGCTGCCACCACCGATGACGCGGATCGTCGTCCCGCTCTTGAAGCTGCGGACGCTGCGCGTGGAGTCCGCGCGCAGGTTCGGGAGCCCCAGCGAGGCGACGACGCGCTCCCCGATCTCACGATCGCGCGAGGTCGCGGCGGCACCCTCGCCGCGAAGAACGCTGAAGAAGTCCGCGGCCGGGCGCCCATCGCGATGCGGCGTCGGCTGCGGCGGATCGTCGGCGGTGGCGGGACCGCTCGCGACGACGAGCGCGACGGTGAGGCCGACGACTGCGATCGCTGCGAGGAGCGAGACTCGAAGGCGCCGGGTCACGAGCGTCTGAGGCATCTTGTCTCCCTAGTACGTGCAGCCGTCGGTGTTGGCACGGCCTTCGATGAGCCACTGCTGGCCGTACGTGTTGGCGCCGAAGTACACATAGGCCTGCGACTCCGGCGTCGGATAGACGAGGCAGTTACCGTGGATCGTCAAGCTGGCGGTGCTGCTGTACCCGCACGGGTCGTTGCCGGACCGGATGTTGCCGTGAGCCGTCTCACCCTTCGCGCAGAGTTCTCCGACGCCGTCGTACGGCATCCGGGCACGAAGGCCGAGCCACCGGTTGAACACCTGCCCGGTCCAGTCGTACGCCTTCTGGCCCGAGTACCGGTTGTAGTCCCACACGTGGACGTACGCCGCTGCATTAGCTGTCTGAAATGCAAAGGAGCAGCAGAGCGCGCCGTGGACCGTCAACACGCGCCGCGACGGCGCGCTCGTCGCCATGGGTCGAAGCATTCCTCGCCTTCCATGTCCGGGTCGATCTGTGTGCTCCGCGCCTGCCGGGGCAGGATGCGAGCTTAGTAGTCATGACAAGCTCTCGTCTGCGTGGGGCCACCTCAGGCGGCGGACCCGGCCGGGCCCACTCCCAGGAGGAGCGGTGTAGCCGACCGTCGCCCGGGTGCGCTCCCGATTGCGCGCGGCTGCTCGACGAGTACGCCACGCCGGTGCTCGCAACCGCGACGCCCGACACTGCGCACGTGACGAACTGCCGCCTACGTCACCGCCCGCTGAACTCCGGCTGGCGCTTCTCCGCGAACGCGCGGGTGCCCTCGGCGAAGTCCGCGCTCTCGGCGCAGAGCTGCTGGACCGTGACCTCGTGCTCGAGCGTCGCCGCGAGCGCCGGCTTGGCCGCCGCGTCGATGACCCGCTTGGCCAGGCCGACCGCGGTGGGGGCGCACGCGAGCAGCTCGCCGACGAGCGCGTCGGTCACCGCGTCGAGCTCGTCCGCCGGGCCGATGCGGTTGACGAGGCCGATCCGCTCCGCCTCGGTCCCGTCGATCAGCTTCGAGGTCATGATGAGCTCCTTCGCGCGGCCGACGCCGACGACCGCCGGGAGCCGCGAGGAGCCGCCCACGTCGGGGATGAGGCCGACGCGCGTCTCCGGCATCCCGATGATCGCGTCGGTCGCCATGACGCGCAGGTCGCACGCCAGCGCCAGCTCCATCGCCCCGCCGATGCAGCCGCCGTGGATCTGGCAGATCGTCGGCTTCGCCATCTCCTCGGCGAGGTTCCACGCGTCGAGGATCGGGCGGCGGAACGCGCGCAGGCCGGACGGGTCCGCGGCGAGGGCGCCGAGGTCGCCCAGGTCCATCCCGCTCGAGAACATCGGGCCCTCGCCGCGCACGACGACGCACCGGACCGAGGCGTCGACCCGCGCCGCCTCGAGGGCGTCGCGGATGGCGAGCACGAGCTCCGCGTTCATCGCGTTGCGCTTCTCGGGGCGGTTGAGGACGACGTGGCGGACCGGCCCGCGGTCCTCGGTGATGACGAGGCTCATGCGAGCAATCTCCCATAGATTCCGGCCCCATGGCTGAGATCAGGAAGGTGGGCGTCGTCGGCGGCGGCCTCATGGGACACGGCATCGCGCAGGTCACCGCGACGGCGGGCTACGACGTCGTCATGCGCGAGGTCGACGAGTCCGCCGCCGAGAAGTGCATGGGCAAGATCGCCAAGCAGCTCGCCCGCGCGGTCGAGAAGGGACGGTCGTCGCAGGAGGACGCCGACGCGATCCTCGGCCGGATCTCGCCGACGACCGACTACGCCGACCTGGCCGACTGCGACCTGGTGATCGAGGCCGTCACGGAGTCGCTGCCGCTGAAGCTCGAGATGTGGCGGGAGGTCGACGGCATCGTCAAGGACGGCGCGTACTTCGCCACGAACACCTCGTCGCTGGCGGTGATCGACCAGGCCGCGGCGACCAAGCGCCCCGACCGCTTCCTCGGCCTGCACTACTTCAACCCGGCGCAGGTCATGAAGCTGGTGGAGGTCGTGCGCGCGGTGACGACGTCCGACGAGGCGCTCGAGGCCGGCCTGGAGTTCGCGCGCTCGCAGGGCAAGCTCGCGATCCCGACCAAGGACAAGGCCGGCTTCATCGTCAACCGCCTGCTCGTCCCCTACATGCTCGACGCGATCCGCGCGTACGAGGAGGGCGTCGGCTCGATCGCCGAGATCGACGAGGCGATGAAGGCGGGCGCCGGCCACCCGATGGGGCCGCTCACGCTGGCGGACTTCGTCGGGCTCGACACGCTCGGGTCGATCTGCGACGTGATGTTCGACGAGTTCCGCGAGCGCCGCTTCGCCCGCCCGCCGACGCTCCGCAAGATGCTCTCCGCGGGCTGGTACGGGCGCAAGTCGGGGATGGGCTTCTACGACTACGCCGGCGAGCAGCCGGCGCCGAACGCAGGGATTTGAGGAGGACGCCATGCCGCGCCACGCCGCCATCGCCGTCGGGGCCGCACTGCTGGCGACTGCGCTGGTGGCGGTCGCAGTCCGGATGGAGGACCCGTGGTCGGCCGAGGGCCACCTCGCCGTCGCGGCGGTCGGCGCAGCGGTGCTGCTCGCCGCCGGCCTGCGCGAGCGCCCCGCCGGCGGGCGCCCGAGCGCAGGCACGTCGGGGCTGCTGCTCGGCGGCCTGGTCGCGTTCGCGATCGCGGACCTGCGCTTCCTCCAGGCGCTCGGCGGCGACGACGCCCTGGAGACGCCGCGGTCGCTGACCGCGTACTTCGCGCTGCTCACCGCGGTCGCCCTCGTCGCCGCGTGGCGGTCGCGCTCGGCCGCCTGCCTGCTCGTCGGCGCGCTGGCCGCGGGCGGGACGCTCCTGGCGGCGGTCCGCTGGGTGTTCGACACCGAGAACGTCGCGTCGTACCGGCCGGCCGTCCTCTTCCTCGTGCTCGCGTTCGCCGTCGCCGCGCGGTTCGCGCGCGGCCGGCACCGCGACGTGCTCGCCGACGCCGCCGGGCTGGCGGTGCTGGCGCTGGCCTTCCTCGGCGGCGGCCTGTTCGGCATCGTCGGCGGCGGGGGGCTGCCGGACGCGTGGGAGGCCGTCGTGCTCGCCGGCGCCGTGGGCGTCGTCGCGTACACCGCGCTCACGCGCGCGCCCGGGCCGGCCGTCATCGCCATCGTCGTCCTGGCCGCGTTCGCGTCGACGGCGGGCGCCGGCGAGCGCGAGATCGCTCTCGACGCCGTCGAGGACCCGTCGCTCGTCGGCTGGCCCATCGTGCTGGGCGTCGCCGGCCTCGCGGCGCTCGCGTTCGGGCTGACGCGGCCGCGCGACCCGGACGAGGCCCCCGAGGACCGCGCCGACGTCTCCCGCGAGGTGCGCCTGTGAGCGACCTGCAGGCCGCGATCGAGCGCGCCCGGGCCGGCGGGCCGGAGCGGCACCGCGCCAAGTCGGCCGAGCAGGGCAAGCTGCCCGTGCGCGAGCGGATCGCGCGGCTCGTGGACGAGGGGTCGTTCGTCGAGGAGGCGCTGCTCGCCAACTGGGAGCAGGACGGGCTCGGGGCCGACGGCGTCGTGACCGGGACCGGCACCGTCGGCGGGCGGACGGTGTGCGTGATGGCCAACGACCCCACGGTGAAGGCGGGCTCGTGGGGGCCGAAGACCGTCGAGAAGATCATCCGCGTCCAGGAGCGCGCGCTGAAGCTGCGGGTTCCGATGGTCTACCTCGTCGACTCGGCGGGGGCGCGGATCACCGAGCAGGTCCAGATGTTCCCGGGGCGCCGGGGCGCGGGGCGGATCTTCTACACCGAGGTGCAGCTCAGCGGCGTCGTCCCGCAGGTCTGCGTCCTGTTCGGCCCGAGCGCGGCCGGCGGCGCGTACATCCCGGCGTTCTGCGACGTGGTGGTCATGCGCGACGGCAACGCGTCGATGTACCTCGGCTCGCCGCGGATGGCGGAGATGGTGATCGGCGAGAAGGTGACGCTCGAGGAGATGGGCGGCGCGCGGATGCACACCGGCGTCTCCGGCGTCGGGACCCAGCTCGCCAAGACCGACGAGGAGGGGATCGACCTCGCCAAGCGCTGGCTCTCGTACTTCCCCTCGAACTGGGAGGAGCCGCCGCCCGTCGCGCCGCCGGCCGAGCCGGGGTCGGACACGCCGATCCGCGACATCGTCCCCGCCGACGAGAACAAGCCCTTCGACATCAAGCAGCTCATCGACTCGCTGGTCGACGCGGGCTCGTTCTTCGAGGTTCACCCGCGGTGGGCCAAGGAGCTCGTGGTGGGCTTCGCGCGGCTCGACGGCCGCGCAGTGGGGGTCGTCGCCAACCAGCCCAAGCAGAAGGGCGGCGTGCTGTTCGTCGACAGCGCCGACAAGGCCGCCCACTTCATCTGGCTGTGCAACGCCTTCAACCTGCCGCTGCTGTTCCTCGCCGACGTGCCCGGGTTCATGATCGGGACGGCGGTCGAGCGCCAGGGAATCATCCGCCACGGGGCGAAGATGATCAGCGCGGTCAGCGAGGCGACCGTGCCGAAGCTGAGCGTCGTGGTGCGCAAGGCGTATGGCGCCGGCCTGTACGCGATGGCCGGGCCGGCGTTCGACCCCGACGCGTGCATCGCGCTGCCGACCGCGTCGATCGCGGTGATGGGCCCGAGCGCGGCGGTCAACGCGGTCTTCTACAACCAGCTCCAGGCGATCGAGGAGCCGGAGGAGCGGGCGCGGCGGACCGACGAGCTGCGGGCCGAGTACGCGGAGGACATCGACATCCTGCACCTGGCGTCCGAGCTCGTGGTCGACGCGGTGATCCAGCCGGAGGACCTGCGGGCCGAGCTGATCAAGCGCTTCGCGGCGGCGGCCGGCAGGTCGCGCGACTGGCCGGCCAAGCGCAACCCGGTGCACCCCGTCTAGCGGCGCAGCCTCCAGACCGCGGCGGACTGCTCCCACGAGCAGAAGTCCTCGCGGATGTCTTCGCAGGCGTCGCGACCCGGGTGGTAGGCCGGGCCCCGGTAGCGGGTGCCGACGACGAGCAGGCCGCGGCGGCCGGCCAGGAGCAGGTCGGCGGGCTCGATCGTGCGGCCGCGGCGCGGGCGCGGGAGCGCCGCGGCGCCGCGGCGGCCGAAGCGGCGCAGCGCGCGACCGCCGCGGGTGAGGGCGAGGACCCGGACGCGCTTGCCGCTCGACGCGCTCAGCACGTAGATCCGGCCGCGCGCGTCCTGCACGACGTCGGCAACGTAGCCGTAGCCGTCGCGGCGCCACCACCCGGCGACGCCTCGGACGCCGAACGCGCGGCGGCGCCGGCCGCTCGCGGTGAGGCGGAACACGCGGGCGGCGTACCGCCCACGCGCGGCGACGCCGACCAGCTCGCCGCCGCGCACCACGCGGACGAGCGCGGCGAAC
This sequence comes from Solirubrobacteraceae bacterium, assembly GCA_035940955.1. Taxonomy (GTDB): domain Bacteria; phylum Actinomycetota; class Thermoleophilia; order Solirubrobacterales; family Solirubrobacteraceae; genus CADCVT01. The sequence goes on from DASZEJ010000138.1 coordinate 29,500, forward strand.
GGCACGCGCGTCGCGCCGCCCTCCCCGAACGTCGGGTCGAGCCGGCCGTCCGGGGTCAGCTGGAGGACGAAGGTGCCGCCGGCGCTCCGCCGGGCGCCGAGCAGGACCCGCCCGTCGGGACGGACGGTCAGCAGCCAGAACGCGCGCCATCCCGGCAGCTCGCCGCGCTCGAGCGTGCCACCGGCGAACGCGGTGTCGAGCGACCCGTCGGGCGCGACGGCGCGGATGCCCGCGTACGACGAGACGTACGCGCCGCCGTCGGGGCGCAGCAGCCCGGTCTCGAGCGGCCCGGGCGCGTGCTCGGTGTGGATCGCCGGCGGCAGGACCGTGCCGTCGCCGCCGAAGCGCAGGATCTCGACCGGCGGCCGGTTCGTCGTCGTCGTCGCCAGGCCGACGCGGACCTCGCCGTCCCTCCCGCGCCGGACGCCGAACGGCAGCCCGTAGCGGTCCGTGGCCGCGACGCCGGCGCGGCCGAACGTCCGGTCGCGCCGGCCGCCCGGCATCAGGCGCATGACGCCTGGCTTCGAGATGCCTCCCGCGACGAGGATCCGCCCGTCGCGCTGCAGCGTCGCGGCGAAGGCGCCGTCGAGGAGGCGGGTGGTCGCGACCCCGCCGCTGCCGAAGCGGCGGTCGAGGTCGCCGGGCCTGGCGGCGGCGGCGGCGGGCGCCGCGGCGAGCAGCGCGGCGGCAGCGGCGAGCACGCGGGCGGTCGTCACAGGTGGACCCTCCAGACTGCCAGCTGGGCCTCGGGCGGCGGCTGGCGCGGGCACAGGTCCTCGCGCTCGGTGCACCTGGCGGGCGCGGCGCCGACGACGATGGACCCGATCGCCAGCAGGCCGCCGCGGCTGTCGATGAGCAGGTCGCCCCGGGGCGTGCGAACCAGCGGCCGGCCGCCCGTCAGCGCGACGGCGCCACCCGCGCCGAACCGGCGGAGGGGTCGCCCGGCGCGGCTGAGCGCGGCGACATGGTTGCCGGCCAGCAGGTACAGACGCCCGCGGGCGTCGTCGACCACATCCTCCGCCGAGTGGCAGCACGCACGCGGGACGCCGCGAGCGCGGGCCACGCCGCGCCGGCCGAACCGCCGGCGCCGCGCGCCGGTGCGGCTCAGACGGAACGCGCGCAGCGGGGACCCGCTCGCCCCGACGATGTCGCCGCCGCGCAGGACCCGAACCGCCTCCACGGCGAACGGCAGCCTGACCATGCCGCGCGCGCCGAAGCGCCGGTCGAGCCTGCCGCGGCGGGTGAGCTGGACGAGGACCGGGCGATCGTCCCACTCTCCCGTGACGAGCACGCGCCCGTCGGGACGGAGGGCGATCGGCCCGATGCCGTACTGGTAGCGGCCGCTGAACGCGTCCACGCTGACCGCGCCGCCACCGAACGTCCAGTCGGGCAGCCCATCCGGCCGGACGGCGTGCAGCCGGGAGTCGGTGGTCACGATGTAGGCGCCGCCGTCCGGCCGCTGAACGCTCGAGCCTGGCAGCATCGCGTCGACGCGAATGTCGCGGGCGGGCCGCGCCGGCAGCGCCCGCCCGCGCGCGCCGAAGCGCAGCAGCTCGATCGGCG
>DASZEJ010000139.1:0-18860 GCA_035940955.1 Solirubrobacteraceae bacterium
TAGCCTGCATCACCGTCGGCACCCCCATGACTGCGGTCCCCGCCGAGGCCCATCCTCGACGGCAAACCCGCGCACTTCATGCGCGGGTGCCGACCCTCACATCACCACCGGACGCTCACATCGACGGCCCATACGGTCTAGGGCTTCGACGGCGCGCGCGTGAGGACGCGCCCCCCGACGCGGCGGCTGACCCATGATCACGCTGGCCCGCCGTCGCCAGCCCAGCGCTCCACGAGTCCGCGCCGCAGCCCGAGCAGGCGGCCGCCGGAGCCCCGCTCCGCGCCCGCCGCGCGGTACAGGCGCTTCGCCTCGCCCAGCCGGGCCCGCGCTTCCGCGGCATCACCCCTGACGAGCTCCGCAAGCGCCTGCGCCGCGCGCGCGTTCGCAGCGCCGATTGGATTGTTCAGGTTGCGGTAGTCGCGCTCGAGCGCGCGAAGCTCCGCAATCGCCGCGCTCGACCGCTCCGGAGCGCCACCGGAGCCCTCGAGGAGCCAGAGCAGACACCGCATCTCGGTGTGCTGCAGCCGCGCGAAGCGCAGTGCGTGCCCGCCAGCGCGTCGCGCGGCACCCTGGGCACACAGCCCGAGCCGCAGCGCCGGACGCAGGAGTGACCGCGGGAACCCGCGGCCTCGGGCCATCCGCCATTCGGCGAGACGCAACGCGAGGTGGCCGAACGACGCCAACGCCTCGCCCCGCACCGCCGCACTGTTGCCCTCGGCGCGATTCCACGCCAACGACGTGAGGGCATAGACGACGGACGCGGTGACGTGGCCGTAGTGGACGCGCCCGTCGGCGAAGGCAAGCGTGCGGTGGCATGCGCCGAGGCGAAGGACGGCGTAGGCCCGGAGCCCGGGCGGCGTCGCACCGGGCCGCACGATGCGCCGATAGTGCGGGAGCGCGCGGCGCTTGTCGCCCACGGTGCCGCGCATGAAGTAGGCGTCGGCGAGCCGCCGACGGACGTCGAGCGACGGCGACACCTCGACGAGCCGCTCGCAGAGCTCGATCGCCGTGTCATGGCGCCCGGTGTCGATGAGCATCCACGCCCAAGCGTGCGCCGCCGCGATCGGATCGACTCCGTTCGCCCATCGCGCGGTCTCCGCTTCGAGATCCGGCTCGAGTCCCGTGGGCGAGATCGGCCAACTCGGCAGCTCCTCCAACGGCGACCAGCGACGGAGGACGCTCACCGCCGTGAGCGGCGCGGTTTCGATGCCCCGCTCGCTCGCCTCGCGCATCGCCGCACCGGCGCCCGGATCGCTCCAGATCGTCCTGGCGGGATCGAGTGTCCCGAGCAGTGGCGCGTGCAGGTCGGCGTCGCCGCCGGAATAACCGGTCACCACGAGCGGCCCGTCGCAGAGCTCTCGAAGGATCCGTCGGCGCTCGGGCGTCACGGGCAGGTACTCGACGAAGTCGCTGACGACCACGCCCAGCGGCGCGTGATCCGCCGCCTTCAGCGAGCCGTGCAGCTTGAAGAGCGTCCCCGGCTGGGGGCGTCGCAGCCAGTCCGCCTCGGAGCGGTCGCCCACGACGACGGTCAGAGGGGGAGTCTCGCCGGCGAGCGTCGTGCGCCACTCCGCGAGCGCGTCGCGGTACTCGCCGGGCACCTCCGCGGCAAGCGGGCTCCCGCGCAGAAGCGCGTACGCGCGCTCCACGCCCCGGTCGAAGTTGACCGTCGCGTGCAGTGCCCCATGCGCGAGGCACCACGCGGCGAGCATGTGCGCTTCGTTCGGCACCTCGACGCGCAGGCACCGGAGCACATCGAGCGCGGACGGGCCGGCCGTCTCGACGAGGCGGCCGAGCACGAATTCGAGCTTCCAGTCCGCGCCGATCTGCGGCCCGCCATCGCCCCTCCGCAGCGCCGTTCGGCCGGTGCCCGGCGCGATGTCGTCCGCCGCGCTTGCGCAGAGCTTCAGCACCACGTCGCGCAGCCATGGGCCGCCGGAGAGCGAGGCCGGCGGTGGAATCGACAGCCCTGCGCCGCTGAAGACGTTCGGCAACCGATCGGGCGACATCGGCCGAGCGTGCCAGTTCGCTCGCATGATGGAGTCAGTCTGCGGTCGGACGGCGGCCCACGGCAGACCCCGTTGGTAGCCTCGCCTGGCCCATGGCCGCCTCCGCCGACACGCTGAAGCGCACGCCGCTGCACGACCGGCACGTGGCCGCCGGGGCCCGGATGGTGCCGTTCGCCGGGTGGCACATGCCGGTCCAGTACGAGGGCGTGCGGCAGGAGCACCTGGCGGTGCGCAACGCGGCCGGCGTCTTCGACGTCAGCCACATGGGGCAGATCGAGACTCGGGGACCGGGGGCGGAGGCGCTGCTGCAGCGGCTGCTCTCCAACGACGTGGCGAAGATGGCCGACGGCGGGGCGCAGTACAGCGTGCTGTGCCGCGAGGACGGCGGCGTGCTCGACGACCTCTTCACCTACCGCCTGGCGCCCGATCGCTTCCTGACCGTCACGAACGCCTCGAACCACGACCGCGACCTCGCGTGGTTCCAGCGGCACGCGCGCGAGCGCGAGGACGTCGAGGTGGTCGACCGGCACGCCCACTACGCGATGCTCGCCGTCCAGGGGCCGGAGGCGCGAGCGATCGTCGAGGAGCTGCTCGGGGAGGAGCTGCCCAAGCGGTTCCGGACGAAGGAGATCGCCGGGATGCTCGTCTGCGGCACCGGCTACACGGGGGAGGACGGGGTCGAGCTGCTCGTCCCGCCGCAGGACGCGGCCACGACCTGGGACGCGCTCACCCAGCGCGGCGTCACCCCCGCCGGCCTCGCCGCCCGCGACACGCTGCGCCTGGAGGCCTGCTTCCACCTCTACGGCAACGACCTGTCCGAGGACCGCGGCCCGATCGAGGCCGGCCTCGGCTGGTGCTGCAAGGAGGAGACCGGCTTCATCGGCAGCGAGGCCGTCGCGCGCACCCGCGCAGAGGGGCCGAGGGAGAAGCTCGCCCCGTTCGTCCTCACCGGCCCGGGCATCGCCCGCCAGGGCAACGCGGTCGTGGGCGGCGGCGTCGTGACGAGCGGCACGCTCAGCCCGTGCCTCGAGCGCGGCATCGGCATGGCCTACCTGCCGGCCGACAAGGCCGAGCCGGCGACCGAGATCGAGATCGACGTGCGCGGCAAGACCCGCCCCGCCCGCGTGGAGCGCAAGCCCCTGTACCGACCCCAGGAGAGCACCTAGATGGCCGACGCCTCGTACCCCGACGACCTGCTGTACCACCCGGAGCACGACTGGGTCCGCCTGGACGGCGACACGGCCACCTTCGGGATCACGTGGTTCGCGCAGGACGCGCTCGGCGAGGTGGTCTTCTTCGACCCGCCCGAGGTGGGCTCCACGACCACCGCGGGGGAGCCCTACGCTGAGGTGGAGTCGGTCAAGGCGGTCTCGGACGTCATCGCGCCCCTCAGCGGCGAGATCGTCGAGGTGAACATCGCCCTGGGCGACGCCCCCGAGACCATCAACGACGACCCGTACGGCGACGGCTGGCTCGTGAAGGTCAGCCTGTCGGACCCGAGCGAGAAGGACAGCCTCCTCGACCGGGACGCGTACGTGCAGACCCTGGAATGAGCCGCTACACCGCCGTCACCCCCGAAGACCTGCGCGAGATGCTCGCGACGATCGGCGTCGGCTCGATCGACGAGCTGTTCGACCGCCAGATCCCCGCGGGCGTCCGCCTGGACCGCGCCCTCGACCTGCCGAGCGGCCTGCCCGAGCAGGCCGTCTACGAGCACCTGCGAGACCTGGCGGCGAAGAACACCTCGACCGAGGACGAGATCACGTTCCTCGGCGCCGGCATGTACGACACGTACGTCCCGGCGATCGTCGACATGCTGATGGAGCGGTCCGAGTTCCTGACGCCCTACACGCCCTACCAGCCGGAGATCTCGCAGGGCGGGCTGCAGGTCATGTTCGAGTATCAGACGGCGATCAGCGAGCTGACCGCCCTGCCGGTGTCGAACGCCTCGGTGTACGAGGGCCCGAGCGCGCTCGCCGCCGCCGGCTACCTCGCGAAGCTCGCCAACCGCAAGTCGCGGTTCGTCGTCAGCGCGGGCGTGCACCCGCACAGCCGCGACACGCTGCGCACGATGGCCCGCGGCTACGACATGGAGGTCGTCGAGGTCCCGCTGCGCGACGGCGCCACCGACGCCGAGGCGTGGGCGCGCGCGATCGACATGGACACCGCCGCCGTCTTCGTCCAGCAGCCGAACTTCCTCGGCGCGGTCGAGGACGTCGAGGCGCTCACCGCAGCCGCGAAGGAGTCGCCGGCGGTGTGCGTCGCCCAGGTCGACCCGCTGACGCTCGGCATCCTCAAGCCGCCCGGCGAGTGCGGGGTGGACGTCGCCGTCGGCGAGGGCCAGCAGCTGGGGAACAGGCCCGACTACGGCGGACCGTCGTTCGGCTTCTTCGCCGCGACCGAGGCCTACCTGCGCCGGATGCCCGGCCGGATCGCGGGGGAGACGAAGGACGTCGACGGCCGCCGCGGCTTCGTCCTCACGCTGCAGACCCGCGAGCAGCACATCCGCCGCGAGAAGGCGACGTCGAACATCTGCACCGCGCAGGCGCTCAACGCGCTCGGCGGCGTCGTCTACCTGAGCTGGCTCGGCCGGCAGGGGATCGTGGAGCTGGGGGAGCTGCTGCTGCAGCGCACCGCGTACGCGCGCGCCAGGCTCGCGGCGCTCGACGGCGTCGAGCTGCTGCACGAGCAGCCGGTCGTGCGCGAGTTCGCGGTCAAGCTCGCCGCCCCCGTCGCGCGCGTGATCGAGCGCTGCCAGGACCAGGGCGTCAACCCCGGCCTCGCGCTTGGCGACGACGGCCTGCTCGTCGCGCTGACCGAGCGCCGCTCGCGTGCCGACGTCGACCGGCTCGCCGACGTGCTCGGCGCCGCCCTGGCCGCCGAGCGCGAGTGGGCGGAGGTCACGGCGTGAGCGACACCGTCACGATTTTCGAGAAGGGCCGCGCCGGGCGCCGCGCGTTCGTCGCGCCCGAGCTGGACGTGCCCGAGCGCCCGGTGGACGAGCTGCTGCCCGAGCGCTTCCGCCGCGCCGAGCCGCCGCGGCTGCCGGAGCTGTCCGAGCCCGAGATCGTCCGCCACTACGTGAACCTGTCGAAGCGCAACTTCGACCTGGACAGCGGCTTCTACCCGCTCGGCTCGTGCACGATGAAGCACAACCCGCGCCTGCACGAGCGGGTCGCCGGGCTGCCCGGCTTCGCGCGCCTGCACCCGCTGCAGGACCCGAGAAGGGCGCAGGGCGCGCTCGAGCTGATGTGGAACCTCGAGCGCGCGCTGAGCGAGGTGAGCGGCCTGCCGCACGTCTCCCTCCAGCCCAGCGCCGGCTCGCACGGCGAGCTGGCCGGCGTGCTGCTGACGCGCGCCTACCACGAGGACCGCGGCGAGCGCCGGACGAAGGTGCTCGCGCCCGACACCGCCCACGGCACGAACCCGGCGACGGTGACGATGGCCGGCCTGGAGGTCGTCAAGGTGGGGACGAACGAGGACGGCGGCGTCGACCTCGACGACCTGCGCGCGAAGGCGACCGACGACGTCGCGCTGCTGATGCTCACCAACCCGAACACGCTCGGGCTGTTCGACCCGAACATCGAGGAGATCGCGAAGATCGTCCACGACGTCGGGGCGATCCTCTACTACGACGGCGCGAACCTGAACGCGGTGATGGGGCGGACGCGGCCAGGCGACATGGGCTTCGACATCGTCCACTTCAACCTGCACAAGACGTTCACGCAGCCGCACGGCGGCGGCGGGCCGGGCAGCGGCCCGATCGCGGTGTCGGGCCGGATCGAGCCTTACCTCATGGTCCCGCGCGTCGTCCGCGACGGGGACGGCTTCACGCTGAGCGAGGACGCGCCGAAGTCGATCGGCCGCCTGCGCGGCTTCCAGGGCAACTTCGGCACGTTCGTGCGCTCCTACGCGTACATCCGCTCGCTCGGCGCCGAGGGCCTGCAGGACGCCTCCGAGGTCGCGGTCCTCAACGCCAACTACCTGCTGGCGCGGCTTCAGCAGGAGTGCGGCGACCTGCTCCCCGTGGCGTTCGGCGAGCGCGGCTGCCTGCACGAGTTCTGCCTCTCGGGCGCGCCGATGAAGCGCGAGCTGCAGATCAAGACGCTCGACCTGGCCAAGCGGCTGCTCGACCACGGCTTCCACCCGCCGACCGTCTACTTCCCGCTGCTCGTGGACGAGGCGCTGCTGGTGGAGCCGACCGAGACCGAGACGAAGGAGACGCTCGACGCGTTCGCCGAGGCGATCGGGCAGATCCTGCGCGAAGCGCGCGAGGACCCGGAGGTCGCGCGCAACGCGCCGTACGACACGCCGGTGCGGCGGCTGGACGAGGCGGGGGCGGCCAAGCGGCCGGTCATCCGCCAGCCGCTTTGAGGCTGTACGACGAGCTCGTCTGGCGCGGCCTCGTCCAGGACGCGACCGACGGGCTCGGGGACGCCCTAGAGGCCGGCCCGCTCACGCTCTACATCGGCTACGACCCGACCGCGCCGTCGCTGCACGCCGGCAACCTGCAGCAGATCGTGACCATGCGCCGCTTCCGCGACCGCGGCCACCGCGTGATCGCGCTCGCCGGCGGCGGCACGGGGCTGATCGGCGACCCGAGCGGCAAGAGCGCCGAGCGAACCCTCAACGACGACGCGACCGTGCGCGAGTGGGCCGAGCGGATCGAGGGGCAGGTCCGGCGGCTGCTCGGCGACGACGCGATCTACGCGAACAACCGCGAGTGGCTCGAGTCGCTCACCGCCATCGAGCTCTTGCGCGACGTCGGCAAGCACTTCCCGATGGGCTACATGCTCGGCAAGGAGTCCGTCCGCACGCGGCTCGAGGGCGCCGGGATGACGTTCACCGAGTTCTCCTACATGCTGCTGCAGGCCGTCGACTACCAGCAGCTCTACGACCGCTACGACTGCCGGCTGCAGGTCGGCGGCAGCGACCAGTGGGGGAACATCACGGCCGGGCTGGAGCTGCTGCGGCGCACCGGGCGCCCGGGGGCGTACGCGATGACGACGCCGCTGCTGCTGCGCGCGGACGGCCAGAAGTTCGGCAAGAGCGAGGAGGGCGCGGTCTGGCTCGACCCGGAGCGGACGTCGCCGTACCAGTTCTTCCAGTTCTTCCTCAACGCGGCGGACGACCAGGTCGGGGTCCTGCTGCGGCGGCTCGCGCTGCTGGCGCCGGAGGAGATCGAGCGGCTGGAGGCGGCGCCGCCGGAGACGCGGACGGCGCAGCGCGCGCTCGCCGAGCACCTCACCGAGATGGTCCACGGGGCGGAGGGGCTGCGCGAGGCGAGGGCGCAGACCGAGGCGCTGTTCGGGGGCGGGGGCGAGGCGGAGGCGGTGCCGGTCGGCGCCGACGCGCTGGCCAGCTGGCCGCACCTGTTCCTCGCGGCGGGGCTCGTCTCCTCGCTGTCCGAGGCCCGCCGGCTCATCCGGGGCGGCGGCCTCTACGCGGGCGACGACCGCCTCAGCGAGGACACGCCGGCCCCGGCGCTGGAGGGCGGCGCCGTGCTGATGCTGCGCAAGGGCAGGCGCGAGCGCCGCGCGGTCCGGCTCGGCTAGCGGTCGACCACGGACGGCCACTCGTCGAGCGGCGCGGCGGCGAGCTTCTGCTCGACGTTGGCCTTGGAGGTCGCGGCGGAGAACATGGCCTGCAGCCAGTCGTTGAGGGCGGCGGTCGCCAGGACGCTCGCCACGATCCGGCCCTCGCGCGGCCGCGCGACGCGCAGGCCGACGAGCCCGAGGGCGCTCCACGTGCCCAGGCAGCGGGTGCAGGTGACGAGCTCGCCGGCGGCGAAGCGCAGCCGGCTGCCCTTCGGGCGCCCCTCGCCCTCGTTGTCGACGACCGGCGCCCGGGCCCACGCGCCGACCTTCTCCTTGGCGAGCGCCTTGCTCAGGCTGAACGCCGCCATCCCGAGCACCGGCAGCTCGGCCGCGGGCGGGGCGTCGCTGCGCGTGCTCGCGACGACGCCGGCGAGCAGCGCCAGCCACGCCGCGTTGATCGCGGCGTAGTCCAGCGGCTGGGTGGGCGTCTCGTCCATGGGCTGTGCCATTCACAGCCGCGTACCCGTCCCCCACGCGCGCCGAACCTCCTGAGTTGATGGGCGCCAACTTCCCGCCGGACCCATCTTGCGCAAAAAAGGTTTGTTGCAACTTCCATTGCTGTGTAACGTCCGCTCCCGCGAGAGGCGACCGGGCGAGCAGGGGCTCCCGGCACAAACCCCACCGTCCGTCATGGAGGTTTCGCCATGCGTCGTACGCTCGCTCTGCTCGCGGGTGCGGCTGCCGCTGCCGCCCTCGCCGTCGCCCCGGCCCCGGTCGCCGCTGACCCGCCGCCCGGCTGCCCCGACGACTTCGTCCTCGTCCCCGCCTTCCTCACCCAGGGCCGCGGGGACGACAACCGCGACGGCGTGGTCTGCGGCAAGCCCGCGGGCGACCGCGTCGTCGGCGGCCCCAAGCCGCACCAGGACGCCGAGCTCGTCGTGATCGAGGGCGAGCCCTGGTGGATCCTGGACAACGTGTACTAGCGATCCGCGACGGGCGGGGGCGCCGAGCCCCCGTCCGTCGGCTCGCGGGCCCCAAAACTCAGGAAGATGGACAAATGTTCGGTCGACCCGGCTTGTGCGCTCTGCCGATCATCTCCGTGACACCCATCGTCCCGGAAGGCGGCTGTCCCGAATGTTCCATCGCTTGCTCACCACCGCGCTCGCCGGCGCAGCGCTCTGTGCGCTCGTCCCGAGCGGCGCGCTCGCGGCCAAGCCCGGCCCGATGAACGACTACTGCGGCCCGTACAGCGGCATCCGCTGGATGACCGGCATGGAGCACGGTCGCACCGGCACGGGCGGCGGCGGCATCTGGTACAGCGGCTCGGACGCCGGCGGCGCCGCCCTTGCCGACTCGAGCGTCGTCCGCAGCGGCGACTACTCGCTGCGCCTCTCGCCGTCCGGCGCCGCGAGCTACCGCGGCAACGTCGTCGAGATGTGCCCGATCATGACCGTGCGGTTCGCGATCCGCCTCGACAGCGCGCCCGCGGCCGACGTCACCGAGCTCTTCTCGGTCTACACGTCCGAGAACACGTCGCAGAACGGCCCGCGCGGCGCGCTGCAGCTCGGGTACGACGCCGCGAGCGGCGCGCTGAAGGCGCGCGCCCGGCCCGGCGACTGGCAGGTCGCCAGCACGCAGGTCGTGCCCGGCGCGTGGCACGTGATCGACCTGCGCTACGACGTCAGCACGACGACGAACCGCGTGGACTGGCGGGTCGACGGCGTCGACCAGGCCGTCGCCACCGGCCCGGAGGCCGCGTCGACCGTCAACCAGTTCTTCTTCGGCACGACGTTCGCCGAGACGTTCACCGCCAACTACGACGACATGATGCTCGCCATCGCGCCCGCGGGCGACCCCGCGTGGTACCCGTACGGCGACGGCCAGATTTACGCGCTCGAGCCGGACGCCATGGGCTCGTCGAGCGGGCCCGGCAGCTTCCGCGAGGGCAACGCGTTCGGCCGCTGGTCGCTGAACAGCGGCTCGTGGTACGCGCTCGCCGACCACCCGATCGTGCCCGACGGCTCGTTCGTCGAGCAGACCGCCACGGCGAAGACGCGCTACGCCGAGGTGACGTTCGGCAACACGCTCGAGGCCACCGTTCGCGCCGTCGGCGCGGTGGTCACCTTCGACCCGCAGAACACGCGGTCGACGAACCACGGGCGCACGGCGATCGTCGTGGGCGGCACCGAGCAGACGATCCACGACGCGAACATGGCCCACCCGGACGCGTTCCTGTGGACCAAGGCCGCGGTCGTCAAGAAGCCGGCGGGCGGCTGGACGGCCGACCTGGTCAACGCGCTGCGCGGCCGCGTCGGCTACTCGGCGGACGCGAGCCCGATGCCGCGCTGGAACTCGCTGCTCGTCGAGTACGAGGTCAAGCGGCCGTAGCGGCCGCCTACTGCTGGACCTCGTACTCGAGGACCACAGCGTCGAGGTACGGCTGCGGGGCGATGTCCGTCCCGTAGCCGAACCTCGCCACCACGCCGTTCAGCGACGACTGGGTCCACGGGGTGGACGCCGGCGACGCCCGCCCGCTGAAGTGATACGGGCCGGCGGTGCCCTGCGTCCACCCCGTGGTGTACGAGAACGCCTCGGTGCTGCCGTCGAAGAGGCTGAGCTTCGGGTTGTTGCTGCCGCCGGTCGTCGAGACGTTGTGGTTCGTGAAGTTCACCCACACGGCGCGGATGCAGGTCTCCGTCGTGTTGGCGAACGTCAGCTCGGCGTAGCTCGTCCCGCCCGCGGTGACCTGGGTGACGTAGTCGAGCTTCGACGTCATCGGGATCTCGTCGACCCGCTGCCACGACGTCGAGTCGATGACGGTGCCGTCGTCGTCCTGGAAGCTCGACGGGTTGACGCTCGTGCCCATGCCGTCGGGCGCCAGCGCAAGGACCTTGCCGGCGCCCATCGGGTACTCGGTGCCGTTCAGCGACAGCACGACGTCGTCGTAGTTGGCGGTGTACGTGGCGCTGACCGTCGTGCCGAAGACGGCCTGGTAGAGCTTGTCCGCGGTCCCCGTCGCGGATGCCGTCGTCTGCTGGACGCCGTCGACGCGCCATTCGGCGGTGTGCGGTGACGAGCCGTTCGTGTAGCGGACGTCGATCGTGTACCACGTGCCGGCCGAGATCGCGGTCGCGGACGAGACGACGGAGGGCGTGCCCGCCGAGGACGACTTCAGCGTCATCGTGAGCTTCTGCGACGAGGCGTCGTAGCCCAGCACGGCCGACCCGCCGTTGGTGAACGCGGAGAACTTGAACAGCTCGGAGACGTTGGAGCCGGGGAGCGAGGCGAGGCGGATGGCGAAGCGCGCCATCGCGTCGGGCTCGGCCGGGCTGACCGGGAACGTGCGGTAGACGTAGGCGGCCGCGCCCGACGGTGCCGCCTTCACGGAGTAGGACCCGGAGCGCGCGACCGTGGAGTCGGCGGTCATGGTCCCCGTGACGGCGTCCCATCCGCCGCTGCCGCCGCCGCCCGAGATGCGGCCGTGCTCGGCGCCCGTCATGTAGTACGGCGCGACGGTCGTGTTCGAGCAGGTCGGCCCGAACGAGGACGCCGTGGCGAACGTGTTGCCCTGGTTGCCGGCGGTCTGCGAGAACGCCGAGAAGGTCGCGCTCGCCCCGCCGCCGACCGCGACGAGCGCGGCGGCGGCGAGGGCGAGGCGCGGGAGCGCGCGCGAGAGCATCGCCGACCAGACGGGCGGGCTCTGACGCGGCGCGCCCGCTAGGCGTCCTGCGCCTCCCACGTGAACGTCTGCGTGTGGGTCTTGTTGGCGGCGGCGTTGTCGTTGGCGACGGTGACCTCGAAGCGGTAGACGTGCGACTCGGGGTTCGTCCACGCCTCGGCCGTGCCGCCCGGCGCGTCCACGATGCCCGCGGTCCACGTCGTCGGGTACAGGTTCATCCGCGCGTTGAACATCACGCCGCTCGCGCCGGCGCCGTTGCCGCCGCTGTACGTCACGCTGTCGGCGACGAAGCTCGAGCCGCCGCCGTCGGTGCAGGCCATGTTCGCCGGCGTGGCGCCGGAGAACGTGCCGCGGGTGACCTTGAGGTCGAGGTACGAGTCGAGCCCGTTCCCCGCGGTCGCCGCGCCGTAGAGGCGGACGTTCGAGGTCAGCGTGCCGGTGTAGCTCACCGTGATGCACTTCGAGACCGTGTCGCCCGGGCGGGCGCTGGTCATGTTGAACATCGCCGTGCCGCTGTCGTTGTCGGTCAGCGTGACGGAGCCGGTCTGGAACTGGTTGCCGCTGTTGCTCGTGGTCGAGCTGAAGGCCGACCAGGTGGCCAGGCCGGCGACCGACGCGATGACGCCGATCAGGAACACGATCAGCGCGGTCTTCGTCTTGCGGTCGAGCCGGGGCTCGGAGGCGTGGGTGGGCATGTTCGGTCCTCCCTCCAAAGGGGACTTCAGGCTTGCCCCGGGGTTCGCAACAGTGGGGCCTGTGCGGTTTGATCGACGGACGTCGCCTCAACTTGAGAATCGCGCTGACCGGTCGACTACGCGGGCGACGTGCCCTCCGTTCCCTCGCCCCTCGCCCACGCCGCCCTGACGGCGCTCTGCGCCTTCGTCGTGCTCGTGCTGGGCGCCGTCGCGCTGGCCAAGCCGCTCGGCTACCGCGTGCTGGTCGACCACAGCGACTCGATGGCGCCCGCGATCCACGCCGGCGACGTGCTCGTCACCAAGGTCGTGCCGCCGCGCAAGGCGCGGGTCGGGGACGTCGTCAGCTTCAACAGCCCGGCCGGCGGCCGGCTGCTGACCCACCGCGTCGTGTCGCGGCGGCTCGAGCCGGGCGGCCGGTGGTCGTTCGTGACCCGCGGCGACGCCAACACCGGCGAGGAGCGCTGGGGCCTGGAGGCGGACGGGCGGATCGGCCTCGTGTCGACGCGGCTGCCGAAGGCGGGCTACGCGATGGCGTGGCTCGGCTCGCCGGTCGGGCGCTTCCTGCTCGTCGCGGTCGGCGGGCTCGCCCTGGCCGCCCTGCTCGCGCGCAGGATCTGGAGCCTGTGATGCGCGCGCGTCTGCTGCAGGCGCTGCCGGTCCTCGTCGTGCTCGTCGCGGTGCCGCTCGCGCTGGCCGTGGCGCGCGACGGCGACGCTCCCGTCCGCGCGACCGGCGCCGACGTCGCCGGCGTCACCGACGACGACGGCGGCGTCCCGATGTTCCAGCTCGCCGCGCTCGCGCCGGGCCGGTCGCTGTCGCGCTGCATCCGCGTCCGCTACGCCGGCGACGGCGCCGGGGCGGTGCGGCTCGACGGCCGGATCGACGGCGCGGCGCTCGCCGCGCGGATCGCGCTCGTCGTCGAGCGCGGGACCGGCGGCGACTTCGACGGCTGCGCCGGCTTCCGCGGCGTCGCCGTCTTCCGCGGCACGCTGGCCGAGCTCGCGGACGCCGGCGCGAGCGCCTGGCGCGCCGAGGACGGCGACGCGGCGACCTACCGCTTCACCGCCACCGCGGCGCCCGACCTTCCCGAGCGCGACGACCGCGCGGCGGCGACGTTCACGTGGCACGCCAGCGTGCTGCCGGGCGCCGGCGACGGCCCCGGCGGGGACGAGCCGGGCGGCGGCGGCGACGGCCCCGGCGGCGGGCCGCCGGCGGTGGCCGGCGGGCCGGGCGGGCAGCCCGGCGCTCCGGGCGCTCCGGCGCCCGCCGTGGACGGTCCCGCGGCCGGCGGCGACGGCGGCGGCGGCCGTCGCGACCCCGGCGCCGGTCGCGACCGCGACGGGCGCCGCGGCGCCGGCGACCGTGCGCGGGCGGGCGACCGCCCGGGCGGCACCGCCGCCGCGGACGGCCCCGGCGGCCCCGGCGGCGCCCGCGACGCGCGCGGCGGCCTCGCGCGGGCGGTCGAGGCACTCGCACGGGCGGCGGTCGACGTCGGCGAGCGCGCGGCGTTCCCGGTCGTGCTGCTGCTGCTCATCGGCCTGTTCCTCAGCGCCCAGCACCGGATCGACCAGCGCGACCCCAAGCTCGCGCTCGCCCCGGTCCACCGCGAGGTCGACGTCCCGTTCACGCCGCTGCGCCTCGGAGGGCCGCGCGAATGAGGGTCCGCACCGCCGACGCCACACACGAGCTCGTCCCGCTCGCCGACCGCATGCGCTACATGCGGATCTTCCGGCTGCTGGCCGCGGTCGCGGTGCTCGGCGCCTGCGTCGCGCTGCCCGAGCTGCGGCGCGAGTCGCTGACCACCGCGCTCACGGTCACCGGCGGCTACCTCGGCGTCGCGCTCGCCGGCGAGGCGCTCTGGCGCCTGGTGTCGCGCCGCGCGCTGCCGCTGTTCGGCGCGCTGGTCGTGGTCGACGCCGTCTTCCTGGCCTGGAGCGCCTACCTGCTGATGGACGCCGACGGCCCGCTGCGGTTCGTCGTCCTGTTCCACCTCGTCGCGGTCGCGCTGCTCGCCTCGTTCCGCACCGGGCTGAAGCTCGCGCTGTGGCACTCGCTGCTGCTGCTCGCCGTCTTCCACGCGCAGGAGGCCGGCGTGCTGGCCACCGCGGAGGGGACGGGGCAGGTCTCGGTCGGCGACGTCGAGTACCGCACGCTGCTCGCGCAGGCGGCGGCGTACTGGCTCGTGGCGATCGCGACCGCGAGCTTCGGCGCCGCGAACGAGCGCGAGCTGCGCCGCCGGCGCTACGACCTGGAGGCGCTCGGCGGCCTGGCCGAGCGGCTGGAGCGGGCGACCGACCCGGGCGGCGTCGCGGCGACGCTGGTCGACGCGGTCGCCGACGACTTCGGGTTCGAGCGCGTCGCGTTCTTCGGCGCGCCCGAGCGCCGCATGGAGCTGCTCGCGGGCCGGGCGCTGCTGCCCTTCGCGCTCGACGGCGGGCCGGCCCTGCGCGATGACGGCGCGGTGGCGCACGCGGCGGCCAGCCCGCAGCCGCTGCTCGTCTCGGGGTTCGAGGCCGCCGACGAGCCGGCGCTCGCCGCCGCGATGCCGGCGCCGGGCAACCTCGTCCTCGTCCCGCTGCACGCCGACGCGCGGACGGTCGGCGTGCTCGTGTGCGAGCACTCGCTGCGGCGCGGCTCGCGGCTCGAGCGGCGCGTCGTCTCGATGCTCGAGCGCTACGGCTCGCAGGCCGGCCTGGCGATCGCGAACGCCTGGCTCGTCGACCGGCTGAAGCGCTCGGCGACCACCGACGGGCTCACCGGCGTCGCCAACCGGCGCGCCTTCGACGAGACCCTGGCGCGCGAGTTCGCGCGGGCGTCGCGCGCCGACGGCCCGCTCAGCCTCGTGCTCCTCGACATCGACCGGTTCAAGCTGCTCAACGACACCCACGGCCACCTCGCCGGCGACGACGTGCTGCGCGCGGTCGCGCGCTGCCTGCGGGACGAGGTGCGCCTCGGCGACAGCGTCGCCCGCTACGGCGGCGAGGAGTTCGCGATCGTGCTGCCCGGCATGGACGCGAGCGGCGCCGAGGCGGCCGCCGAGCGGCTGCGCCTGCGCGTCGCCGCGCTGCGGCCCGGCGTCGCGGTGACGGTCAGCGCGGGCGTCGCCTCGTACCCCGTCCACGCGACCGAGCCGGTCGCGCTGGTCCGCGCCGCCGACGGCGCGCTGTACGCGTCCAAGCGCGACGGACGCGACCGCGTGACCGTCGCGGCCTGACGGCGGCCGAGCAGCCGCCGCGCGACGCCGGCGACCGTCCCAGTCCCCGCGGCGAAGCTCATCCCGTCCGTCAGGACCGCGATCGCCACCTTGCGGCCGTTCGGCGCCTCGAGCCTCGCGCCTTGGTTGACGAGGCCGGTCCGCCAGCCGCCCTTGAAGAACGTCCTGTAGCCCCGGCGGCGCGCGACCGCGGGGATCCCCCAGCTCTGCGCGCGGACGATCGAGGACAGCAGCCGCCGGGCGTACCGGCGGTGCCGGCGCGGGAGCAGGCGGTCCAGCCGGCGGAAGAAGCGCGCCTGGTCGGCGGCGGTGATCTCCACCTCCGACCACGTGCCGTTCAGCCGCAGCCGGCGCATCCCCGCCGCGCGGCCGAGGGCGGCGAGCCGGGCGTCGCCGACGGCGGCGTAGACGCTCGATGCGGCGCGGTTGTCGGAGACGACGATCATCGGCTCGAGGAGGCGGCGCATCGCGCGCGGGACCGCGCGGCCGCGGCGGGTGCGCAGGTAGGCGACGAGCAGCATGGCCTTGGTCTGGCTGGCCGAGCGGTGGTGGCGGGCGCCGTAGCGGGTGTGCAGCCGGCCGCGCGTGTCGATCACCGCCCACGAGACGCGCCCGCCGGTCGCCCGCTCGCGCTGCAGGGCGTACCGGTGGGCGTCGCGCAGCGCCCTGGCGGAGGGGACCGTGCTGGCCTGCGCGGTGGCCGTGACGCACGCGAGCAGAAAGGTGGAACCCACCAACCGGATACCGGTCCGGACGTTCATGGGAAGAGAAGGGACACTGTCACCCACATGGAAGGGGTATTCATGATCGGTCTCCTGATCGCCATCCTCGTCGCGGCCGTCGTCTTCTGGCTGTGCACCGCCCTCGGGCTCCCCGTGATCGTCGCGGCCATCGCCGCCATCCTCGTCCTCCTGGTCGGGTTCCCGACGACCGGCGGGTACGGGTTCCGCGGCTCAGGCAGGTACTAGCTCGAAGTGGGGCGGCCGCCGGCCTGCCGGCGGCCGCCGGCTTTGACCGCGGGCGGCCGCTCGGTCCGGCAAGATGCCCGGCTCGATGCGGATCTTCAGCGGCATCCAGCCGACCGGGCGCAAGCACCTCGGCAACTACATCGGCGCGATCACCCAGTACGTCGCGGGTCAGGACCGCGGCGACCCGGCGATCTACTGCATCGTCGACCTGCATGCCATAACGGTCGCGTACGACCCGGCGGAGCTGCGCGAGCGGGTGTACGACACCGCGGCCATCCTGCTCGCGGCGGGCCTCGACCCGGCGCGGTGCCTCCTGTTCCGCCAGGGCGACGTGCCGGAGCACACCGAGCTGTGCTGGCTGCTCTCCTCCGTCACCGAGCTGGGGCGGCTGAACCGCATGCACCAGTTCCGCGACAAGTCGGTCGCCCAGCGCGAGCTGGTGGCGGCCGGGCTGCTCATGTACCCGGTGCTGCAGGCGGCCGACGTGCTCGCCTACCGCGCGCACGAGGTGCCCGTGGGGGAGGACCAGCGCGAGCACCTCGAGCTGATGCGCGACGTCGCCGAGCGGTTCAACGCGCGCTACGGCGAGGTGCTCGTCGTGCCCGAGCACCGCATCCCGGCGGTCGGCGCCCGGGTGCGCGACCTGCAGGACCCCGAGCGCAAGATGTCGACGACGGGCGGGACGGCGCAGGGGACGGTGTACGTGCTCGACGAGCCGGGCGTCGTGGCGAAGAAGTTCCGGCGCGCGGTCACCGACTCGGAGGACCCGCCGACGATCCGCCGCGCGCCCGGGAAGCCGGGGATCGCGAACCTGATCGAGATCCTCGCGTCGGCCCGGGGCGTGCGGCCGGAGGACGTCGAGCGCGAGTTCGAGGGCGCGCGGTACGGCGACTTCAAGGTCGCGGTGGGCGACGAGGTCGCGGCCTGGCTGGCGCCGGTGCGCGAGCGGTTCGCGGAGCTGCGCGCCGACGAGGGCGCCCTGGAGGCGGTGTTCGCGCAGGGCGCGGAGCGGGCGCGCGCGATGGCGACAGAGACGCTGCGCGACGCACGGCGGGCGATGGGCGTCGGGCCGCCGGGCGGCGTCCTGCGCTAGCGGTCGGAGGGCGCTCAGCGCGCCGGTCCGAATCGCGGGTCGCGGCGCTCGCGCACCGCGGCCAGCCCCTCGCGGGCGTCGTCCTGGCCGAACGCGAGGAACTCGAGCGCCAGGGAGGCGTCGAAGGCGGGCAGCGCCTGGTGCAGCCAGCCGTGCAGCGCCCGCTTCGTCCAGCGGACCGCGTCGCGCGACGCCGCGGCGAGCCGGCCCGCGAGCTCCTCGGCCACCTCTTCGACCTGCTCGTCGGGCGCGCACTCGGCGACGAGACCCATGCGCTGCGCCTCCGCGCCGGTGATCGCGTCGGGCAGCAGCAGATGGCGCTTGGCGTTCGCCATGCCGCACAGCAGCGGCCAGACGAGGACGGCGTGGTCGCCGGCCGGCACGCCGATGCGCACGTGCCCGTCGAGCAGGCGGGCGTCCGCCGCGGCGACGCAGACGTCGGCGAGCAGCGCGACCGTCAGCCCGGCGCCGACGGCGGGCCCGCGAACGGCCGCGACGACCGGCGTCGCGCACGCGACGAGGTTGTGCACGAGCAGCCGGGCCTCCTCGAACACGGCGACCCGGACCGCGGGGTCCTCGACCATCGCCTCGAGCATCGCGAAGTCGCCGCCGGCGGAGAACGCGTCGCCGTCTCCTCGCACGAGCACCGCGCTGACGGCCGGGTCGGCGTCGGCGTGGGGCCACAGCTCGGCGAGCTGGCGGTGCTGGGCGAGCGTGAGGGCGTTCCTGCGTCCCGGGTTGCTCAGGGTCAGTCGCAGCAGGCCCCGCTCGTCGGGCCCATCGAGGACCAGGTCGGGGAACCGCTCGGCGAGCGTCATCGCGGGTTGCCTCCTTGACGGGATCGTCTGACGACCGTTAGCCTAACGAACGTTCGATGAACTCCACCGTGACGCTGACCGTCGACGACGGCGTGGCCGTCGCTCGCATGACGCGGCCGGAAGCGCTCAACGCGCTCGACCGCTCGACGCTGCGCGCCCTGATCGACGCCGTGCGGCACGCGGCGGACACGGACGGCGTTCGCGCGCTGGTGCTCGCCGGCGGCCCGCGCGCGTTCTGCGTCGGCGACGACCTCAAGGAGGCCGCGACGCTCGACGCCGACGAGCTGGCCGGGCACGTCGACCGCCTCCAGGAGCTCACGCGCCTGCTGCGCTCGCTGGCGCAGCCGTCCGTCGCGGCGATCGCCGGCTACGCCCTCGGCGGCGGGCTCGAGCTGGCCCTGGCCTGCGACCTTCGGATCGCCGCCGCCAACGCCCGCTTCGCCTGCCCCGAGCCGGCGTGGGGCCTCACCGCCACCGGCGGCGCCACCCGGCTCCTGCCCCGGATCGTCGGTGACGGCTGGGCGCGGGAGCTGCTGCTGTTCGGCCGCGAGCTGAGTGCGGAGGAGGCGCTGCGCATCGGTCTCGTGACGAGGCTCGTCGCGCCCGAGGGGCTCGACGAGGCGGCCCGCGACGCTGCGCTGGCGGCGGCCCGCTCGTCGCCGGCGGCGCTTGCCGACACGCGGCACCTGCTGGCGGCGCCCGACCACCTCTCGTTCGACGAGGTGCTCGATCGCGAGACCGCGACGGTGCTGACCGCGTTCGCCTCCGACGAGGCACGCGACGGCCTGGCCGCGTTCGCCGCCGGGCGGCGGGCGCCGCGAGCGCCGGGGGCAGCGTGACGAGCCCG
>DASZEJ010000140.1:0-3911 GCA_035940955.1 Solirubrobacteraceae bacterium
TGACGAGCGGGACGCCGTCATCAGCCGCGCCCCGCGCGCCGCCGGGCGAAGCGGCGGCCGCGAGGACGGCGACGACCGGCGGAAGGAGGAGCAGCCGCCACGCGCCGCGGCACGCGCCGGCGCGGCGCCGCGCGCTCACCCCGCGCCCCTCCGCGGGGCGCCGCCGCCCCCTCACAGCTCCACCCTCCGCGCCGCCCGCGGCCGCACGACGAGCACCCGGTGCGCGCCCGCGCGGCACCGCCGCGGGCGCAGGGCGAAGCGCAGCCGGCGGTCGAGCCGCCCGCGCGCGACCGTCACCCAGCGCCCGCTCTGCCGGCGCTGGAGCGCCACGCGCGTTCCCCGCCGTCCTCCGGCGACCCGGCCGCGCACCGCGCAGCGCGCCACCCGGTCCAGCGCGATCGCCGGCCGCACCGCGACGTCGACCGGCGCCGACCACGCGCTCTCGCAGCCGTCCACCACCGGCAGCGCCACGAACCGCGCGCCCCGCCCCGCGGCGGCCTCGGCGCGCCAGCGCCCGTCGCCGCCGGCCGGCACCTCCAGGATCGCGTCGAACCGCGACCGGCCGGCGCGCCGCCGGTAGAGCCGCACCCAGCCCGGCCCGGCGCAGCGGCCGTCGCCCTCGATCCGCCCGGACAGCGCGACCGGACGGCCGGCGGCGACCCGCCGGCGGGCGCTCAGCGTCGTGCGGACGCGGCCCGCCGCCGCGCCGCCGCCGCCCGCCTGCGCCGCCCCGCCCCCGGCGCCCGCCGCCGCACCGCCGCCCGGCGGCGGCTGGCTCGGCTCGAGCGGCGGCGGCGCGGGCCGCCGGCCCAGCCCCTCGCAGATCCCCTGCGCGCCGGCCAGCGCGCTGTCGTCGAACGCCTCGCTCAGCATCGGCGCGTCGTAGCCGCCGGCGATGTCGCCCAGCCCGAGCAGCGCCGCGACGGTCGGCGCGATCGACAGGTTCCCCGGCCCGCCGTCCGGCACCACCGGCGGCGCGGCCGGGTCACCGACCGTCGGGCCCGGCACGAACTGCGACGGCGCGGCGAGCCCGGGCGCGACCGTCGCCAGGCTCGGGTGCCCGCCGGTGACCATCAGCGTGTGGCGCTGCGTGATCGTGTGGCCGTGGTTGCCGGGGATCGGGTTGGCGGAGTTCTGGTCCGACGGCCCGGGGCTGAAGCGGTAGCCCGGCTGGGCGAGCGCGACGATGTCCCCGGCGCGCGCCGTGTCGAGGCCGTACAGCGCGCGCGGGTGCTCGCGCTCGCTCTGCTCCACGGACAGGCCGGTGCGGTCGGTCAGCACGCGGTCGACGCCGGGCGTCGCCTTGATCGCCTCGACCATCGCGTCCAGCGCGCCCGCCGTGCGCGTCTTGACGTAGACCATGTCCGCCGCGCCGTTGTTGACGATGTAGAAGTCGCGGTCCCACTGGAAGCCGGCGTTCTTCAGCGAGGTCCCGAGGTTGACCACGTGGTCGGGCAGCGACCAGTCCATCCCGTGGTCGGACGTGATGATGAGCACGGTCTCGTCCCACACGCCGGAGCTCTTCAGCTCCTGGACGAAGCTCTGCACCAGCTCGTCGGTGTCCGCCATCGCCGCCCGCTGGAAGAAGTTCGCGCGATCGAACGGGCCGCCGTCGACGATCTCGATCGCCCCGCCCTCGTCCGCGTGGCCGGACCGGTCGATGTCGCCGAGGTTC
The DNA here is from genome assembly GCA_035940955.1 of Solirubrobacteraceae bacterium. Classification (GTDB taxonomy): domain Bacteria; phylum Actinomycetota; class Thermoleophilia; order Solirubrobacterales; family Solirubrobacteraceae; genus CADCVT01. The sequence goes on from DASZEJ010000140.1 coordinate 1,676, forward strand.
ACGAACGCGAACTGCGGCGTCGGGGCGGTCCGCATCCACGGCAGGAAGCCGTCGTTGAGCGTGCGGGCGTCGAGCGTGTGCTCGTCCTGCGGCGGGACGGGGCGCGGGTCCCAGTGGTGGTCGGCCTCGAGCTGGCGCGCGGGGTCGCCGAACGGCTCGCCGCGGAAGATGCCGTGCAGGTAGGTCTTCGACTGGACCGTGGCCGTCGAGATCGCCGGCCCGCACGCGCGCTCCAGGCGCGTGACGAGGGTGTCGGCGCCGAGCAGCGCCGGGTCGCTCATGTCGACGCGCGGGTTGCCGCCGGCCTGCGTGTCCGGCTCGTGGTAGCGGTTGCCGGGGATGCCGCTGGAGCGCGGCAGCTCCCCGGTCATCATCGCGACGTGGTTGGGGATCGTCTCCGCCACGAGGACGGAGCGGGCCTGGTCGTACCAGGTGGACTCGGCCCTGAGCGCCGAGAGCATCGGCATGATCTCGGGCCGGACGTCGCGGGGGCGCAGGCCGTCGAGGACGAGGACGTAGACGCGCTTCGGCGCGGGCGCCGCGGGCGCCTGCTGCTGGGCGGTCGCGGGCGTGGCCGGCGCGCCCGCGAGCGCGGCCAGCCACAGCGCGGTGAGTGTGAGCGCGATCCTCCGCATGGCTCGAGCGATGCGACGGCCGGGAGGGGCGGACGGCGACCGCCCGCCCCTCCGCCGAAGCGCCTTACGGGATCAGGCAGCCGTCCCGGTAGGTGGTCGCCCAGGTGTTCCCGCTCGTGTTCCCGCAGACGAACAGGAGCTCGTCGTTGTTGAGCGTGATGACGCCCTTGACGCCGAAGCACCCGCCCGAGTTCGACGACGGAGCCGCGCTCGGGTTCGAGTCGCAGTTGCTCTTCGTCCCCGTCTCGTAGTTCGAGAGCCCCACGTAGCCGTCCGACTGGTCCGACGGGTCGTTCGCGCTGTTGTCGTTGTCGCCGTCGATGACCGCGTAGCTGCCGTCGGCCCCGGTCCCGACCTCGGCAGCGCCGCCGATCGGCAGCCCGTCGGCGCACGCGCCGGCCGACGCGTCCGCGGTGCCGGTCATGCCGCCGTCGCCGTCGGTGTCGGCGTAGACGGTGACCCCGCCCGCTCCCTCGCTGACCTCCTCGTCCTGCGCGTACGAGCACGTCCGCCCGTCGTTGACGTTCCCCTGCGCCCAGGCGCTGCCCGGGATCGCCATGGCGGCCGCTACGGCGGCCAGGATGACTGCGTTCGCTCTCACTTCGGCGCCCTCCTCCGAGGCCGCGGCTCCGCGGCCCGCTCGCTGGATCCCCCGAAGGCCGCGTCCGAACGGCCTTCAGTGGTGCACAACGTTGGGAGGGCGCGTTTCTCGCGCTCCGCGAGCGATCAGCCGTCCGGGCGCTCCATCTCCTCGTCCGGCGGGACGCCGACGTCGTCCTCCGCGGCCGGCACCTGGGTCTGCCCGTGCTCGGCGTCGTCGGCGAGGTCCGGCGCTCCGCGCCGGTGGTCGCGGCGCTCGGCGGGGCGGCCCTCGACGTCCTCGTCGACGCCGCGGTTCTCGCCGCCGGTCTGCGGCGGCTGGCCCTCACTGCTCTCCATCGTCCCCTCCTCGGGTTGTGGGGTCAGAAGACATACGGCAGGACTCCGAGCGCTCCGAGCGCGTACCAGGCCCCGAAGGCGAGGGCGGCGCCGCCGAGGCCGGGGGCGAGCGTGGCGAACCGCCGCTGCGCCGGGCCGGTCGCCAGCGCGCGGCCGAAGGCGGCGGAGGCGAGCGCCATCGAGATCGCCGTCGCCGCGGCGAACACCACGAGCGCCGCGAGCGCCGCGGCCTCGGACCCGACCGCGCCGACCACGATCACGCCGACCCCCGCCGAGCCGCCGACCCCGTGGACCAGGCCGACGGCGAACGCCGCCCGCGGCGAGCGGCCGAGCGCGTCGGCGTGGCGGTGGTCGTGGGCGTCGTGCGCGTGGTCGTGCTCGTGGACGTGCGGGTGCGCGTGCCGCACGTCGCCGTGGGCGTGGACGTGGGCGTGCAGGTACCCCCGCCGCCAGCGAACGAGCAGCCGCAGCGCCAGCGCGACGATCACGAGGCCGACCGCCACCTCCGCGGCGCGCCGCACGGCGCCGGGCAGCGCGTCGCCGAACGCGACGACCGGAAGGCCGAGCGCCAGCAGCGTCGTCGCGTGGCCGGCGCCCCACGCGAGCCCGAGTGCGAGCGCGCGCCGGCCGCCGCCGCGCCGCTCGGACAGCACGAGCGTCGA
>DASZEJ010000141.1:0-3749 GCA_035940955.1 Solirubrobacteraceae bacterium
CGGCCGCCGGCTCACGTACGGCGAGCTGGAGGCCCGCTCGCGCGCGCTGGCCGCCCGCCTCGCCACGGCCGGCGCGGAGCGCGACCGCCCGGTCGGCATCGCGATGGAGAAGGGCTGGGAGCAGGTCGTCGCGGCGCTCGCCGTCCACCGCGCCGGCGCGCCGTACCTGCCGCTCGACCCCGCGCTGCCCGAGGAGCGGCGGCGCTACATGGCGGACCACGGGCAGGTGCGGACCGTCCTCACGCAGCCGCACCTGCGCGGGGCACTCGCCGGCGTCGAGGAGTTCGTGGTGGACGGCGCGCCGCCCGAGGACGTCGCGGCACCGGAGATCGACACCACGCCCGCCGACGTCGCGTACGTCCTCTTCACCTCCGGCTCGACCGGTCTGCCGAAGGGCGTGACGATCGAGCACCGCGCCGCGCTGAACACCGTGCTCGACGTCAACCGCCGCTTCGGCGTCGGCCCGGAGGACCGCGCCATCGCGATCTCGTCGCTCAGCTTCGACCTGTCGGTGTACGACGTCTTCGGCACGCTCGCCGCGGGCGGCGCGCTCGTGGTCCCCGACGCCCGCCGCGCCCGCGACCCCGGCCACTGGGCCGAGCTGTGCGAGGACGAGGGAGTGACCGTGTGGAGCTCGGTCCCCGCGCTGGTGAAGCTGCTCGTCGAGCACCTGGAGGGCCGCGAGAGAGCGCTGCCCGAGGCGCTGCGGCTCGTGATGATGAGCGGCGACTGGATCCCGGTCGCGCTGCCCGACCGGATCGCCGCGCTGGGCTCCCCGCGGGTCGTGAGCCTCGGCGGCCCGACCGAGGCGTCGATCTGGCAGGCCGTCCACGTCGTCGACGGCCGCCGGCCGGACTGGGACAGCGTCCCCTACGGCCGGCCGCTCGCGAACCACCGCCTGCACGTCCTCGACGAGCGCCTCGAGCCGCGGCCTGAGTGGGCGGCCGGGGAGATCTACGTCGGCGGGCGCGGCCTGGCGCGCGGCTACTGGCGCGACCTGGGCAAGACGCACGCCGCCTTCCTCTTCCACCCGCGCACCGGCGAGCGCCTCTACCGCAGCGGCGACTTCGGCCGCTTCCGGCCGACCGGCGAGATCGAGTTCCTCGGCCGCCGCGACGCCCAGGTCAAGGTCCACGGGCACCGGATCGAGCTGGGGGAGATCGAGGCCGCGCTGGAGTCGCACCCCGCCGTGCAGGCGGCCGCCGCGGCGGCGCGCGGCGCGCCCGGCGAGGACCGCCGGCTCGCCGCGTGGATCGTCCCTCGCCGCGACGTCCCGGACGAGGAGCTGCGCGAGCACCTCGCCCGGCGGCTGCCGGCGTACATGGTCCCCTCGCACGTCGTCCGCGTCCGCTCGATCCCGCTGAACGCCAACGGCAAGGTCGATCGCGGCGCGCTCCCCGACCCTCGCCGTGCGGGCGGCGGCGCCGACGGCGGCAGGGCCGGGGGCGTAGCCGGCCGGGTGCGGGCGCTCGTGAGCGACACGCTCGGGGTCGACGCGATCGACCCCGAGGCGCCGCTCATGAACCTGGGCGCCGACTCGATGGACGTCGTGCGGCTCGCCCTGCGGCTGGAGGGCGAGCTGGGCGGCCGGCCGGAGGTGGAGGCGCTGCTCGGCGACATGACCGTCGCCGGGCTGTGCGACTTCTACGCGGGGGCCCCGGCGTGACGCTCGCGACGCACAACCCGTGGCTGTGGCTCCCGCTGCCGCGCCCGGCGCCCGCGCTGCGGCTGCTGTGCCTGGCCTACGCGGGCGGGCGCCCGCAGGTGTTCGCAGGCTGGCCGTCGCTGCTGCCCGCCGGCGTCGAGGTGGCCGCGGTCGAGCTGCCGGGCCGCGGCGCGCGCACCCGCGAGCGACCGCACACGCGCGTGCGCCCGCTGGTCGACGAGCTGGCCACGGCGATCGAGGCCGACCTCGACGTGCCGTACGCCATCTTCGGCCACAGCCTCGGGGCGCTGCTCGGCTTCGAGCTGGCGCGCGAGCTGCGCGACCGCGGCCTGCCGGCGCCCGAGGCGCTGCTCGTCGCGTCCTCGCCCGCGCCGCACATGCCGATGACCGAGAGCTCGCTCGCCGAGCTGGCCGAGAGCGCGGTCGCCGCGCAGCTCGAGGAGCTCGGCGCGCCGCGCGCGTCGGCGCTGACCGCCGAGGCGCGGTCGCTGCTGCTGCCCTACCTGCGCGCCGACCTGGAGCTGTACGACACCTACGAGTACGTCCCCGGCGACCCGCTCGACTGCCCGATCGCCGCGTACGGCGGGCGCTTCGACCCGGTCGTGTCCGAGGACGACCTCGCCGGGTGGGAGGAGCAGACGACCGCCCGGTTCGCCGGCGTGCGCCTGCTGCCCGGCGACCACTTCTTCCTCCACGCCGCCGACGGCGTGCTCGTGCAGGCGATCGCGCGGGAGCTGGAGGTGCTGGGGTGACCGCGGCCGACGGCGTGCTCGTGCAGGCGATCGCGGGCGAGCCGGAGGCGCTGCGGTGACCCGCGTGGACGTGTGGACCGTCGACACGACGGTCGCGCCGCTCAGCGCGTACCGGCTGCTGACGCGCGAGGAGCGCGCCCGCGCCGCGCGCATCCGCCTGCCGCACCGCGCGCGCGAGGTCGCCGCGACGCGCGCCGCGCTGCGGGCGATCCTCGGCGCGTACACGGGCGCGCCGCCCACCGAGCTCGCGCTCGACGCCGAGCAGCCCCACGGCAAGCCGCGGCTGCGCGACGCGCCGCTGCGCTTCAACGTCTCGCACGCCCGCGGCCTGTCGCTGATCGTGGTGGCGGACGGGTGCGAGGTCGGCGTCGACGTCGAGGCGCAGGCGCCCCGCCGCCGGGCCGGCCGCATCGCGAGGCGCCACTTCACCGCCGCCGAGCGCGCCGCGCTCGACGCGCTGCCCGCGCCCGACCGTCCCCCGGCCTTCCTCGCGCTCTGGACGGCCAAGGAGGCGGCACTGAAGGCGTTCGGGCTCGGGCTCGCCCTGGCGCTCGGCGCGGTCGACGCCCCGCTCGGCGAGGGGCCTGTCGAGATCGCCGGGCACCCCGGCCCGTGGCAGCTGCGGCGCCCCGCGCTGCCGCCGGGCTACGCCGGCGCGGTCGTCGCGGGCGCGGAGCTGCCCGTCCTGCGGGCGCGCCGCTTCGCGTGGTCGGCCGCCCTGTCCGCCGGCCCGACCCGCCGCTCGCCGCCGCCGTCCCTGCTCGCGAGGAGGAGCTGATGCCGACCGCCACAGCACAGCCGCGCACCGCCGACCGGGTCCCGACCCCGCGCCGCACGACCGGCGCGCGCACCGTCGCCGCGATGGCGCTCGAGGCCGCCGCCCGCTACGGCGCCGCGCCCGCCCAGCGCTTCTTCCGCGACGGCGCGTGGCGGACGCTGTCGTACGCCGAGCTGGGCACGGCGGTCACCGAGATCGCCGGCGGCCTGATCGCCGCCGGCATCCGGCCGGGCGACCGCGTGGCGATCCTGGCGAACACGCGGCCGGAGTGGACGTGGGCGGACCTGGGCGCGCTGTGCGCCGGCGCGACGGTGGTGCCCGTCTACCCGACCAGCTCGCCGGAGGAGTGCGAGTACATCCTCAGCCACTCCGGCACGCGGGCGGTCCTCTGCGAGGGTCGGCCGGACGCGCTGCCGTCCTCCGGGCTCGACCTCGTCGTCTCCTTCGACGGCGCCGAGGGCCCCACGCCGCTTGCCGAGCTGCGCCGCCGCGGCGCCGAGCTCGGCGCCGGCGCGGTCCGCGAGCGCGCCGCCGCCGTGACCCCCGGCGACCT
>DASZEJ010000142.1:0-6781 GCA_035940955.1 Solirubrobacteraceae bacterium
AAATTGATCGCCTCCGGCGTCGCAAACTGCGCCGCCAACGTCAGATCACCCTCGTTCTCCCGATCCTCGTCATCACACACCACCACCATCTTCCCCGCCCGAATGTCCTCGATCGCCTCCTCCACCGTCGCAAACGGCGACCGGGTCTGGGTGCTGCTCATGACGTGTGCGCTCCGATCAGTTTCTCCACGTACTTCGCCACGATGTCGACCTCGAGGTTGACGACGGTGCCATCGGTCACACGGCCGAGCGTCGTGCGCTCCAGCGTCTCGGGGATGAGCGAGACGTCGAAGCCCGCGCCGTCCACGCGGGCGACGGTCAGCGACACGCCGTCGACGGCGATCGAGCCCTTCTCCACGACGTAGCGCAGCAGGTCCGGCTCGGCCTCGATCGTCACGACGCGGGCGAAGCCGTCGTCGCGGGTGCCGGCGACGACGCCGAGGCCGTCGACGTGGCCCTGCACGACGTGGCCGCCCAGCCGGTCGGCCGCCCGCAGGGGCAGCTCGAGGTTGACCGCCGACCCGGCGTCGAGCGACCCGAGCGACGTCCGCCGCAGCGTCTCGTGCATGACGTCCGCGCCGAAGCGCTCGCCGGCGCACAGCCCGACCGCCGTCAGGCAGACGCCGTTGACGGCGACCGAGTCCCCCTCGCTCAGCTCCGCGGCCACGGGCGACTCGACGGCGAGCCGCACGCCGCCGGAGGTGTCGTGCACCTCGGCGACCCTGCCAAGGGACTGGACGAGCCCGGTGAACACGTCACCACTCCCTCAGCCGCGCGGAGACGAGCAGGTCGCCGCCGACGCGCTGGCAGTCCAGGGTCAGCGCGCCCAGGGCGTCGGAGATGCGCTCGGCGCCCTGGCCCTCGAGCGGGTCGCGGGCGCTGCGCCCGCCGAGCAGGATCGGGGCGAGGAACAGCCGCACCTCGTCGATCTCGCCGGCGTCGAGGAACGCCCCGGCGAGGTGCGGGCCGCCCTCGAGCAGGATCGCGGTCACGCCCTGCGCCCCGAGCTGCGCGAGCGCGCTGCGCACGCGGGCCTGCTCGTTGCCGCCGGTCGCGACGATGACCTCGGCGCCCGCGGTGTCGAGCGCGTCGGTCGCCGCGCGCGGCGCGGCGCGCGACACGACGACGGTCACGGGCACTTCGGCGACGCCGCGGACGAGGGCGGAGTCGAGCGGCAGGCGCGCCTCGGAGTCGAACACGACGCGGCGCGGCTGGCGCACGACGCCGTCCAGGCGAGCGGTGAGCTGCGGGTCGTCGGCCAGCGCGGTGCCGATCCCGACCGCGACCGCGTCGACCGACGCGCGCCAGCGGTGCGCGAGCGCGCGGCTCTCCTCGCTGGAGATCCACTTCGAGTCGCCGGTGCGCGTCGCGACCTTGCCGTCGAGCGTCATCGCCGACTTGAAGAGGACCCACGGGCGCCCGGTGCGCGCGTGCTTGCGGAAGGCCTGGTTGAGCAGCCGGGCGCGCGCCGCGATCTCGCCGTCGGCGACGTCGACCTCGACGCCCTCGTCGCGCAGGATGCCGAGGCCGCGGCCGGCGGCCTTCTCGGTCGGGTCGTCGGACGCCACGACGACGCGCGCGATGCCCGCCGCGAGGATCGCGTCGGTGCACGGCGGCGTGCGGCCGTGGTGGCAGCACGGCTCGAGCGAGACGTACAGCGTCGCGCCGCCGGTGTCGCCGCCGGCGGCGGCGATCGCGTTGACCTCCGCGTGCGGCCCGCCGAGCTCGTCGTGCCAGCCCTCGCCGAGCACGACGCCGTCGCGCACGAGCACGGCGCCGACGACGGGGTTGGGCGACACGCGGCCGGTGCCGCGCTGCGCCAGCTCCACGGCGCGCTCCAGGTGCAGCCGGTCGGTCTCCGTGCGCAACGCCATGGGGCCTGGAGGATACGACCGGTCCTACGATGGCGCGATGCCCGCGTCCCCCCTGCGCCCCGGGTTCGGCCCGACGCTGCCGGCGCTGCTGCAGGCGCGACTCGGCGACGGCGCGCGGGCGGCGCTGGCCGTCGTCGCCGGCGCGGCGGCGCTGCTCGCGGTCGCGGCGGCGCTCGTCGCGCTGGGCGGGTCGGACGAGCAGCTCGTGCACGACGACGACCCCGTGTTCAACCTCGTCTACGACGCCGGGCGGCTGCGGCCGGCCGACCCGCGGGGCGGCGAGCTGGCGCGGCTGGAGGGCCGTCGCGGGCGCGTCTCGGTCGCGGTGACCGTCCGCCCGCTGCGCGTGCCGCCGGTCCGCGGCGACGTGGCCAAGGGCTTCCTCCCCCTGCACGCCCAGCTCTACATGGACCGCCTGCGCCGCCGCGACCGGACGTTCGCCATCCGCGACGAGGGCCGCTCGACGGTCAACGACTCGCCCGGCTACCAGATCGCCTACCGCACCGGCTCGCCCGGGCGCTTCACGTACTGGCGCGAGGTGTTCGTGGTGCCGGACGAGGAGGCGCCGCGCGAGGGCGTCGTGCTGGCGTTCCGCAACCGGCGCCCGGACCGGATCGGCGCGCCCGCGTTCGAGCTGGTGCACGCGGCGCGCAGCGCGCTGCGGTCGTTCGCGTTCGGGACCGAGGCGGCCTAGAGCGCCAGCGCCTCGCGCTGCCAGCCCCACCGGCCCGGGGCGTCGGGCTCGACGAACGCGACGGCGCGCATCATGTTCCCGCGGTTGCCGTCGTCGACCGTGCGCTTCAGGCGCCGGACGTTGCGGCCGGACATCGTCGTCGTCCCCGCCTCGACCGAGTCGCCGTACATGGGGCGGAACACGACCGCGCCGAACCCCGCCCGCCTGAGCAGCAGCGGCAGCGTCGTCGGCGAGTAGAACTTCAGGTGGTTCGGGGTGAAGCCGTTCCACTTGTCGAGCGCGGCCTTCAGGTAGAGCGAGTTCGCGTTGACGGTGAGGACCAGCAGCGCGCCGCCCGGGGCGAGCAGCCTGCGGATCGTCGTGAAGTCCTCGACCGGGCACGGCAGGTGCGCGAGGACGCTCCACAGCGTGATGACGTCGAACCCGCCGGCGGCGATCTCCGGCACGTCGTGCGGGGTGCCGAAGTGGGCGTTGCGGCCGCTCGGGCGCCGGCGCGCCTCCGCGATCGAGTCATTAGACAGGTCGACGCCGTAGGGCTCGAAGCCGCGCTGCTCGGCCAGCTCGAGGAACAGGCCGGCGCCGCAGCCGAAGTCGAACACGCGGCGCCCGGCGCCGTCGGCGAACAGCGGGTCGAAGGCGTCCATGACGAGCTGGTAGCGGCGGATGCGCTTGTCGGAGTAGTGGCCCTTGAGGAACTTCGAGTACTTCTTGGCGTAGAGGTCGCCGAGCCGCTCGGGCCGGATGCCGGGCTGGCGGTACAGGAAGCCGCACGACGGGCAGCGGACGACGTGGTAGGCCCAGCGGCCCTTCCCCCTGCGGTCCTTGGGGTGCAGCAGCGGCTGGACCCGGCGCTCGTCGCACAGCGAGCAGGCGACGATCTCCTCGATCTCGCTCAGCCCGCCGATCCGCTCGACGTGCTCCTCGGCGCTGACGACCGGGGCGCGCCTGAGGGTCAGGCGCCAGCGCGCCTCGAGGAGGGCCGGCGCCCCGGGGATCGTCCAGGGCCAGAAGATCCTGGGCGCGAGGTCGAGCCGCCGCTGGACGAAGCGCTTGAGGGCCGGCACCGCGCAGAACTGAAGCACATGGTCAGCGGTACATCTCCCATGCGCGGAGGTCTCCGTCGGGATCGAACAGATAGGCGCCATCGCCCACGCCGCGGCCGTCCCCCGCGGGATTCTCGAACGCCGGCTCGTCGAGCCCCCAGTGGAACACGGTGCCGCTCGCCTCGCCCCGCCCGACGCGGACCGTCACGGCCCCGCCGGCCGCGACGGCGGCCCCGCTCGGGAAGCGGAAGCGGCGCAGCGCCGAGTCGCGGACCCACCATCCCGCGATCGGGACGTCCTGCTGCGAGCGGTTAGCGACGCGGATCCACTCGCCGTTCGGGTTCTCCACGTCGACGCCGTCGGCGTCCCAGTTGACGCGGACCTCGAGGTCGGCGCCGGCGCTCGGGCCGGCGCCGCAGGCGTCCGTGTCCCACAGGCGCAGGCCCTGCGCGGCGGCGCGCTCGGCGGCGGCGGCGTAGCGGGCGTTCCACGCCCACTCGACGGGGTTGGTCAGCCACAGGGCGTGGCCCTCGGCGACCATGACCTCGCCGACGTCGCGCCAGCCGCCGCCCGCTCGCACCGCGACGGAGCGCCGCCAGCGCCCGCCGCTCCTGCTGCTCGGGTCCTGCGCCGCGAGGCGCACGACGTTGCGGCTGCGCTCGACGAGCTGCTCCAGGCGGTTGGTCGCCGCGACCGCGTGGCACTCGCCGCGGCGCCGGCTGGGGAAGCTCGAGTAGACGGTCTGCTCCATCGCCTGGATGCCGGTCACGCGGACGCGCAGGGTGCGGCCGGCGGAGCGGACCTCCAGCGTGTCGCCGTCGTGGACGTGCACGACGCGGCCGGACCAGAACGTGCAGCGCGGGCCGCCGGGCAGGCACGGGCCGCTGGTCGCCGCCGGCGCGGCGGCGGGCGCGGTGGCGAGGGCGAGCAGGGCTGTCGCTGCGGCACGGCGCATCTGGTGCTTGTCATCGGCACGGTAGGGGCGGCGGTGGAGCGCGGCAGTACGCTCCCGCACGTGGTGACCGCCCGTCGCGTCGCGGTCGTCGACCGCCGGCGGCTGAGCGTGCTGCTCGCGCGCGGGCCGGGCGGCGAGGACCCGCCTGCCGAGATCGTCCTGCGCCGCCGCGACGGCGCGGGCGAGCTGCGCGTGGCCGTGGACGGCGGCGGCGAGGCGGTGCTCGACCTGCCGTCGGTGCCGCTCGGCGTGTGGGAGAGCGACGTGGCGGTGCGCCGGGCCGGCGCCGTCGTCGTGGCGGGCGACGTGCGCGTGCGGGCCGCGCGCGAGGACGGGCGGCTGGTCGTCGAGGCCGCGGCGCTGCCGCCCCATGCCGAGCTGCGCGGCGTGCGGGTGGCGGACGACGCGCTGGTCGTGGACGTCGACGGGCCGCTCGTCGCGCGGCTGCGCGGCGGCGAGCGCTCGGTGGACGCGCCGGGCGGGCGGCTGGCGTTCGCGTCGCTGGGCGAGGGGGTCTGGGACCTGTACGCGGGCGGGCTGCGCGTGGGCGCGCACCGCGACGGGCTGCCGGGCAAGCGCGACGTGGTCGTGGTCCCCGCGCGGCGGGCCGGGGGGCTCGAGGCCCGGCCCTACTACACGGTCGAGGACAACCTGTCGGTGCGCGTCGGGGCGCCGGAGGAGCGGGCCGGCGAGGACGAGGAGGCCGGCAACGGCGAGCTGGCCGAGCCGCGCGAGCGCGGGCTGGTGCGGCGGCTCGTCGTGGCGCCGGTGGCGATCGGCGTCCACCGGCTGGCGGTGGCCGTGCTCCGGCGGGTGCTGCACGTCGGGGCGCGTTCCGGCGGGGGCGGCGGCGGGGTGCGCTTCCTGCTCATGCACGCGTGGGGCATGGGCGGCACGATCCGCACCACGCTGAACGTCGCCGGGCACCTGGCGCCGCGCCACGAGGTGGAGGTCGTCAGCGTGGTGCGGCGGCGCGAGCGGCCGTTCTTCGGCTTCCCCCGGGGCGTAGCGGTGCCGGCGCTCGACGACCAGCGCGGCGGGCGGCGCCGCGGGATGCTGCGCCGGCTGCCGAGCGTGCTCGTCCACCCCGACGACCACATGTACGCGCAGTGCAGCCTGGCGACCGACCTGGCGCTCGCCTCCTGGCTGCGGGCGACGCGCTCGGGGGTCGTCGTGACGACGCGCGCGGGCTTCAACGAGCTCGTCGCGCAGCTCGCGGCGCCCGGCGTGGTGACGATCGGCCAGGAGCACATGAACTTCCACTCCCACCGGCCGGGGCTGGCGCGGGCGATGCGCCGGCACTACGGGCGGCTCGACGCGATCACGACGCTCAACGAGGACGACCGCCGCGACTACGCCGCGCTGCTCGGCCCGGGCTCGCGCGTCGTGCGGATCCCGAACGCGGTGCCGCCGCTGGGGGGCGGCGTCGCCGACCCGGCGGCGCGGGTGGTCGTCGCGGCGGGGCGGCTGACGCGGCAGAAGGGGTTCGACCTGCTGATCGCGGCGTTCGCGCGGGCGGTGCGGTCCGAGCCCGGGTGGCAGCTGCGGATCTACGGCTCGGGGCCGGAGCGGGCGGCGCTCGGGCGGCAGGTCCTCGACCTGGAGCTGTACGGGTCGGCGCTGCTCATGGGGCCGACGCGGCGGCTCGGAGAGGAGCTGGCGGAGGGGTCGATCTTCGTGCTCAGCTCGCGGTTCGAGGGGTTCGGGATGGTCATCGTGGAGGCGATGAGCAAGGGGCTGCCGGTCGTGAGCTACGACTGCCCGCGCGGGCCGAGCGAGATCGTCGGCGACGGGATCGACGGGGTGCTCGTGCCGCCGGAGGACGTCGGGGCGCTCGCGGACGCGCTCGTCGCGCTCATGCGGGACCCCGAGCGGCGCGCGCGGTACGGCGCCGCGGCGCTGCGCAAGGCGGCCGCCTACGAGGTCGGCGAGATCGGCCGCTTGTGGGACGCGCTGCTCGACTCGCTCGGCGTGGCCCCGGCTAGGTTGCCGGGTGTGAACGAGGGCGCGGAGCGATGACCACCGGCGTCAGCGAGCGCGCCGCCGGCGCGCCGGCGGCCCCGCCCGGCCCGGCGCCCGCGCCGCGCGACGTCACGACCGCGATCCTCCTCGCGACGGCCCCCGGCGAGGACGGCCGCCCGGCCGCGACGCTGCCGTGGGAGGGCACCACGATCGTCCGACGCCTCGCCGACCAGCTCGCGACCGTCGGGCCGGC
>DASZEJ010000143.1:0-18120 GCA_035940955.1 Solirubrobacteraceae bacterium
AGCGCCCCTCGACCGCCGCGCGCGTGAGCGTGCGCGCGACCCGCTCGACGTCCTTGTCCTTGACCTCGCCGCGGTTGATGAAGAACACGTGCAGGCCCTTGTCGCGCCCCTCGGCGAAGAGCAGGCAGCGGGCGGGCGCGCCGTCGCGGCCCGCGCGCCCGGCCTCCTGGTAGTAGGCCTCGACCGAGCCGGGCACCGCCTCGTGCGCGACCGTGCGCACGTCGGCCTTGTCGACGCCCATGCCGAACGCGTTGGTCGCGACGACGACGTCGACCTCGCCGGACATGAACCGCCGCTGCGCGTCGGCCCGCGCGTCGCGCCCCAGCCCGGCGTGGTAGGCGAGCACGTCCCGCCCGAGCGCCGACCGCAGCCGCTCGGCCAGCTCGGCCGTCCGTGCCCGCGTGCCGGCGTAGACGATCGCCGGCAGCGCGCCCTCGCGCTCGAGCGCCGCGACCAGCCGCCGCTCCTTGTCGGCGCGCGACTTGCACGGGACGACCGCGAACGAGAGGTTCGGCCGGTCGAACCCCGTGGCGACGCGGACCGGGTCGCGCAGCCGGAGCCGCTGCGCGATGTCGACGGCGACCTGCGGCGTGGCCGTCGCGGTCGACGCGACGATCGCCCGCGCGCCCAGCCAGCGCGCGGCGTCGGCCAGCCGGAAGTAGTCGGGCCGGAAGTCGTGGCCCCACTGCGACACGCAGTGCGCCTCGTCGACCACGAACAGGCCGACGCGCGCGTCGCGCAGCTGCTCCAGGAAGCCGGGCGACGAGAAGCGCTCGGGCGCCACGTACAGCAGCTTGTGCTCGCCGCGCACCGCGCGCGAGACCGCGAGCCGGTTCGCGTCGGCGTCGCGCTGCGCGTTGACCAGCGCGACCGACCCGGGCGCGGCGCGCTCGAGCGCCTCGGCCTGGTCCTGCATCAGCGAGACGAGCGGCGAGACGACGACCGTGAGGTCGTCGCGCATCAGCGCGGGCAGCTGGTAGCACAGCGACTTTCCCGCCCCGGTCGGCATCACGACCAGCACGTCGCGGGGCGGCTCGGGCGCCAGCACGGCCTCGACCGCCTCCCGCTGGCCGGGGCGGAAGTCGGCGAAGCCGAAGCGGCGCTGGAGCTCGATCCGGGGATCCATGACGGAGGAGCGACGTTAGCGGCGCCACCGGCCGCAAACCCGTCGCATCAGCGCTCTTTCCGGCGTGTCGAGGCAGTTTCGGCGCAAACCGGCACGGGGATGGTGCAGTCCGTGACCCACCCGCTCTCGGCCCGGCTCGTGCTGCTCGCGGCGGCCGCCGCCCTCGCGGCGTCGCTCGTCTTCGCGCTGATCGTGGCCGAGTCGCGCGACTACGACGGCCGGCCGGGCACGGGCTCGGCCCGCGCGGCCGAGGTGCGAGGAGCCTCCGGGCCACCGGAGGTGCGCGGCGCAGCGATCCGCGCGCTCGACGCGGCGTCCGCGGGCGGCCTGCGCGTCGTGCGAACGGCGGCCCGCTAGACCCGAGCGAGCGGCGGCCCGACAGCGCGCCCGCTCGGCCCGCTACACCCGAGCCAGCGGCAGCTCGGCGTCCTCGAACGCGAACTTGCCGCGGGCGTCGTCGGTGCCCTCCAGCGGGTACTCGCCGGTGAAGCAGGCGTCGCAGTGGGTGTCGCGCGTGCCGCCGATCGCCTCGTAGACGCCGCCGAGCGACAGGTACGCGAGCGAGTCGCAGCCGAGCTCGGTCGCGATCTCCTCGACCGAGCGGCCGTGGGCGATCATCTCCTCGCGCGTCGACATGTCGACGCCGTAGTGGCACGGGTGCTTGATCGGCGGGGCGGAGATCCGCATGTGGACCTCGCGCGCGCCCGCGCCCCGCAGCATCCCCACGATCTGCCGCGTCGTGTTGCCGCGCACGATCGAGTCGTCGACGACGACGATCGACTTGCCCCCGACGATCTCCGGCAGCGGGTTGAACTTCATCCGCAGGCCGTGCTTGCGCAGCTCCTGGCCCGGCTGGATGAACGTCCGCGCGACGTACCGGTTCTTGATGAGCCCGTCGTCCTGCGGCAGCTCCGCCGCCCGCGCGAACCCGCGGGCCGCGGCGTTGCCGCTGTCCGGCACCGCGATCACGAGGTCGGCGCCCGGCGCCGGCGCCTCGCGCGCGAGGACCTCCCCCATCCGGCCGCGGGCGGCCTGCAGCAGCGTGCCGTTCATGCGCGAGTCGGGCCGCGCGAAGTAGATGTACTCGAACACGCAGAACGCCGCGCGCTCGCCGTCGACGGCGATCTTCGTCCGGATGCCGCGCTCGTCGAGGGTCACGACCTCGCCGGGGAGCACGTCGCGCAGGTACGTCGCACCGATGATGTCGAACGCGCACGACTCGGAGGCCACGCAGTAGCGGTCGCCGATCATCCCCAGCGCGAGCGGCCGCAGCCCCGACGGGTCGCGGAAGGCGACGACGCGGTCCTTGGTCATGACGACCGTCGAGTACGCGCCGTGCGCCCGCGGCATGACGTCCGCGACCGCGTCCTCGACGTGCTCGGCCGGGTGGTTGGCGAGCATCGCGGCGAGGATCTCCGAGTCCGACGTCGACTGGAACCGCACGCCCTGCTGGCGCAGCTCGGAGTGGAGCGCGACCGCGTTGATCAGGTTGCCGTTGTGGGCGAGCGCGAGCTGGTGGTGGTCCGAGCGGTAGACGGGCTGGGTGTTCTCCCACGCGTCCGAGCCCGTCGTCGAGTAGCGGACGTGGCCAATCGCCAGCTCGCCGCCGAGCGTGCGCAGCTTCTGCTCGTCGAACACCTGGTTGACGAGGCCGCGTTCGCGCAGGGTCATGATGTGCCCGCCGCGATCGCAGCTGGCGATGCCCGCGGACTCCTGACCGCGGTGCTGGAGCGCGTACAGGGCGAAGTACGCGAGTCGCGCGACGTCGTGCCCAGGGGCATAGGCACCGAACACGCCGCACTCGTCGCGAGGCCCGTCGCGCGGGTCGAGCTCTCGGGGATCGAGCGTCATTTGCCGGCCGCGCACAACGGTAGCGGGTCGATCGGCGGCGAACGAATCTGGACGCCCGGCGCCGCGCGGCCGAAGCGTCCATCTCGCGCGCGCGAACCTCAACCGCGCACCGTCCGGGCCGATCATCCCGTCCGTGGGCCTCCTGCGCAGCGTCGGAGCCGCCGGGGCGGCGATCATCGCAGCCGCCGCGTTCGCCGCGTGCGGCGAGGAGGAGCGCGTCGACACCGGCCCAGCCGTGAGCAGCGCCCGCGTCGCCATGACGGTGACCTATCCGGGCTTCGCCCCCTTCGCCCTCGTCACCTACCGCGACCGGCGCGGGCGCCACTGCCACGGGCTCGGGACCCTGACCGCCAGGGGCCCGCGGGTCCTCGGCCTGCCGGGCGCGTCGCTCGCCGAGGGGCTCACGCGGCGCGGCAAGTGCCTGGGCGCGGGCGACCACGACGTCTCGCTGCAGGTCCGCAGCGCCGGCCGGGGCGCCCCGCGGCTCGTCGGCGGCATCGTGCGCGCCGGCGTCACCCGCGTGGTCGTCGCCGGCCAGGCCGTCCGGCCGCGCCCGGGCGGCGAGTTCCTCGTCGCCCAGCCGGCCGGCGCCGGCGCGATCGGCGACGAGATCGAGCTCGAGTACCGCGCCGGCGAGCACCGCCGGCTGCCGCTCAAGCTGCTGGCCTAGGGGAAGAGCGGCGCGAGCGCGCCGTGCGCCTCGCGCAGGTCGGCCAGCGCGACTGCGACCCGCTCGCCGCCGACCGTCACGTCGAGCGCGTCGCCGCCGACGCGGCCGAGCACGTCCAGCTCGACCCGCTCGCCGAGGCGGCGCAGGGCGTCCCCCGGGCCGGAGACGACGAACCCGCCGGGGGACTCGCCGAAGAGGAGCCGGTCGCGCTCGACGGAGGGGGCGGCCGCCTCGCCGAGCTCCAGCACCGCCCCCACGTCCCCGGCCAGGCAGCACTCCGCCACCGCGACGAGCAGCCCGCCCTCCGCCACGTCGTGGGCGCTCGACAGCTCGCCCGCGCGCACCGCGTCGCGGATCGCCTCCTGCGCCGCGCGCACCGCCGCGACGTCGGCGGCGGGCAGGCCGTCGGGCAGCGGCTCGCCGCGCAGCTTGGCGACCTCCGACCCCGGGAGGTGCGGGCGGAACGGGCCGGCCACGCCGACCGCGTCGCCCTCGCGCGCGAACCCCAGCCGCCCGGCCCGCGCGGGGTCGGGCACCTCGCCGACCATGCCCACCACCGGCGTCGGGTAGATCGGGCCGTCGGCCGCCTCGTTGTAGAGCGAGACGTTGCCGCCGACGATCGGCGCGTCGAGCGCCCGGCAGGCGTCGCCGAGCCCGCGCACCGCCTCGGTGAGCTGCCACGCGACGTGCGGCTTCTCGGGGTTGCCGAAGTTGAGGTTGTTCGTCGTGCCGAGCGGCTCGGCGCCCGCGCACGCGAGGTTCGACGCGCATTCGAGCACGTTCCAGACCGTCCCGTTGTACGGGTCACACGCGACCTTGCGCCCGTTGCCGTCGATCGACGTCGCCACCGCGCGCCCGTTCGGCAGGCGCAGCACGGCCGCGTCGGCCTCGGCCGGCCGGCGGACCGTGCGCGACTGCACGATCCAGTCGTACTGCTGGAACAGCGGCAGCCGGGAGGCGAGGTTGGGGGACGCGAGCAGCGCGAGCAGCGTCTCCCTCGGCCCCGCGCCCGGGTCGAGCGTGCGCCGCGGCGCCGGGTAGAGCGGCTGCGTCGGCCGCACCGGGTCGAGGTCGTACAGCGGGCAGTCGTCGACGAGCGCCGCGACCGGCATGTCGCCGGCGACGCGGTCGCCGTCGCGCACGACCACGCGCCCGGTGTCCGTCACCGTGCCGATCGCCGTGCCGTGGACGTCCCACCTCTCGCACACCGCGAGCACCTCGGCCACCCGCTCGGGCTCGACGACGCACAGCATCCGCTCCTGCGACTCGGACACCATGACCTCGAACGGCTCGAGGTCGGGCTCGCGCAGCGGGACGCGCGCCACGTCGACCTCCACCCCCACGCCGCCCTTGGACGCCATCTCCGAGGCGCTCGACGTCAGGCCGGCCGCGCCGAGGTCCTGCAGCGAGACGAGCAGCCCGCGGTCGAGCAGCTCCAGCGAGCACTCGAGCAGCTTCTTCTCCTCGAACGGGTCGCCGACCTGGACGCTCGGGCGCTTGTCCTCGTCGGCCTCGCCGAACTCGGCGCTCGCGAGCACCGACGCCCCGCCGATCCCGTCGCGCCCGGTCGACGCGCCGAACAGCACGAGCACGTTCCCGACCCCGGCGGCCGCGCTGCGGATCAGCCGGGACGCCTCGGCGAGCCCCAGCGCCATCGCGTTCACGAGGCAGTTCTGCTCGTACGGGCCCTCGAAGTAGACCTCGCCGCCGACCGTCGGCACGCCGATCGAGTTGCCGTAGTGGCCGATGCCGCTGACCGCGCCGTCGAGCAGGTAGCGCGAGCGGGGCGAGGACGGCTCGCCGAAGCGCAGCGAGTCGAGCACGGCGATCGGCCGCGCGCCGATCGCGAAGACGTCGCGCAGGATGCCGCCGACGCCGGTCGCGGCGCCCTGGAACGGCTCGACCGCGCTCGGGTGGTTGTGCGACTCGACCTTGAAGGCGATCGCCAGGCCGTCGCCGACGTCGACCGCGCCCGCGTTCTCCCCCGGCCCCATGACGACCCGCGGCCCCTCGGTGGGCAGCGTGCGCAGCAGCTTCTTGGAGTGCTTGTAGGCGCAGTGCTCGCTCCACAGCAGCGAGAACATCGCCAGCTCGACCTGGTTGGGCGGGCGGCCGAGCTTGCCGACGATGAGGTCGTACTCGGCGCGCGTGAGGCCGAGCGCGAGGGCGTCCTCGGCGGTCGGGAGCGCCGCGCTAGGCGGGGACGCGCTCACGGACCGCGCTCTCGAACAGCCTCAGCCCGTCGGTCGAGCCGGTGAGCGCGTCGACCGCGTGCTCGGGGTGCGGCATGAGCCCGACGACGTTGCCCTCGGCGTTCGCGACGCCGGCGATGTCGTTCGTAGAGCCGTTCGGGTTGCCGTCGTTCGCGTAGCGGAAGACGACGTTGACGTCGGGCAGCTGGTCCTCGGGCACGTAGTAGCGCCCGCTGGTGTGCTTGACGGGGATCGAGAGCACCTCGCCCGGCTCGCACGCGGCGGTCCACGCGGTGCGGTCGGTGACGACCTCGATCCCGAGCTGGCGGCAGATGAAACGCCGCTCGAGGTTCGGCAGCAGCGCGCCCGGCAGCAGCCCCGCCTCGCACAGCACCTGGAAGCCGTTGCAGATGCCGAGCACGAGCCCGCCCGCGCGAGCGAACTCGGCGACCGACTCCATCACCGGGGAGAACCGGGCGATCGCGCCGACGCGCAGGTAGTCGCCGTACGAGAAGCCGCCGGGGACGATCACCGCGTCGACCCCGTGCAGGTCGCGGTCCTTGTGCCAGAGGAGCTTGGCGTCGCCGACGCGCCGGGCGGCCTGCAGCGCGTCGACCTCGTCGCACGAGCCCGGGAAGCGCACGACGCCGAACGTCGTCATCCCGGGACCACCTCGTACTCCTCGATCAGCGGGTTGGCGAGCAGCTTCTCGCACATCGCCGGGACCTGGGCCGGGTCGTCGACGTCCAGCTCGACCAGCCGGCCGACGTGGACGTTGCTGACGCCGCTGAACCCCAGCGCCGGGAGCGCCTGCTCGACGGCCTGGCCCTGCGGGTCGAGGATGCCCTGCTTCGGCCGGACCAGCACGCGGACGCGCGTCACGCGGTCCTCTGCAGCCACGCGTCGAACGGCTCGCCGGTGATGCGCTCGTACGCCTCGACGTAGAGCGCGCGGGTGCGGTCGACCACGTCGGCCGGGACCTCGGGCGCCGGCGGGGCCTTGTCCCACCCGGTGGAGGACGCCCAGTCGCGGACGTACTGCTTGTCGAAGCTCGGCTGCGAGCGGCCGGGCGCGTAGCCGTCGGCGGGCCAGAAGCGCGAGGAGTCCGGCGTCAGCACCTCGTCGCCGAGCACGAGCTCGCCGCCGTCGTCCAGGCCGAACTCGAACTTCGTGTCGGCGACGATCACCCCGCGCTCGCGCGCGTGGTCGGCGGCGAAGGAGTAGAGGGCGATCGAGACGTCGCGCAGGCGGGCCATCAGGTCGCGGTCGCCGACCAGCTCGGCCGCGCGGTCGAAGTCGACGGTCTCGTCGTGGCCCTCGTCGGCCTTGGTCGACGGCGTGAAGATCGGCGTCGGGAGCTTCTCGGACTCCTGCAGGCCGGGGGGCAGCTCGATGCCCGAGACCTTGCCGGTCGCCTGGTAGTCCTTCCAGCCCGAGCCGGTGATGTAGCCGCGCACGACGCACTCGACCGGCAGCATCCGCAGCTTGCGGGCGACGATCGCGCGCCCGCGCGCCTCCTCCGGCACGCCGTCGGTCGCCGACACGAAGTGGTTCGGGACGATGTGCCCGGTCTTCGCGAACCAGAAGACCGACAGGCCGGTCAGCACCTTGCCCTTGTCGGGGATCGGGTTCGGATGGACGACGTCGTAGGTGGAGATCCGGTCCGAGGCGACCATGAGCAAACGGTCGCCGAGGTCGTACATCTCGCGCACCTTCCCGGACGCGAGGAGGGGGAGCTCGGTGAGTGCGGTGGTCACCGACCGGAGGCTACCAACGGGTTATGTCGACATCGCGAGGCGCGCGGCGGGGGCGCCGCATCGCCGTCCGCGCAACGGTGTTCCATTCGTCGCCGCGCCCCACGCAAGTCCCGGAGGATCGCCTTGCCCGCCCGCCTCAGCCTCGCCGTGCTCGCCGTGCTCGCCGCCGCCGCGCTCGCGGCGCCCGCCCCAGCCTCCGCCGCCGCGACGCTCGGCCAGACCGGGACGGGCGGGGGGTCGTGCAGCGCCGGGTCGGCGCGCGCGCAGGTCGCCTCCGCCGCCCCGCGCTACACCGTCGAGCTGTACGGGGTGATCACCCAGCTGCGGACGGCGGCGCCGGTGGCGGGCGTCCGGCTGCACGTCCTCCGGCCGCGGGGCGGCAACGCGTACGCCGTGCTGGCGTCGGCCCCCGTCGCGGCGGGCAGCGGGATCGTCGCGGCGCCCGTGCGGGTGCCGGTGCAGCCGGGCGACGTGCTCGGGCTGTCGACGAGCGCCGACCTGCCGAACTGCCTGGTTCCCGGCGGCGGGTCGAGCGACGTCACGGCGACGGGCTCGAGCCCGGGCGCGAGCGATCCGGAGGTCACGCTGGCCGGCACCTCGGGCGGCCGGCTCAACGTCGCGGCGACGCTCGAGCCGGACGCCGACGGCGACGCGCACGGCGACGAGACCCAGGACCGCTGCCCCGACGACCCGACCCGGACCGCGCAGGAGTGCTCGGCCGACCTGCTGGTGACCCAGGTGCCGGTGGAGCGGGAGGTCGAGCGCGACGACGTGAACGTGATCGCGATCAACGTGCGCAACGCCGGGACGAGCCTCGCGCGCGACGTGCGGGTGACCGCGGCGCTGCCGCCCGGCCTCCAGCTCCTGTCCGCGACGCCGTCGAGCGGCGGCTGCGCGCAGGGCTCGCCGCTGGACTGCACGCTGCCGGCGATCCCCGCCGGAGGGACCGGCCAGGTCGTCGCGGTCGTGCGGGCGGTCGCGACCGGGGTGAAGACGCTGACGACGGCCGCCGACAGCTCGACGCCCGACCCCAACCCCGCGAACAACACGGCCGAGGTCGAGTTCGACGTGCGGCCGCGGCGGGCGGTCGTGCAGCCGGGCGCGTTCTGCCGCGTGCCGCGGCTGCTCGGGCTGAGCCGCACCGCGGCGCGGCGGGCGCTGGAGGCCGCGGGGTGCCGGCTCGGCCTCACCACGCGGCGCCGGTTCCCGAGCGGGCGCTACTCGCGCGTCAAGCGCCAGTCGATCCCGGCGCGGACGCGGGTGGCGACGGGGACGCGGGTGAACGTCGTGCTGCGGGCGCGGTAGGGCGCGCGGGGGAGCGGCGGCAGCGGCGCGCGCGGGCGCGGGCCCGCCGGCGCCCCCCTCAACCCCGCCGCAGGTGGTCGACGAGCCGCTCGGCGAGCCCGACGTACTGCGCGGGGGTGAGGGCGAGGAGCCGCTCGCGGTCCTCCTCGTCGATGTCCGCGGAGGCGACGAACTCGCGCAGCCGGTCGCGGTCGATGCCCGCTCCGCGCGTCAGCGCCTTGAGCTGGTCGTAGGGGTCCTCGCCGCCGCGCTTGCGCATGACGGTCTGGACCGCCTCGGCGAGCACCTCCCACGCGCCGTCCAGCTCGGCCGCCAGCGCCGCCTCGTCGACCTCGATCTTCCCGAGGCCGCGCAGCGCGCTGCGCACCGCGAGCAGCGAGTGCCCGACGACCACGCCCACGTTGCGCAGCAGCGACGAGTCGCTCAGGTCGCGCTGCAGCCGCGAGACCGGCAGCGCCTGCGCCATGTGCAGCGCCAGCGCCGCCGACACGCCCGCGTTCGCCTCGCTGTTCTCGAAGTCGATCGGGTTGACCTTGTGGGGCATCGTCGAGGAGCCGACCTCGCCGGCGACCGGCCGCTGGCGCACCAGCCCGCGCGAGACGTACGCCCACACGTCGCGGTCGAAGTCGATCAGGATCGCGTCGAAGCGGGCGAGCAGCGCGAACAGCTCGGCGATCCAGTCGTGCGGCTCGATCTGGGTGGTCAGCGGCGCCCACGTGAGCCCGAGCGACTCGACGAACCGCCGCGAGACGTCCTCCCAGTCGACCTCCGGCCGGGCGACGGCGAGCGCGCCGTACGTCCCCACCGCGCCGTTGAGCTTGCCCCGGTACTCCTGCCGGTCGAGCTGGTCGAGCTGGCGCCGCCAGCGCGCGACGAAGACCGCCATCTCCTTGCCGAACGTCGTGGGCGTGGCCGGCTGGCCGTGCGTGCGGGAGAGGAGCGGCACGGCGCGCGTCGCCTCCGCCAGCGCCGCGACGCCGTCCACCAGCTCGAGCGCCGCCGGCCGCCACACCGACCCCACGGCGTCGCGCAGCATGAGCGCGTACGCGAGGTTGTTGACGTCCTCCGAGGTGAGGCCGAAGTGGACGAGCTCGCGGACCTCGGCCGGCACGCGGTCGCGCAGGAAGTACTCGACGGCCTTCACGTCGTGGTTCGTGCGCCGCTCGATCGCCTTGACCGCCTCGGCGTCGGCGTCGGAGAAGCCCTCGACCACCGCGCGCAGCGGCCCGGGGTCGAGCCGCGGCGCGAGGACGAGCAGCCACTCGACCTCCACCCGCACGCGCGCGCGGATCAGCGCCCACTCGGAGACGTGGTCCGCCAGCTCGGCGACCTGCCGGGCGTAGCGGCCGTCGAGCGGCGAGATCGCGCGCAGGCTCACGCCGAGAGGATGCGCAGCGCGAGGTGCGCGGCGTTGCGGGGGTTGTCCAGCCCCACGCACGCGACCGGCACCCCCGGCGGCATCTGCGCCACCGACAGCAGCGCGTCCAGCCCGCCCGCCGCGCTCATGCGGCTCGTCAGCGGCACGCCGATCACCGGCAGGTCGGTGTGCGCGGCCGCGACGCCCGGCAGCGCGGCCGACAGGCCCGCCCCGGCGATGATGACCTTCAGCCCGCGCATGCGCGCGTTCTTGCAGTACTCGGCGACCACCTCGGGGTCGCGGTGCGCCGACATGACGCGGATCTCGTGCTGGACGCCGTGCTCCTCCAGCACCGCGCCGGCCTTCTCCATCGTCTCCATGTCGGACTTCGACCCCATGATGATCCCGACCCGCGGGGCGCCCTCCTCCAGCGCCTCGAGGTCGGCGGTCTCGGTCTCGGTCAGGGGCTCGACGGCAGCCGCCGCCGGCAAGTGCTCGCTCATGCGCGCTCCACGGCCCGCAGCGCGACGTCCCGCCGCAGCTGCCTGCCCTCGAAGGTGATCCGGTCGGCGGCAGCATAGGCCGCGTCCCGGGCGGCAGCGGCGTCGGGGCCCAGCGCGGTGACGCTCAGGACCCGCCCGCCGGCGGTGACGATCGCGCCGTCGCGCGCCGCCGTGCCGGCGTGGGTGACCTCGACGCCGTCGGGGACCGCGTCGAGCCCCTCGATCGCGTCGCCCTTCGACGCCGACTCCGGGTAGCCGGCGCTCGCGAGCACGACGGTGACCGCCCAGTCGTCCGCCCACTCCAGCTCGACGCCCTGCAGGCCGCCGGGCTGGCACGCCGCACGGAGCACCGCGCCGAGGTCGGACCGCAGCCGGGGGAGGACGGCCTGGGTCTCGGGGTCGCCGAAGCGGACGTTGTACTCGAGCACGCGCGGGCCGTCGGCGGTCAGCATGAGGCCCGCGTAGAGGACGCCGTGGAACGGGGTCCCGCGCTCGCGCAGCAGGTCGACCACCGGCTGGTGGACCGCGGCGAGGATGCCGTCGACGTCGACGCCCGGGACCGGCGAGTACGCCCCCATCCCGCCGGTGTTCGGCCCGCGGTCGCCGTCGAAGATCCGCTTGTAGTCCTGTGCGGGGGCCATGGCGACCGCGCGCTCGCCGTCGCACAGCGCCAGCAGCGACAGCTCCTCGCCGGCCAGGTGCTCCTCGACCACCACCCGTTCGGTGCCGAACCGCCGCTCGACGAGGAACGCCTCGAGCGCGGCCCGGGCCGCCGCCTCGTCCTCGGCCACGACCACGCCCTTCCCGGCGGCCAGGCCGTCGGCCTTCACGACCACCGGGTAGCGCGAGACCGCCGCCATGCCCTCCTCGACGGTGCGGACGGTCCGGTACGCCGCGGTCGGCACGCCGGCGTCGCGCATGACCTCCTTGGCGAACGCCTTGGAGCCCTCCAGCCGCGCGGCGGCGGCGGTCGGGCCGAACGCGCGGATCCCCTCGGCCTGCAGCGCGTCGACCACGCCGCCGACGAGCGGCGCCTCCGGGCCGACGACGACGAGGTCGGCCCGCTCGTCGCGCGCGGCGCGCACCACGCCGTCCACGTCCTCCGCCCCGACGTCGAGCAGCCGCGCGTCCCGGGCGATGCCGGCGTTCCCCGGCGCGCAGGCCACGTCGCGCACGGACGGCGAGCGCCGCAGCGCCCGGACGATCGCGTGCTCGCGCCCGCCCGACCCGATGACGAGGACGTTCAGAGCGACGAGATGAAGTCGTCGATCGGGATCGCCGACATCGTCTCGAACCGCGTCGTACCGCGCGAGCCCAGCTCGAGCGACACGCGGGCCATCGTCTGCTCGTCGGGCGCCTCGACGACGTTGACGAAGTCGTAGTGGCCGAGCGTCGCCCACTGCGCCTTGACCGTCGCGCCGAGCTGCTCGAGCTCGCGGTTGACCTCCTTGATCCGCGTCGGGTTGTTCTTGACCGTCTGGACGCCCTCGGGGGTCAGCGTCGAGAGCATGATGAACGTGGGCATGGCCGGTATCCAACCATGCCCGCGCCCTAGAGCGAGACGGCCGGCCTTCAGTGGCCCATACCGAGCCGACGTGGAACTCCGAACGGCTCGCGGAGGGGTCGCTCAGGATCGCCGTGTGGCGTGCCCGCCGGGGAATTGAACCCCGGATCTCCTCTCGGCTGAACCGGCCTTTGGGCGCTCTACCGTTGAGCTACGGGCACATATCTTCGCGCGGCGAGAATTCTAGCCATGGCGCCGCACGACTTCCGCGCGTGGGAGTCGACTTTCATTCCAAATTGATCCCTACAGACAAGCGAACGCCGCAAATTGCGGCGTTCCCGATTCGTGCGAGCGGTGTCCTGCAGAGCGTTTGCGCGTGTCTGCAGGAGTTTTTGCATGGATTTACGCCAACTGGCGAGACCGGTTCGACTCGTATTACATTTGAACCTACTGAACCGGCCTTTGGGAGCTCTATGAGCGCCATCGGCATCGCGAGGGGCCCGCTTTCTGCGGGCCCCTCCGCGCATCAGCGGAACGGTCGTATCGGCCTGGCGCAGACGGCGCGCTCCCTGGCGCTGGGGTTGACGTGCTGGTTCGGATCGGACGTCGAGCGTTCGGTGCCTAGAGCGAGACGGCCGGCTCGCCGACCGGCACGACGCCCTTCGTGAACACCAGCTCGCCGTCCCCCGCGTCGACCTGCACGACGTCGCCCTCGCGGAACTCGCCCTCGAGGATCGCCATCGCCAGGCGGTCGACGAGCTGCTTGGCGATGACCCGCTTGAGCGGGCGGGCGCCGTACGTCGGGTCGTAGCCGAGGTCGCCCAGCAGCTCCATCGCGGCGTCGGTGAGCGTGACCGTGATCCCGCGGCCGGCGACGCGCGCGAGCACGCGCTCGGCCTGCAGCTCGACGACGTGGCGCAGGTGCTCGCGGGTGAGCGCGTGGAACTCGATGATGTCGTCCAGGCGGTTGATGAACTCGGGGCGGAAGTGCGCCTCGGCGCCCGCGGCCCCGCCCGGGATGTTCGAGGTCATGATCAGCACGACGTTCTTGAAGTCGACCGTGCGGCCCTGGCCGTCGGTCAGGCGCCCGTCGTCCATGACCTGGAGCAGCACGTTGAAGACGTCGTTGTGCGCCTTCTCGACCTCGTCGAGCAGGACGACGCTGTACGGCCGGCGGCGCACCGCCTCGGTCAGCTGGCCGCCCTCGTCGTAGCCGACGTAGCCGGGGGGCGCGCCGACGAGCCGCGAGACGGAGTGCTTCTCCATGTACTCGGACATGTCGATGCGGACCATCGCCTGCTCGTCGTCGAACATGAACTCGGCCAGCGCGCGGGCCAGCTCGGTCTTGCCGACGCCGGTCGGGCCGAGGAACAGGAAGGTGCCGATCGGGCGGTCGGGGTCCGACAGCCCGGCGCGCGAGCGGCGCAGCGCGGCCGACACCGCGGCGACGGCCTCGTCCTGGCCGACGACGCGCCGGTGCAGGCGCTCCTCCATGTGCACGAGCTTCTCGACCTCGCCCTCCATGAGGCGGCTGACCGGGATGCCCGTCCACTTGGCGACGACCTCGGCGACGTCCTCGGACGTGACCTCCTCCTTGAGGAAGCCGGTGTCGCCGTCCGTGCGCTCCTCCGCCGCGGCGATCTCCTTCTCCAGCTCGGGCAGCCGGCCGTACCGCAGCTCGGCGGCGCGCTGCAGGTCGGACTCGCGCTCGGCCACCTCGGCCTCGTGCTTGGCGTGGTCGAGCTGCTCCTTCAGCTCGCGGACGTGCTGGATCGCCGCCTTCTCGGCCTGCCACTGGGCCTTCATCTCGCCGGAGCGCTCGCGCAGCTCGGCGAGCTCGCGCTCGATCGCCTCGCGGCGGTCGAGCGACGACGGGTCCGTCTCCTTCTCCAGCGAGGTGTGCTCGATCTCGAGCTGCATGATCCGGCGCTCGACCTCGTCGATCTCGACCGGCAGCGAGTCGATCTCGATGCGCAGCCGGGAGGCGGACTCGTCGATCAGGTCGATCGCCTTGTCGGGCAGGAAGCGGTCGGCGATGTAGCGGTGGCTGAGGGTCGCCGCGGCGATGATCGCCGAGTCCTGGATGCGGACGCCGTGGTGGACCTCGTAGCGCTCCTTCAGCCCGCGGAGGATCGCGATCGCGTCCTCGACCGACGGCTCGTTCACGTAGACCGGCTGGAAGCGCCGCTCGAGCGCCGCGTCCTTCTCGACGTGCTTGCGGTACTCGTCGAGCGTCGTGGCGCCGATCGCGCGCAGCTCGCCGCGCGCGAGCATCGGCTTGAGGAGGTTCGCGGCGTCGACCGCGCCCTCGGCGGCGCCCGCGCCGACGATCGTGTGCAGCTCGTCGATGAAGAGGACGACCTGGCCGCCGGCCTCCTTGACCTCGTTGAGGACGGCCTTCAGCCGGTCCTCGAACTCGCCGCGGTACTTCGAGCCGGCGATCAGCGCGCCGATGTCGAGCGCGACGACGCGGCGGTCGCGCAGCGACTCGGGCACGTCGCCCGAGACGATCCGCTGGGCGAGGCCCTCGGCGATCGCGGTCTTGCCGACGCCGGGCTCGCCGATGAGGACGGGATTGTTCTTGGTGCGGCGGGAGAGGACCTGGACGACGCGCCGGATCTCGTCGTCGCGGCCGATGACCGGGTCGAGCTCGCCGCGGGCGGCGCGCTCGGTCAGGTCGACGCCGAACTTCTCGAGCGCCTGCAGCTTGTCCTCGGGGGACTGGTCGGTGACCTTCTTGCCGCCGCGCACGTCCCCGAGCGCCTTGAGCAGCTCGTCCTTCGTGGCGCCCGCGGCGCGCAGGGCGTCGCCGGCCTTCGAGCCGTGGCCGGCGAGCGAGAGGAGCAGGTGCTCGGTGGAGACGTACTCGTCCCTCAGCTCGCGCATCTCGTGCTCGGCGGCGCGGAGGACCTGGACGAGCTCGGAGGACGGCTGCCCGCTGACCTCGCCGCCGGCGCCCATCGTCGGGAGCGTGTCGAGCGCGGCGCTCAGCGGGCCGCGGACGGAGGCGGTCGCGACGCCGAGCTTGTTGAGGACGGAGGGCACGATCCCACCGTCCTGCTCGAGCAGCACGGCGAGCAGGTGCTCGGGGGTGACCTGCGGGTTGTTGCGCTGCTCGGCCAGGCGGCCGGCGGCGGCGATGGCCTCCTGCGAC
Organism: Solirubrobacteraceae bacterium; assembly: GCA_035940955.1. Classification (GTDB taxonomy): domain Bacteria; phylum Actinomycetota; class Thermoleophilia; order Solirubrobacterales; family Solirubrobacteraceae; genus CADCVT01. The sequence continues at coordinate 15,420 of DASZEJ010000143.1, forward strand.
TTGATCGTGAAGCGGTCTGTGTTCATGCGGTCTCGGTACGAAATCTCAGTCGGATTGACTGAGATTGTAGCCGGGTTCAGCGGCGGGTCAAGGCGGGTAGCCGTCGGGCATGGCTTCCGCGAACCGCTCCACCGGCCCGACGTTCCCGACCGCGCTCGCCGGCGGCCTGCTCGCAGCGGTCGTCGTCATCGCGGTCGCGTGGGCCGCCATGGGGCCGGAGGTCGCGATCCCGATCACGATCCTCGCCGTCATCTGCTCGGTCGTCGCGCTCGCGTACCGCACGCTCGGCACCGGCTCGCGCGCGAAGGCGGCCGACAGCACCGAGGGCGGCCTGCCGACGCTCGCCGCCGAGGAGAGCCGGCCGCTCGGCGACACGCCCGACGCCCACGACGAGATCAACCCGCACGACCTGCCGCCCGACCACCCCGGCCGCCACGAGGCCGAGCGGATGGCGCAGGGCGACGGCGGGACCTCCGGCATGACGGCCGGGGGCGCCGCGGGCGCCGGCGGCAGCGAGCAGGGCGGCGGCGAGGGCGAGCCGCGCGACGAGGCCCGCGAGGGCGCGCGGACGACCGGGCAGTAGCCGCCGCCGGGAAGCCTGAGCGCGCCCCTCAGCGCACCCGCGGCGAAGCGCCGTCCGCGGACGTGCGCGTCACGCGGCGCACCGGCACGACCTCGCCGCGGCGGTACGGCACGATCTCGCCGCGCAGCTTGCGGCGCGCCAGCTCCAGCTCCCGCCGCGTCTCGGCCAGCTCGCGCTCGAGCGCCTCGGCCTTGCGGCGGGCGCGGGCGAGCTGGCCCTCCAGCTCGAGCACCCGCTCGACGCCGGCCAGGTTGAGGCCCAGCTCGGCGGTCATCTCCTGGATGCGCCGCAGCCGCTCGACGTCGCTGTAGGAGTACAGGCGCGTCCCCTTCGGGGAGCGCTTCGGCTCGATCAACCCCCGCGCCTCGTACATCCGCAGCGTCTGCGGGTGCATGTCCGCCAGCTCCGCGGCGACGGAGATCATGAAGACGCCGCGGTCGGCGGAGACCTCGATGCGCGTGGTCCTGCGTCGCGCGCTCATGCGAACAACCTCGCCCTCGGGTTCCCGTTCATGACCTTGGACAGCTGCTCGACGGCCTTCTCCTGCTCGCGGTCGAGCTCGTCGGGCACGTCGAGCACGAAGCGGTAGTGGATGTCGCCGCGGCGGGCGGGCCGATCTCCGAGCGACGGCGGCCCCTCGCCGCGCAGGCGCTGGACGGTGCCGTGCTTGGTGCCGGGCGGGACGCGCAGCTTCTTGCGCCCGCGCAGGGTCGGCACCTCGATCTCGGCGCCGCGCAGCGCCTCGGGGATCGTCAGCGGCACCTCGACCTCGACGTGGTCGCCCTTGCGCTTGAACACGGGCGACTCGGCGACGCGGGTGACGACGTACAGGTCGCCGGGCGGCCCGCCGCTGCGCCCCGGCTCGCCCTTGCCGGCGAGGCGGATGCGGCTGCCCTCGCGCACGCCGGCGGGGACCGTCACGCGGTAGCGCTTGACCGTGCGCGTCGCGCCGCTGCCCGCGCACGTCGGGCACGGCTGCTCGATGATCGTCCCGCTGCCGCCGCACTGCGAGCACGGGGTGGAGATCGAGAACATCCCCTGCCCCTGGGACTCGACCCCGCGGCCCTGGCAGCGCGGGCAGACCTTCGGCGCGGTGCCCGGCTTGGCGCCGGTGCCGCGGCAGGTCGAGCAGGTCGCCGACATCGGGACCTGGATCGACACCTGCGCGCCGTCCATCGCCTGCTCGAAGCTCAGCGACACCTCGGCCTCGACGTCGCGGCCGCGCTCGTCGCGGGCGCTGCCGGCGCCCCCGCGGGCGCGCCCGCCGCCGGGGGCGGCGCCGCCGAACAGGTTCGAGAGGATGTCGGAGAACGACCCGGCGTCGAACCCGCCCATGCCGCCGGCACCGCCCGCGCCGCCCTGCGCGAACGGGTTGAAGCCGCCGCGGTCGTACTGCTTGCGCTTGTCGGGGTCGCCGAGGACGTCGTACGCGGCCTGGACCTCCTTGAACCGCTCCTCGGCCTTCGCGTCGCCCGGGTTGCGGTCGGGGTGGTACTGGCGCACGAGCTTGCGGTGCGCCTTCTTGATCTCGTCGACCGACGCCTTCTTGTCGACGCCGAGGATCTTGTAGAGGTCCTTCTGAGCCATCGCCCTACGCCGCCACCACCACGCGGGCCGGGCGGATCACGTCGCCGCCCAGCCGGTAGCCGGACTGGAACACCTCGACGATCGTGCCGCTCTCCGCGCCGTCGACCGGCTGCTGGGCCATCGCCTCGTGGACGTTCGGGTCGAAGCGCTCGCCCTTCGGCGCGTAGCCCTGGACGCCGACGCGGTTCATCGCGGCGACCAGCTCCGCCTGCACGAGGCGGATCCCCTCGGCGAGGTGGTGCTCGCCGCCGTTCGGCTGGCCCTCGGCGGCCGCCAGCGCGCGCTCGAGGTTGTCGAGCGCGGGCAGCAGCTCGCGCACGACCTTCGCCACGCCACGGCCCTCGGCGAGCCCCTGCTCGCGCGTCGCGCGCTTGCGGAAGTTCTCGAAGTCCGCCTGCGTGCGCTGCGCGAGCGCGAGGTACTCGTCGCGCTGCTGAGCCTTCGCGGTCAGCTCGGACAGGTCGTGCTCGACCGCCTCGGCCGAGGCGTCCGGCGCGGGGGCGCCGTCCGCCGTGGCGGCCGCCGCGTCGA
>DASZEJ010000144.1:0-2644 GCA_035940955.1 Solirubrobacteraceae bacterium
TCGACGCGGACCACGCCGTCCTCGCCCGCGCGCACCGTCGCCGACCGCCGCACGCGCGACGGCAGCAGCCGGCGCGCGGCGCGGTCCGGGTCGGCTCCGACGGCCTCAGCGCGAGCGCCCGCACGCGCTGCTGCTCCCGCCGCCCAGACGGCGTGGCCGGCGACCGCGACCTGCCAGGCGCCGAGCGCGACGACCGCGATGATCGGCAGCAGGGCGACCAGCTCGACCGTCGCCTGGCCGAGCTCGGAGCGGAGGAGCGGAGGGAGATGGGGCACGCCCGCGAGGCTCCCGCGACCGGCGTTGCACGGGTGTCACGGACTGTGCCGAAAGTGCGCCGGTCAGACGTCGAGATGCGCGGCCCCGGCGGCGACGCTCGCCGGGCGCTACGCGTACTCGCGCCAGTGGCGGAACGTCGCGAGCAGCGCGTACGCCGCGGCGGCGAGGATCGCGAACCACGCGAAGGTGCCCGCGGCGGTGTCGAAGAAGCGGTCCGCGGCGGCGCCGAGGAAGAGGATGGCCGCGAGCGCGCCGTAGAGCATCCCGCGGTGGCGGTCGCCGAGGCCGTAGATCGTCGTGCGGAAGTTGCGGTAGACGTAGACGAGGGCGAACCAGATCGCGACGGCGAACCCGATCGAGACGACGGCGCCCGCGACGCCCGCCGCCGTGCCGCCGCCCGGGACCGCGTAGACCGCCGCCGCGATCGCCAGGACGATGAGGATGTTGCGCGGCGCCGGGCCCACGCGCTCAGCCTACGACACGCCGAGGGGCGCGGCGGCGGGCCGAGCGGCGCGCGCGTCGGGCGGCGAGGCGCTCGGAGCGGCCGACCGGTCGGGCTGTGAGGCGCCGGCAGCGGGCGCGGGCGCGGCCGCCTCCGGCAGCGGCGCGCCGGCAGCGGGCGCCTCCGGCGGCGAGGCGCCGGCAGCGGGCTCCGCCGCGAACCGGTAGCCGACGCCGAAGTGGGTGTGGATGTACGTCCACGACGGTGAGGCCCTCTCCAGCTTCTGCCGGAGCTTTCGGACGAAGACGTCGACGCTGCGGTCGCCGCGGGCCATCGCGTAGCCCCTGACGCGCTGGTAGACGTCCTCGCGCTGGAGGACGCGGCCCTCGGCCGCCGCGAGGAGCTGGAGCAGCTCGAACTCGCGCCGGGTGAGGTCGAGCGAGCGCTCGCCGGCGTAGGCCTGGAAGTGGTCGGCGCGGATGGTCAGCTCTCCGTGCCGCACCGGCTCGGAGCCGCCGGGCGCTCCGGCCGCGCGGCGACGGCGGACGACGGCCTCGACGCGCGCGATGACCTCCTCGGGTCCGTGGCAGGGCTTCGTCACCCAGTCGTCCGCCCCCAGGCGGAGGCCGCGCACGCGCTGCGCCACCGACGACTGGCCGGTGCACACGACCACGCCGACCCCCGGCAGCTCGCCGCACAGCTCGCCCAGGAAGTCCCACGCGCGCGACCCGAGCGCCGCGAGGTTCACGACGACCGCGTGCACCCGCAGGCCGACGAGCTCATCGGCCGGGACCGCGTCGCCCAGCACCCGCATCTCCCACCCCGCGCGCTCCATCCGCTTGCCGAGCACCTGGAGGAACCCCGAGTCGATGTCGACGACGGCTACGCGCAACCGCTGCGGCTGGTCGGTCATGTCGGGACCGAAGCTAGAGCACGGGACCGACGGGGCGGCGCCACGAACCCGGTTCGTCACAAAGTTTTCACAAGCACGGAACGCGCCGGAGCGCCCCGACAAAGGACGCCAGATGAGGTACCGGTATTGCGACGAGGCGCGTCAAGTGCGAGGGTTGCGCGTCGATGCGTTCCCGCACCGCGCTCGCCGCCGGCCTCGCCAGCGTCTGCACGGCCGCCCTCGGCGGCTCGGTGCTGAGCGCGCACGCCGACGTTCGCACGTTCTCGATCACCCTCTCCGACGGCCGCGTCCTGGAGCTCACGGTCGACGTCCCGCCGCAGACCGACGTCTGGAAGATCGACTTCCCCGACGTCGACGAGCAGCAGATCGTCGCCATCGCCGAGGAGGAGGAGCCGGCGCCCGACGGGGCGACGGCAACCCCAACGGAACCGCAACCGCAACCGCAACCGCAACCGCCCGCCCCGCTCCCGCCCGAGCCGCAACCTCAACCCCAGCTCGACCCCCAGCCCGGCGGCTGGACCCCCAAGCCCGACCTCGTCGAGCAGGACCCCGGCGGCAAGCAGCCCGCCGCCGACGACGGCGCCCGGCGCCAGCGCACGACCGGCCGCGAGCGGCAGCAGCGCGCCCGCCGCCGCGCCGCCCGCGACCGCAACGCCGCCGCCGCCGGCGACCCCGCCCGCGAGCGCTCCACCCGCCCCGGCGAGGCAGGCCTGCCGACCGCCGCCGACCCCACCACCTCGATCGCCGTTCCGGGTGCGGCGCCGATCGGGGTGCCGAACTTCTTCATCGACAAGTTCCGGATCCCGCCGTTCCTGCTGTCGATCTACCAGGCCGCCGGAATCGAGTACGGCGTGCGCTGGGAGGTCCTCGCCGCGATCAACGAGATCGAGACCGACTACGGCAGAAACCTCAACGTCTCCAGCGCCGGCGCCGTCGGCTGGATGCAGTTCATGCCCGCCACCTGGCGCCAGTACGGCGTCGACGCCAACGGCGACCGCAAGAAGGACCCCTAC
>DASZEJ010000145.1:0-13775 GCA_035940955.1 Solirubrobacteraceae bacterium
TGGTCGCCATCGCGGGCGCCGTGCGATACGTCACGCCGCCCTCCGACCACGTCGTGCTCCCGACGCCGCGCACGTCGAAGCCGAGGCTGCTGCCGGCGTCGACCCGCACGCGCAGCACCGCCCGGCGGATCGTGCCGTCCACCGCGGGGACGTCGAAGCGCAGGTACGAGCGCCGCTCCGTCGACGCGGCGACGTGGAGCCGCGTCGCGTAGCCGAAGTTGCGGTTCGGGCGCCCGGCGTCGACGAACGCGTCGGCCTCCGCGACCACCGTCGTCTGCGTCGTCTGCGCCGTCGCCGGCGACGCGGTCTGGCCGTGCGCGCCGGCCACGATCGCGACGGTCATTGCTCCTGCGGCCAGCAGCGCGGCGCGGGCTCTCCGGGCGTTCCATGCCATGCGCCGCAGTGTGGCAAAGAACCTTTTGCAGTTGTATCGACCTATAGCGCAAAGTCAGCGATTGGACGGATGTCCGACCCCACCCGGAGCGGCTGCGGCGGGACGCCGCAAGTTTCCGTGCGCCGCGCCGTTGGAGCGTGTGCACCTCGCCGGTGGGACGGCGAGGCACATAGCGCGCCGGGGCCGGAACGCCGTCGGCGCCACACCAGAGCAGGTGGATCGGGGTGGGTCCACCGACAGGCAGACAGACGACCGGCCCGCGTCGCGGGCCGGTCGTCTGCTTCTGGGAGGAGGTGCGGTTGCGAAGGTTCTCCGCCCGCACCGTCGAGTTTCCCCCCGTACCTGAACCGGGGCTAAAGACCGTTAAGCGGCGTAGGAGAAGAACCCGCGCCCGGCCTTGCGCCCCAGCGCTCCCTCGGCCGCGAGCGAGCGGATGCGCGCCGGGATCTCCGCCCCGATCGTCTCCCCGATCGCGATCGAGACGTCGAGGCCGACCAGGTCGAGCAGCGCCAGCGGCCCCATCGGGTGGCCGGCGCCGAGCTTCATGCAGGTGTCGACCGCCTCCGGCTCGAGGCCGGTCTCCTCCAGCAGCCGGACCGCGCTGAACAGGTACGGGAACAGGAGCCGGTTGACGACGAACCCGGGCACGTCGGGCACCTCGACGGCCGTCTTGCCGAGGTGCGCGCACAGCGCCCGCGCGCGCTCGCGCGTGTCGGGCGTCGCGGCGTCGGGGAACGCCAGCTCGACCAGCTCCATCCTGTGGACGGGGTTGAAGACGTGCAGGCCGAAGAACCGCTCGGCCCGGCCGCTGGCCGCCGCCAGCTCGTTGACCGAGAGCGAGGAGGTGGTCGTCGCCAGCAGCGCGCCGTCGAGCGCGGGCAGCCGGCGGTACAGGTCCGCCTTCGCCTCGACGTCCTCGGCGATCGCCTCGACGACGACGTCCGCGCCGGCCAGCTCGCCGAGGTCGGTGGTCACCGCGACGTCCTCGGGCGCCTTGACGCGGCGCGCCGACTCCTCGGAGCGCACCCACATCACCACGTCGCCGTGCTCAGCGGCCACCCGCGCGATCCCGCACGCGATCGCGCCACCTCCGACTATGCCCAGCCGCTCTGCCAAGGCGGCCGGAGGATACATTTCGTGACGCAGGCGTCACCGAGCGCCGTCACCGACTGCGGAGGTACCCACATGAGCCAGCAAGGTCGAGAGGTCGTCATCGTCGAGGCCGTCCGGACGCCGATCGGGCGCGGCCATCGCGAGAAGGGCTACTACAAGGACACCCACCCGAACGACCTGCTGGGCAAGTGCTACACCGAGCTGCTGGACCGCTCGGGCGTCGACGCGACCGAGGTGGAGGACGTCATCGCGGGCTGCGTCCAGCAGTTCGGCGAGCAGGGCTTCAACATCGCGCGCAACGCGTGGCTGCAGGAGGGGCTGCCGATCGAGGCGGCCGCCACGACCGTCGACCGCCAGTGCGGCTCGGCTCAGCAGGCGGTGAACTTCGGCGCCGCGCTCATCGCGGCGGGCATCCACGACGTCGTGATCGGCTCCGGCGTCGAGCACATGGGCCACCTGCCGTTCTCCGCCGCGGCCGAGACGCAGCAGCAGTACGGCGGCGCGATGACCCCGAAGCTCCTCGACAAGCACAACATCGTCGGCCAGGGCCTCGGCGCGGAGATGATCGCCGAGAAGTGGGAGATCCCGCGGTCCGAGCTCGACGAGCTGGGCGTCCGGTCGCACAAGCTCGCCCACCGGGCGACCGAGGAGGGCCGCTTCGAGCGCGAGATCGTGCCGTTCCAGGTCAACGGCGACACCTACGTCACCGACCAGGGCATCCGGCCGGACACGAGCCTCGAGAAGCTCGCGCAGCTCAAGCCGGCGTTCAAGCCGGACGGCCGGATCACCGCCGGCAACTCGTCGCAGATCTCCGACGGCGCCGCCGCGGTGCTGCTGATGTCGCGCGAGAAGGCCGAGCAGCTCGGCGTCACGCCGCGCGCGCGGATCATGGACCAGACGACGGTCGGCTGCGACCCGGTGAAGATGCTCGAGGGCCCTATCCCCGCGACGCGCAAGCTGCTCGAGCGCAACGGGATGACGATCGACGACTTCGACCTCATCGAGATCAACGAGGCGTTCGCCCCCGTGGTCGCCGCGTGGCGCCGCGAGCTCGAGCCGGACATGGACCGCGTCAACGTCAACGGCGGCGCGATGGCGCTCGGCCACCCGCTCGGCTCGACCGGCGCGCGCCTGCTGACGACGCTGCTGCACGAGCTGGAGCGCTCCGACAAGGAGATCGGCCTCGTGACGATGTGCTGCGGCGGCGGCCTCGGCACCGGCACGATCATCCAGCGGGTCTGACCCTCGCTTCGTCCGGAGGGGCGCCGCGCGGCGCCCCTCCGCTAGCCCCAGCCGAAGCCGCGCTCGTGGGCCTGCGGGGGCATCGGGCTCTCCGGCAGGCCGGGCGGCGGGTGGGGGACGTGGAACCCGGCGGGGGACACGTCGTTGGGCGCGTCCGGGTGGTAGAGCGACGCCAGGAGCTGGATCTGGCCGCGGCCGGGGCCGAGCTCGAACTGGCCGCCGCCGTACATGCCGATGCCGCGCTCGTCGCAGTACTCGTAGGTCGCGAACACCTCCTTCAGCGAGCCGACCCGTGACGGCTTGACGTTGACCATCCGCGGCCGGTACGGCAGCGCCTCGATGTCGGCGATGCCGTGGATCGGGGCGTCCCAGGTGATGCGGTCGCGATGGGGCTTCAGCAGTGCCTGGACGTCGTCCTCGAGATGCGGGTCCTCGATCCAGGCGTCCGGGAGGGCGGCGAGCACGCGGCGGTAGAGCGCGACGTCGGGCGGGTTGTCGACGATCGTGCCGGTGTAGTGGGCCTTGAAGTCGACCGAGTCGACGGCGCCGGTCCGTGCCAGGCCGGCGACGAGGTCGTCGGTCCACGAGGCGGTCGCGTCGAGCTTGAAGCGCAGCGACGGGTAGTGCTCGAGGCGGCTGGTGACCGGGTCGAGCGACGGCGGGTCGCCGAGGCGCAGCGAGACGACGTACGTGAGCGGCCGCGGCTCACGGCCGACGTACTCGTGCAGCGAGGTGCCGGCCTGGCGCAGCGCGAGGTCGAGGGCGGCCGACTCGTAGGCGTAGCGGCGGTACAGGCGGCCGACCTCGCGCTGGGGCGCCTTGCCCGGGAAGAGGTCGAGGCCGGCGAGGTGGTTGGAGAGCCCCTCCAGCGTCCAGCGGCCGAGGAGCGGGAAGACCGGCCCGGTCGCCTGCGCCGCGTCGTGGTCCTCGTTGTCGTAGACGACGTCCTCGCCGACGCCCTCCTCGCCGGCGCCGCGCATGCGGATCACCGTCGTGACGCGGGTGAACCCGCTCGAGATGTCCCGCTCCAGGCGCTCGAGCGCGTAGTCCTCGATCGTGACCTCAAGGCGGCGGACGCTGTCCCAGTCGCTCATGCGCGGACACCCTACGGGGAGTGTCCTCTTGACCGACGGTCGACAGACGCGCTAGACTGCTGTCAACCGATGGTCGACAAGAACGGAGGAAGTTCCGCGATGGCCGCACCGTCCGCCCACGCACCCCGCAACAAGACGTTCCTGCTCGCGGCGCCCGAGCAGCGCGTGCTGACCGCGATCGCCGCGCGCCTGCCGGCCCGCGTGCTGCCCGACCACCTGACCGCGCTCGGCGTGCTCGCGGCGCTCGGCATCGCGGCGGCGTACCTGCTGTCGAACGAGCACCCGGCCCTGCTGTGGGCGGCGAGCGGCCTGCTGGTCGTCCACTGGCTCGGCGACTCGCTGGACGGCACGCTCGCGCGCTTCCGGCGCATCGAGCGCCCGACGTACGGCTACTACCTCGACCACCTCGTCGACGCGTTCGCCACCGCGGCGATCTGCATCGGCCTCGGCCTGTCGCCGCACATGCTGCTCGCCACCGGGCTGGCGATCGCGGTCGCGTACCTGCTGCTGTCGATCAACACGTACCTGGAGACGAGCGCGTTCGGCGTGTTCGACCTGGGCTATGGCCGCGTCGGCCCGACCGAGATCCGGCTCGTGCTGATCGCGCTGAACACGGCGCTGGCGCTCGGCGCCGGGCTGGGCGCGACCATCGCCGGCGTCGACCTGACCGTGCTCGACGCGGTCGGGCTCGGGGCGGCCGGCGTCATGGTCGCCGCGCTCGTCGCGCGCGCGGCGCGCAACCTGCGCGTGCTGGCCGAGCGCGAGCCGGCCGGCCGGGTGCGCCCGGCCGCCTAGTGCCCGCGCCCGTTCGTCGTCGTGATCCCCGCCGCCCGCTCGCGCGCCCGCGCGCCGCGGGCGGCGGGCCGGTCATCGACGCCGGCCGCCCGCTTGAGCTCGTCGAGCGAGCGGCGCAGCCCGGCGGCGATCGTGTCGAGGTCGCTCATCGCGTCGCGGTCGCCGAGCAGGCCGACCGCCAGCCGGCCGTTGTACGACATGATCGCGAAGAACACGGTGTGGTCCGCGGCCAGGAAGCCGAGCGGGACGATCTCGACCATCTCGCGCCCGAGCACGTAGAGCGGGAACTGCGGGCCGGGGACGTTCGTGACGACGGTGTTGAAGAGCCGCGTCGAGAAGTTGATCCGTGCGCCCAGCGCGAGCAGGGTCGGCGGGGCGAACTCCTGCAGGTTCGTGAGGACCTCGGCGCCGACCGCCTGCTTGGACTGCTTGAGTCCGTGCATCGCGTCGGTGACGCGCCGCAGCCGCTCGACGGGGTCGGCGGCGTAGACCGGGAGCGGCCCGCGCATCGCGGCGACCCGGTTGCCGAACGCGTTGCGCTCGCCCTCGCTGCGCACCGACACCGGCACCATCGCGCGCAGCTCGAGGCCCTCGGTCCGCGTGCCGTGCAGCCGCAGCCAGTCGCGCACGGCGCCCGCGACGACGGCCAGGACGACGTCGTTGACCGTCCCGCCCAGGCGGTTCTTGATCGCCTTGAAGTCGTCGAGGTCGAACGTCGCCCACTCCACGCGCCGGTGCGGCCCGATCGGCCGGTTGAGCGGCACGTCGGGCGCGGGGCTGAGCATCGGGCCGAGCAGCGCGTCGCCGATGCCCTTCGCCCCCTCGGCCAGCTCGCCGGCCGTGCGCCGCGGGTGGCGCACCGCGCCGAGCGCGCGGCCGGCGACGCGCAGCGGGCGCGCGGCGACGTCGAGCCCGGCATCGGCGACGAGCTGCGCGCGCCCGGGGCGCGGGCGCGGCTCCCACCGGCGCTCCGCCGGCGCGACCGCGGGCTGCTCGGGCGACGGGTCGAACAGCAGGCCGAGCAGGTCGACGCCCGACATCCCGTCGATCAGCGCGTGATGGGTCTTGCTGACGATCGCGAAGCGCCCGCCCGCGAGCCCCTCGACGAACCACATCTCCCAGAGCGGCTTGGACCGGTCGAGCTGCTGGCTGAACACCCACGCCGCGAGCTGGCGCAGCTTGCCCTCGGTGCCGGGCCGGGGCAGCGCCGTGTGGCGGACGTGGTAGCCGAGCGCGAAGCACGGGTCGTCGATCCACACCGGCCGGCCGAGCTCGAACCCGGGCTCGGCGAGCTTCTGGCGGTAGCGCGGGACGAGGTGCAGGCGCGACCCGATGTGCTCGTACAGCTCGTCGCCCTCCGGCGGCGGCCCGTCGAAGATCGCGATCCCGCCGACGTGCATGTGCGTCGTGCCGCTCTCGAGGTTCAGGAACGACGTGTCGAGGACGGACAGCGTGTCCTTGTGCTGGGGGGCCATGCAGTCGGGGTCGCCGCTCGCCCGTGAGGGCAAACGCGCGCCGGTGCGTCAGGCCGGGGCGCCGAGCCGGTCCGGGTTCCAGCTGTACGCGTAGCTCGGGTCGTCGAGGTCGCGGGCGAGCGTCGTCAGCCGCAGCGGGCGGAACGTGTCGCACATGACCGCCAGCTCGTTGGTCTCCTTCATCCCGAGCGCCTTCTCGACCGCGCCCGGCTGCGGCCCGTGCGGCAGGCCGCTCGGGTGCAGCGTGATCGAGCCGACGTCGACGCCCTTGCGCGCGGCGTAGTCGCCGTCGGCGTAGAACATGACCTCCTCGGACTGGAGGTTCGAGTGGTGGTACGGCAGCGGCACCGCCAGCGGGTCCCAGTCGAGCAGCCGCGGGCAGAACGAGCAGATCACGAAGTTCTGGCCCTGGAACGTCTGGTGCGCCGGCGGCGGCTGGTGCAGCCGGCCCGCCTTGGGCTCGAAGTCGTGGATGTTGAACGTGTACGGGTATACGTAGCCGTCCCAGGCGACGACGTCGAGCGGGTGGTAGTCGAGGACGTACCGCTGCAGCCCGCCGCGGACGCGGACGACCACCTCGAACTCGCCCCGCTCGGCGTGGGTCACGAGCTCGGCGGGCGGGTGGAAGTCGCGGTGGCTGAACGGCGCGTGCTCGAGCAGCTGCCCGTAGCGGTTGCGGTACCGGTTCGGCGTCTCGATCTCGCCCGGCGTGTAGAACGTCAGCCACGTCTGCGGACCGTCGTGCATGTGGAAGCGGTACGTCGTGCCGCGCGGGATGACGACGTAGTCGTGCCGGGAGTACGGCAGCGTCCCGAACGTCGTCTCGACGAACCCGGAGCCCTCCTGAATGAAGAAGACCTCGTCGCCCTCGCCGCAGCGGTAGAAGGCCTCCAGCTCCTCGGTCGGCTTGCAGATCCCGATCTCGACGTCGCCGTTGAACATCAGGACCTTGCGGCCGGACACGGGGTCGCCCTCGGGCTCCACGCTCTGCGTGTGGGTCAGCCGGTGGACGTGGGTCTCGGGGACCCACTCCTCGATCGTCAGCGGCGTGAACTCGCCGACCTCGTGGACGCGGCACGGCGACTCGAGGTGCAGCAGGATCGACTCGTTCCCGCTGAACCCCTCGTAGCCGACGACCTCCTCGGTCAGCAGGCGGCCGTCCTCCCGCCTGACCTGCGTGTGCCGCTTGGGCGGCACGTCGCCCATCTGCACGTAGCGCATGCTCAGAGATTCCCCCTCGCGGCCTGCTCGCGCTCGATCGCCTCGAACAGCGCCTTGAAGTTGCCCTCCCCGAAGCCGCGGGCGCCGTGGCGCTCGATGATCTCGAAGAAGATCGTCGGGCGGTCGCCGAGCGGCTTCGTGAAGATCTGCAGCAGGTACCCCTCGTCGTCGCGGTCGACCAGGATCCCGAGGCGCTTGAGGTCCTCGAGGTCCTCCTCGATCTCCCCGACGCGGCCGGGCACCTCCTCGTAGTAGGTGTCGGGCGTCTTGAGGAACTTGACGCCGCGCCTCGTCAGCTCGGCGACGACGCCCACGATGTCGCGCGTGGCGAGCGCGATGTGCTGCGCCCCCGCGCCCTCGTAGAACTCCAGGTACTCGTCGATCTGCGACTTGCGCTTGCCCTGGGCCGGCTCGTTGATCGGGAACTTCACCCGGCCGTTGCCGTCCGTCACGACCTTGGACATCAGCGCGCTGTACTCGGTGCTGATCGCCTCGTCGGAGAAGTGGATCATCTCGGTCATCCCGAAGACGTCCTCGTAGTACTTGACCCACTGCTCCATCGCGCCCAGCTCGACGTTGCCCACGATGTGGTCGATCGCGACGAGCATCTCGTTCTCGGGCTCGTGCTCGACGTCGGCGTAGCCGGGCAGGAACGTGCCCTCGTACTCGGAGCGGTCGACGAACCGGTGGACGGTCTCGCCGTACGTGGCGATCTCGGCCATGCGGACGACGCCGTGCTCGTCGCGCTCCTCCCACGGCTCGCGGACGCCCTTCGCGCCGCGGGCGGTCGCGACCTCGTAGGCGTGCCGCACGTCGGGGACGCTCAGCGCGATCACCTTGACGCCGTCGCCGTGGCGGCGGTGGTGCTCGGCGATCGGCGTGCCGCTGGCGAGCGTGCCGGTGAGGACGAGCCGCACGCGCCCCTGCCGGAGAACGCGGCTGACGCGGTCGCGCACGCCGGTCTCGAGCCCCGAGTACGCCACCTCCGTGAACCCGAACGCGCGCGTGAAGTAGAACGCGGCCTGCGCGGCGTTGCCGACCCAGAGCTCGACGTGGTCGATGCCGTGCAGCGGCATCTGGTCGTCGGCGCGCTGCGGGGGGGTGGTCGTAGCGGTCTCAGGCGAGAACGTGCTCACGGCGCATCTCCTCGATCGATTCGTCGGTGCAGGTGGCGAAGAAGCCGCCGACCACCTCGCGGACCTCGTCCATCGACTCGGCCAGGTAGAGGACGGGCTGGTACTGGGTGATGTCGTAGTCGGCGGTGCCCATCTCGGCGAGGTTGATCGGCCGGTGCTCCATGTTCCGGAACTCGTCGATCTCGCCGTAGGAGGACAGGATGCCGGCGCCGTAAGCCCGGATCTCGCCCTCCTCGCGGACGATCCCGAACTCGACGGTGAACCAGAAGACCTTGGAGAGGAAGCGCAGGTTGTCCTCGTCGGTGAGGCGGTGGGTCGCCTCGCCGGTGAGGCGGTGAAGCTCGCTGAACGTCTCGGTGGCCAGCAGGTGGCCGTGGCCGATGACCTCGTGGATGATGTCCGGCTCCGGCGTGTAGAGCGGCTCGGCCGGGTGGCGGACGTACTGGGTCGAGTGGAAGACCCGCTCGCTGAGGCTGCCGTAGAACTCGCGCAGCGGGACCAGGCCGGGGGCGGGCACGTACCGGAAGCCGGTGAGCGGCTGGAGGTTGGCGCTCACCTCGTCGAGGCTCGGCACGTACTCGGTCGGGAGGTTCAGGCGGTCGAGCGCCTCGACGAACTCGCGGATCGCCAGCCGCTCGTGCTTGGGGCGCAGCTCGCGGCACACGGTGCGCCAGACCTCGTGCTCCTCCTCGGTGTAGCCCACGTCGGGCGCCGGCTCGCCGGGCTTCCAGTCGAGCGCGAGCCGCGCGATCTCGTTGCGCCGCGTGCGGTACGCCTCGTCCGCGAAGCCGGGGTGGTCGCGGCTGAGGTGGACGGTGACCTGGCCGTCGTCGCTGGTGGTGACCGGTGAGTAGAGCTGACCCTCTTCGAACATGCGTGTTCCTCCTCTCCGGCCAGTGTGGTACTCCGCCGGACGGAAATTCGCAAGTGTGAGCGGTTCAGGCACACATTCTGCGCACCGCGCAACAGTGTTGTGACAGTATGGCTGTGCAGAATGACCATCGACGAGCTCGACGCCCGCCTCATCGCCGAGATGCGCGCGAACCCGCGCGTCGGCCTGCTCGAGATCTCGCGCCGGCTCGGCGTCGCGCGCGGGACGGTGCAGGCGCGCCTCGCGAAGCTCGAGTCGCGCGGCGTGATCACCGGCTACGGGCCGGAGGTCGACCCCGCGGCGATGGGCTACGGGATCCAGGCGTTCGTGCTGCTCGAGCTCACGCAGGGCCGGCTCGTGGAGGCGACGCGCGTGCTGGAGGCGGTCCCCGAGGTCGTCGAGGCCGACGCGATCAGCGGTCCGCAGGACCTGCTCTGCCGCCTCGTGGCGCGCGACACCGAGCACCTCCAGGAGATCGTCAACCGGATCCTCGCGACGGCGGCGATCCGCCGGTCGACGTCGTACATCGTGCTCTCGCAGCAGGTCAAGCCGCGGACGGGGCCGCTGGTGGAGGCGGCGGGCCGGGGCTCGCGGCCGCGCCGCTCGGGGCGGCGGGCGGTCGCGCGGTAGGCGCCGCTGCGCGGCGTGGCCGCGCGGTGGGCGCCGCTGCCTGGCGTGGCCGCGCGCCGGCGTGTGGTTGCTCGGGGGGCGAATCCGTCCGGCCCTGGGCCTAGCTTCCCCCGGCCCATGTCCTACGTGGAGCAGCAGGTGGAGGTCGCCGGCGTCAGCGAGTACGCGGCGCGGATCGGGCGCGCGCTGCGGCAGGTCGGCGGCGGGGTGGTCGAGGGCGAGGTCCAGCGGCCCAAGCGGGTCGGCGGCGGCGGCATGCTCGTCTTCGACCTGACCGACGGCGAGGCCCTGCTCTCGTGCAAGGTCTTCGCGCGCGATCTGCGCCGGCTCGACCACGAGCCGCGCCACGGCGACCTCGTGCAGGTGCGGATCGAGCGGCCCGACTTCTGGGCGGCGACCGGGCGGGTGAGCGTCATCGTCACCGGCGTGCGGCTCGCGGGGGAGGGCGAGCTGCTGCGCCGCCGGGCCGAGCTGCTCGAGCGGCTGGCCGCCGAGGGGCTCACCGACCCCGCGCGGCGCAAGCCGCTGCCGGCGTTCCCGCGCGCGGTCGGGGTGATCGCCGGGCGAGCGTCGGACGGCATGTCCGACGTCGTGCGCGCGCTGGTCGACCGCTTCCCCCCGGTGCACGTCGTCACGTGCTCGGCGCTCGTGCAGGGCGCCGCCGCGCCGCGCGACCTCATCGACGCGCTCGCGCGGATGCAGGAGCACCCGCTGGTCGACGTGATCGTGGTCGCCCGCGGCGGCGGCTCGGTGCAGGACCTCGTGGCGTTCGACGACGAGCGGCTGTGCCATGCGCTGTTCGCGTGCGCCAAGCCGGTGATCACCGCGATCGGCCACACCGACAACGTCCCGGTGTGCAACCACGTCGCGTGGGCGGCGTTCACGCCGTCGCGGTCGGCGGAGATGGCGGTGCCGTCGGCGGCCGAGCTGCGCCAGGGCGTCGCGCTCGCGGCGCGGTGCGTCGGCGACGCGCCCGTGCGGGTGGCGCGCAGCGCCGAGCGCGTCGCCGCGTGCGGCGCGCGGCTGCGGGCCGGCGCGCGGCTGGACGCGCTGCTCGGCGACGTCCGCCGGCGCGGGCTCGACGCGACGCTCGCGCAGCGCGGCGGGCTGGCCGAGCGCGAGCGCGGGCTGGCCGACGCGCGCGCGCGGCTCGGCGCCGTCGTGCGCCGCGTGCCGGGCGCCGAGGCGGTGCGGATCGTCGGGATGGAGCTCGACGCGCGCGCCGCCGCGTTCTTCGCGGGCCGCTCCGCGCTGATCGGCGACGCGGCGCGCCGGCTGGAGGCGATCCCCGGGGCGCTCGCCGCGCGCGCCGGCGCGGTCGGGGAGCAGGGCCGGCTCGTCGGCATGGGCACCCGCCGCCAGCTCGCCGACCACGATCGCGACTACGGCCGGGCGCTCGCCCGCCTCGGGCGGGAGGCCGCGGCCGGTGCCCGCCGCCGGCTGCGCGACGCCCGCCGCGACGCCCGCCACGCCGCCGAGCTCGTCGCCGCCCGCGACATGCGCTCGGGCGGCTGGCTGCTCGCCGCCCTGCCCGGCGGCGCGCCCCTGCGCCGCGCCGCCGACGTGACGGCCGGCGCGGACCTGCACCTGCACTTCGCCGACGGCCGCGTCGAGGCGACCGCCGGCCGCGTCCACGCGACGCCCCCGCACCCCACCAGCGAGGAGAGCGCTCAGTGAGCGAATCGACCGACATCACCTTCGAGGCGGGCTACCGCCGCCTGCAGGACATCGCCGAGCGGCTCGGCTCGGACGAGGTCCCCGTCCACGAGATGTGCGATCTGTTCGCGGAGGGCAAGGGGCTGGAGCAGGCGCTCGGCGACTACCTGTCGCAGCAGAAGGAGCGCGTCGAGGCGATCGAGCGCGGCGAGGGGATGCGCGCGTTCCGCGTGGTGCCGCCCGGCGCGGAGGGCGCGGGCGGGGCGCAGGACGGAGCCGCGATCCGCGCCGAGCGCGCGGGGGTGGGGGAGGACGGCGGCGCGATGCGCGCGGGGGCAGCGGCGAATGGCGGTGCGGTCCGCGCGGGCGCGGCGGAGGACGCCGGCGCGCCGGCGCTCGTCCCGCCCTCGCCGCCGCAGGACGAGGCCCTCCCGTTCTGAGAGAGTGGCGCCATGGCGTACGACGAGGCGCTCGCCGAGCGGGTCCGGGGCCTGATCGGCGCGCGCTCCGGGGTCACCGAGAAGCGGATGTTCGGCGCGCTCGCGTGGATGGTCGGCGGGAACATGGCCTGCGGCGTCCGGCACGACGAGCTGCTGGTCCGGCTCGGGCCGGAGGGCGCCGAGCATGCGATGGCCGAGCCGCACGTACGGCAGTTCGCCAGCGCCGACGGCCGGTCGATGACGGGGTTCGTCGTCGTCGACCCCGAGGGCGTCGCCGACGACGACGCGCTGGCCGGCTGGGTCGACGCGGGCGCTGACTACGCGGCGTCGCTTCCGCCGAAGGGATAGCCCGGCGTGTAGCGGGGGACTGGACTACTCAGCGCGGAAGTTCTAGTGTGCCAGGCCGCTGCCCGTTCCCCGGCGCGGCGGGAACCCGTCGGGGTCGGGCGGCCCCACTTCGAGAGGGCGAGCGGCCGGGTCGATGCGCCCGTCAGGCGGCGACGCCCGCCGCCGCGAGCGCGCGCACCGTCGCCTCGCGGTCGCCGGACGGCACGGCGAGCAGCGTCGTCACGCCGGCGCGCTCGTACGCCGCGAGCCGCTCGTCGAGCGTGCGGGGCGTCGCGACCAGCGCCGTCGCGTCGATCAGCTCCGGCGTGAGCGCCATCGCGGCGCCGGCGCGGTCGCGGCCGAGCATCCGCGCCTGCACGTCGCGCGCGACGTCGCCGTGCCCGTACCGGTCGGCGAGGTCGACGTAGAAGTTCTTCTCCCGCGCGCCCATCGCGCCCAGGTAGAACGCCAGCCACGGCCGGCAGGCGTCGCGCGCGCGGTCGAGGTCGTCGGCGATCGCGACCGGCACGGCGGGGGCGACGTCGATCGTAGAGGCGTCGCGGCCCGCCCTCGCGAGCCCCTCGCGCAGCGGCCCCATCAGCACGTCCGGGTCGTCCGGGTTGAGGAAGGCGGGAAGCCAGCCGTCGGCGATCTTCGCCGCCTGCGCGATCGCCCGCGGCCCGACCGCCCCGAGGTAGATTGGGACGCGCTCCTGCACCGGCCGCCCCAGCAGGCGCAGCGGCTTGCCGAGCCCCATCCCCGGCTCGCCCTCCGGCAGCGGCAGAGCCACCTTCTCGCCCGCCAGCACCCGTCGCACGACGTCGACGTACTCGCGCACCCGCGCGAGGTTGCGAACGAACGGCTCGCCGTACCAGCCCTCGGACACCTGCGGCCCGCTCAGCCCGAGCCCGAGCCGGAACCGGCCCTCGCTCAGCACGTCGAGCGTCGCGGCCGCCATCGCGGTCGCCGTCGGCTTGCGCGCCGGGATCTGCATGACGCCCGACCCGAGCCCGACGCGCTCCGTCCGCGCGGCCAGCGCCCCGAGCACCGAGACCGCGTCCTGCCCCCACGCCTCGCTGATCCACACCGAGTCGAGCCCGAGCTCGTCGGCGAGCAGCGCGAGCGACGTCTGCTCCTCGAACGAGAACCACGGCCAGTAGGCGAGGAAGAGCCCGATCCGCATCGCGTCGCGAGACTAGACGAGGGGCGCGGGCCGCCGCCCGCCGGCGACCCCGGCCACGGCCTAGATGAGTGATTCCACGGCCTGAGGGTCGTGGGCGGGATTACGGAGAGCAGGTCGAAGTCGGCGGTGCCTAGACGCGCCGTCGACCCAAAAGGGGGCCACGATGCTCGCCGACCTCGACCTGCTGCTCACGGTGGT
>DASZEJ010000146.1:0-14459 GCA_035940955.1 Solirubrobacteraceae bacterium
GGCCGGCGCCGGGCCCTCCTGGCGGCCCGCGCCGAGCGCGTCGAGCGCGCAGGTCTCCGACGCCGCCGCCGCCATCCCGTCGCGCTCGCCGACGACCAGGGGGCGGAAGCCGTGCGCGTCGCGGAAGGCGAGCAGCGCGCCGTCGACGAGCGCGACGACGGTCACGGCGCCCTCGAGGCGCTCGAGCGCGGCCGCCACGGCGTCGGGGGCGTCGCCCGGCGCGGTGGCGAGCAGCGCGAGGATGACCTCGGAGTCGCTGGTCGAGCGGAACGTCCACCCGGCCGCGCGCAGCTGCGCCGTCAGCGCGGGCGCGTTCGTCACGTTGCCGTTGTGCGCGATCGCGACCCGCCGGCGCTCGCCCGCGACGGTGAACGGCTGCGCGTTCTCGATCCGCGACGCGCCGGTCGTCGAGTAGCGGACGTGGCCGATCGCGGCGGCGGCGGGCGCGTCCTCCCCGCCGGCGGGCGACCAGCGCGCGAAGCCGAGCTCGCGCCGGACCGCGACGCCGTCCCGCCGGCGGGAGGCCAGGCCCCACGACTCGTGGCCGCGGTGCTGGAGGCTCACGACGCCGGCGAACGCGAGGCGCTCGGCGTCCCCGCCCGCGCTCGCCACGCCCACGATCCCGCACATGGCGCCGACGATGGCGGACGCCGGCCGGGGGCTGCAAGCAGAAAGTTGGACCGGTCAGGGGTCGCGCCTATGGTCGCGCCGCATGGCCACAACCGCACAGCTCGACGCCGTCGCGCGGCCCGACAGCGCCGTCGACGCCCGCCTCCGCGACCACCTCGCCGGCGCGTTCGCCGACGACTGGGAGGTCCGGATGCTCTCGCAGCACTTCCGCCGCGAGGGCTACGTGAAGATCCCGAACCTCGTCCCGCCCGACCTCAAGCAGGAGGTCAGCGACGAGGTCCACCGCCTGCTCGACCTGCACGCGCGCCGGATCGACATCCAGCTCAAGGAGACCGGGAACTCCCCGCGCAAGATGAGCACGGTCGCCCAGCGCGCGATCGCCGCCGACAGCCTGCTGATCCCCGAGATCTACGGGTCCTCGACCCTGCTCGACTTCCTCGGGCGCCTGGCCGGCGAGCCGGTCGTCGCCTGCCCGTGGGACGAGGAGAAGTTCGTGATCATCCGGCAGGAGAAGCAGGGCGACACGCACGGCTGGCACTGGGGCGACTTCGCCTTCACGGTCATCTGGATCATCGAGGCGCCCGAGCAGGAGTGCGGCGGGATGCTCCAGTGCGTGCCGCACACCGACTGGGACAAGTCGAACCCGCGGGTGCACGACTACCTGACGACGTATCCGATCAAGACCTACGGGCACGTCACCGGCGACGTCTACTTCCTGCGCTCGGACACGACGCTGCACCGCACCGTGCCGCTCAACGCCGACCGCACGCGGATCATCCTCAACACCTGCTGGGGCAGCGAGGCCGACGCGCGCAAGGCCAAGACGCACGAGACGATGGAGGCGATGTTCGACTGACGGCCCGCCGGCCGAGGCGCGGTCATGGACCATCCCGAGCTTGTCGCGCGACTGGCGCTGGCCGCGCTGGTGACGATCGCGGCGGCGCGCGCCGGCGGGGCCGCCGCGCGCCGCGTCGGGCAGCCCGCCGTCATCGGCGAGATCTGCGCCGGCATCGCGCTCGGGCCGTCGGTGCTGGGCGTGCTCGTGCCGGGCGGCGTCGAGGCGCTGTTCCCGGCGGACGTGCGGCCCGCGCTGGCGCTGCTCGCCGACGCGGGGCTGACCGCGTTCATGTTCGGCGTCGGGCTGGAGCTGCAGCTCGGCCGCCTGCCGCGCGGGCGCGTCGTGCCGGCCACGAGCGCCGCGGGGCTGCTCGTGCCGCTGGCGCTCGGCGTGCCGGCGGCGCTCGTGCTCGCGCCGGCGTTCGCGGGCGCGGAGGGGTCGACGGCGGCGTTCGTCGCGTTCCTGTGCCTCGCGCTGAGCGTCACCGCGTTCCCCGTCCTCGCGCGCATCCTCGACGACGCGGGCCTGCGCGAGCGACCGCTGGGGACGACGGCGCTCGCGTGCGCGGCGACCACCGACGCCGCGGCGTGGTGCGCGCTGCTCGCCGTCGCGGCGGTCGTCGCCCAGTCGGGCGCCGGGGGCGCGCTGACGGCGCCGGCGCTGGCCGCCGCGTACGTCGCGGGCGCGCTGCTGGTGGGCGGGCCGCTGCTGCGCGCGGCGGCGGGCCGGCTCGACCGCGCTGGCCGTCCGGGGGCCGCGGTCGTGGCCGGACTGCTGGCGGCGTTCGGGCTCGCGGCTTTGGCCGCGCAGGCCGGCGTGCCGGCGCTGGCCGGCGGGTTCCTCGCCGGCTTCGCGCTGCGCGGCGTCGGGGGCGCGTGGCGGCGGCGGGCGGCGCGCGCGGGCGCGCTGAACCGGGTCGCGCTGCTGCCGATGTTCTTCGCGCTGATCGGGCTGCACACCGACCTGCGCGGGGTGCCGGGCGAGCCCGCGCTGCTCGCCGCCGGCGGGCTGTGCCTGGCGGTGACGCTCGCGGGGAAGCTCGGCGCGTGCGCCGCGGCGGCGCGGCTGCGCGGGCTGCGGTGGCGCGAGTCGCTCGGGCTCGGCGTGCTCATGAGCACGCGCGGACTCACGGAGATCGTGGTCCTCAAGGCCGGCCTCGACCTCGGGGTGATCAACCCAGACGCGTTCGCGGTGCTCGAGGTCGTGGCGCTCGCGGCGACGGCGATGGCGCTCCCGGCGCTGCGCGGCCTCGGCCTCGCCCTCCCGCCGCGCCGCGCCGGGCCAGCCCCCGCGGCGGCGCCCGTCGTGCCCGCGCCCGCCCTCCCGGTCGGCCGTCCCGCGGCGGTCGCGGTCCCGGCCCCGTCGTCGCCGTCGCGGGCGTGATGGCTGCCGGGGGGAAGGAGGCGGCGGTGGCGGCGCGGGGCGGGCGTGCGGAGCACGCCGCCCCGCCGGCGGAGCGCCCGGCGGACGGTTCCGGCGCCGGCCTGAGCGAGCGCCTCGCGGCCCTGTCGCCCGCCCAGCGGCGGCTGCTCGAGCGGCTGCTCGCCGAGGGCGGCCCCGCTCCGGGGGACGTGCCGCGGCGCCCGGCCGGGCTCGACGACCTGCCGCTGTCGCCGCTGCAGGAGGGCCTGTGGTTCCTCGAGCGCGCGCTCGGCGGGGAGGGGCGGTTCTCGGTCGGGACGACGATCGACCTCCGCGGGCCGCTCGACGCGCGCGGCCTCGGGGACGCGATGCAGCGCGCCGGCGACCGGCACGAGGTGCTCCGGACCGCGGTCGTCGCTCCCGACGGCAGCCCGCGCCAGCGCGTGCTCCCGCGCCCGCGGCTGCGGCCGTCGTTCACCGACCTCTCGGCGGCGCCGGACCCCGAGCGCGCGGCGCGCGAGCTGGCCGAGGGCGGCATGCGCGCGTCCCCGGCCATCGCGGCAGGGTCCCCGCTCGCCGCGGACCTCCTGCGGCTCGGGCCCGAGCGGCACGTCCTCGTCATGACCGCCCACCACCTCGCATGGGACGCCTGGTCGTGGGGCGTCTTCGCGAGCGAGGTGGGCGCCGCGTACGCCGGCCGCGAGGCCGACCTGCCCGAGCTGCCGGTCCAGTACGGCGACTACGCCGTCTGGCAGCGCGCCCGGCTGGAGGCCGGCCTCGAGCAGGCGCAGCTCGCGCACTGGCGGCGGGCGCTCGACGGCGTGCCGGGCGCCCTCGACCTGCCGGCCGACCGGCTCGCGCCGCAGGGCGCCGGCGGCTTCCTGCACGCGGCGCTGCCGCGCGGCCTGGTCGACCGCCTGCAGGCGCTCGGGCGCGCGCGGGGCGCGACGCTGTTCGCCACGGCGCTCGCGGCGTACGCCGTGCTGCTGTGGCGCCACTCGCGCCAGCGCGACGTCGTCGTCGGGACGCCGTTCGCCGCCGACCGCGGCCGGCCCGAGCTCGAGCGGCTGGTCGGGTTCTTCGTGAACATGCTCCCGCTGCGGATCCGCATCGACCGCGACGTGACGTTCGCCGCGCTGGTCGACGCCGTGCGCGAGGCCGCCGCGGGCGCGTTCGCACACAGCGACGTCCCGCTCGACCGGATCGTCCGCGCCGTCCGCCCGCCCCGCGCGGGCGCGCGCACCCCGCTGCTGCAGACGACGTTCACGCTGCGCTACGGAGAGCCCGCGCTCACCCTCGACGGCCTCGACGCCGCCCCGCTCGCGTGGGGAAGCCCCCGCTCGCAGTACGAGCTGATGGTCGACCTCGAGGTCGAGCCCGGCGCGGCGCGCACGGCCTGGCTGTACGACGACGGCCGCTTCGACCGCGCGCGCGTCGCCGAGCTGGCCCGCCAGCTGGAGGCGATCCTCGTGGGCGCCGCGGAACGCCCCGACGCGCCGATGGGTGAGCTGAGCCTCGGCCGCGAGGCGGCGGTCGCCCCGCTCCGTCCCAACGCAGCGGGCACGCACCGCGCGGCGTCGCCCGCACCGCGACTGGCCGGCGGCGCGGCGGGCGCGGGCTGCGTCCACGAGCGCTTCGCCGCTCAGGCCCGCGCGCGGCCGGACGCGGTCGCCGTCACCGACGGCGACCGCGCGCTCACGTACCGCGAGCTCGACGCGTGGTCGGACCGCGTGTGCGCGGCGCTGCAGAGTTGCGGCGCCGGGCACGAGTCGGTCGTCGGCGTGGAGCTGCCGCGCTCGCGCGAGCTGGTCGTCGCGTTCCTCGCCGTGCTGAAGGCGGGCGGCGCGTACCTGCCGCTCGACCCCGACCTGCCGCCCGCCCGGCGGCGCGCGATCCTCGACGCCGCGGGCGCGCGGCTTGTCGTGGACGCCGCGTTCGTCGCGGACGCCCCGGCCGCCCAGCCGCGCTCCGTCCCCGCGCACCCCGACCAGCTCGCCTATGTGGTGTTCACGTCCGGCTCGACCGGCCGGCCGAAGGGCGTCTGCGCGACGCACCGCGGCGTCGTCGGGCTGGTCGCCGGCGGCAGGTTCGCCGACGTGGCGCCCGGCGACGTCGTCGCGCACGTCGCCAGCGCGAGCTTCGACGCCACGACCTTCGAGCTGTGGGCGCCGCTGCTCAGCGGCGCCGCGGTCCACGTCGTGCCGCCCGACGCCGCGCTCTCGCCCGACGCGCTCGCGGACGAGGTGCGGCGCGGCGGCGTGACCGTCCTGCACCTGACGAGCGCGCTCGTCAGCAACGACATGTACCGCCGGCGGGTCGCCGGGACCGGGGTGCGCCTGCTGCTCTTCGGCGGCGACGCCGCCGCGCCGCACGCGGTCGGGGCGCTGCTGGACGGCGGCTTCGGCGGCCGCGCCGTGCACTGCTACGGGCCGACCGAGGCGACGATGCTCGCCGCGTTCCAGCCGGTCGCGCGCGCCGACGCCGACCGCGCCCGCGTCCCGATCGGCGGGCCGGTCGGCGGCAGCGAGCTGCACGTCCTCGACGAGCGGCTGCGGCCCGTGCCGCCAGGCGCGCCGGGCGAGCTGCACGTCGGCGGGCCGCGGCTGGCGCGCGGCTACCTCGGCGCGCCGCGCGCGACGGCCGACCGCTTCGTCCCGAACCCGTGGTCGCGCGGCGGGCGCCTCTACCGGACCGGCGACCTCGTCCGCGCGCTGCCGTGCGGCCGGCTCGAGTTCCTCGGGCGGCTGGACCGGCAGGTGAAGGTGCGCGGCTTCCGCGTCGAGCCGGCCGAGGTCGAGGCGGCGCTCGCGGCGCTGCCCGGGGTGGCCGAGGCGTCGGTCGTCGCGGAGCGCGATGCCGGCGACGTGCGCCTGGTCGCCTACGCCGCTCCGCTGCCCGGCCGCCGGCTCGACGCGGCCGCTCTGCGCGCCGCCCTGCGCGAGCGGCTCCCCGCGTACCTCGTCCCCGCGCGCGTCGTCGTCCTCGACCGGCTGCCGCTGACCCGGAACGGCAAGCTCGACCGAGCGGCGCTGCCCGCCGCGGCGGTCCCGGCACCGGCCGCCCTGCGCACGGCGACCGAGCACGCCGTCGCCCGCGCGTGGACGCAGGTCCTCCGCATCGACCGCGCCGGCCCCGGCGACGACTTCTTCGACGCCGGCGGCCACTCGCTGCTCGCCGTCGAGCTGCTCGCCCGCCTGGAGGACGCGCTGGACGTGCGCGTCCCGGTCGGAACGCTGCTCGCCGACCCGACGCTCGGGGGGATCGCCGCCTGGATCGACGGCCGCCGGACCACCGCACCGCCCCGCATCGCCCTCGTCCACCCGGTCGGCGGCGGCACGGTCTGCTACCGCGCGATCGCCGCCGCCCTGCCGCCCGACACCCCGGTCCTCGCCCTGGAGACGCGCGAGGGAGCCCGCGGCTCGCTCGCCGAGCTCGCGGCGGAGCACCTGGCGACGCTGCGCGCCGCGGCGCGGGCGGAGGGCGACGAGGACGGGGGGCTGCGCGGCGGGACGCGGGCGGAGGGCGACGAGGGCGGGAGGCCGCGCGGCTCGACGCGGGTGGAAGGGGACGCCGGCGCGACGCTGCGCGGCGGGACGCGGGCGGAGGGCGACGAGGACGGGAGACTGCGCGGCTCGACGTGGGTGGAAGGGGACGCGCTCGCTCCCCCGCCCGTCCTCGTCGGCTGGTCCTCCGGCGGCGTGCTCGCCCACGAGATCGCCCGCGCCTGGCACGCACAGGCAGGCGTGACGCCGGCCGTCCTGATGATCGACGCATGGCCGCCCGCCGCCGCCGGCCATGGGCGCGATCCGCTCGGCGCGTTCCTGCACGACCTCGCCGCCGGCGCGGGCGAGGCGCCGCCGGAGCTGCCGCCCGACGTCCTGAGCGGCCCGCCGCGCGCCGCGCTCGCCCGCGCGCTCGCCGCGGCCGGCGACTCGAAGGCGTTCGCGGGCGTGACGCTCGACGACCTCGAGGCCCGGTTCGCGGTCTTCCGCCGCAACGACCGCGCGTGGGCCGCCCACACGCCGCGCCGCTACGCGGGGCCGGTCCACCTGGTCCGCCCGCGCGGCGGGGAGTCGAGCGCGGCGCTGTGGCGGCCCCTGTGCGGGTCGCTCACGCTGCACACCCTCCCCGGCGACCACCACTCGCTCCTGCGCCCCCCGGCGGCCGGGGCGCTCGCCCGGCTGGCGAGCGACCTCGCCGCCCCGACCGAGAGAGGCGACTGAAACATGGACACCGCCGCCGTCCCCCGCACGCGCCCCCCGAGACCGCGCCGGCGCGCCCCGCGCGACCCCTGGCTGCTCCGGCCGCCGGCGCCCGACGCCGAGGCGCTCCTGCTCTGCCTGCCCTACGTCGGGACGGGCGCGTCGATGTACCACGCGTGGCCGCGCACCATCGGCCGCGCCGAGGTGTGCCCGATCCAGCTCCCCGGCCGCGAGAGCCGCCTGCGCGACCCGGTGCCGCCGACCTTCGAGGCGCTCGCCGACGAGATCGCCGCCGGGCTGCGCCCGCGCCTCGACCGCCCGTACGCGATCTTCGGCCACTGCGCGAGCGCGTACCTGGCGCTCGAGGTCGCGCTGCGCCTCGATCCCGGGCGGCTGATCGTCTCCTCCATGATGCCCCCGCGCGCGGCCGGCTCGGCGAGCATCCTCGACGTGCCGGAGGAGCGCCTGGGCGACGTCGTCGCCGACACGATGCGCGCCCGCGGCCTCGAGCCGACGACCGAGCTGGTCGAGCTGTCCCTCGACGCGATGCGCGGCGACGTCCGCGCGTACCGGCGCTACGAGCGGCTCGACTGCCCGCGCCTGCGCTGCCCGATCACCGTCCTGGCCTGGACGCGCGACGACCGCGTACCGCCGCAGGCCACGGCCGGCTGGGAGGAGCACGGCGACGTCGACCGAACCGTCCTCGACGGCGACCACTGGTCGTTCCTCACGGCACCGCCGGCCCTCCAAGACGCGCTCGCCAAGCCAGCCTGAGACACGGGGCCCCGACGTGGGCGACATTCTGGTCCGCATGGAACCAGAATGTCGCCCACACCCCCCGACGACGGGACGTGGGCGACATTCTCGTCGGCATCCGATGGAAATGTCGCCCACACCCCCACCCAACTGACCCTCCCCCTCGCCGAGCCGTCAGCAACGCCGCCGGCCGGCACAGAGAAAGGGGCCGAGCGCCACCTACCCCACCCGCGCCGCCCCACCCTCGAACGTCGCGTCCTCCGGCTTCACCAGCCCCGGCAGCGGCGACGCGATCACCCAGTACATCGTCGGCGGCAGCAGCAGCCCCGCGATCACGAGCGTCGTGTGAACCCCGATGACCTCACCGAAGATCCCCGCGAGCAGCGCCGCGATCGGCAGCGTCCCGTACCCGATGAGGCGGTGCGCCGCCAGCACGCGGCCCTGCAGCTCGCTCGGCACGACGACCTGCCGCAGCGTCGCGACGCTGACGTTGTACATGACGACCCCGAACACGGTCAGGAACCAGATCAGCGCCAGCGACGGGATCAGCAGCCAGTCCGGCCCCGTGATCAGCGGGGCGATCGTCAGCGCGCGGAACGCCGTCATCGCGCCCAGCAGCGCACGGCCGAAGCCGAACTTCCGGCTTGCCCAGCCCATCGCGATCGCGCCGGCCACGCCGCCCACGCTGCCCGCGCCGTAGATGACGCCGATCCACACGGCCGACAGGTGCAGGTCGCGGGCGGCGTAGAGGATGAACAGCGTGAGGATGATCTGCGACAGGAAGTTCGTCGTCGCCGAGTTGAGCGTGAGCGGCCGCAGGTAGGCGTTCTTGAAGTTCGGCCCGATCCCCTCGCCGATCTCCTTGAAGACCTGCCGCAGGCGGCCGCCCTCCGGCGCCGCCTCGCGCTCGGGCTTCGGGTCCGGCCGGCGGATCGCCGCGAGGCTCACCGCCGAGACGACGAAGCTGATCGCGTCCACGACGAGCACGTACGCGGGGCGGAAGACGGTCACGAGCGCCCCGCCGAGGTTCGCCCCCGCGATGCCGCCCGCCGACTCGGTGCCCTGCAGACGCGAGTTCGCCGACACGAGCTGGGACTCGGACACGAGCGACGGCAGGTACGCGAAGTACGCCAGCTCGAACAGCACGGTCAGCGCACCGGTGATCGTCACCGCGGCGTACAGCGCCTCCATCGTCAGGTTGTCGGTCAGCGCGAGCACCGGCAGCGCGCCGATGCACAGCGCGCGCCCGACGTCGGCGAAGATCATCAGGCGGCGGCGGCGCACGCGGTCGACGAGCACCCCGGCGAACAGCATCAGCGTCAGCGTCGCGACCGTGTTGAAGGTGTTGAGCAGGCCGACCTCCATCGCCGACGCCCCGAGCATCAGGATCGCCGTCAGCGGCAGCGCGAGCGTCGTGACCTCCGACCCGAGGACGGACACCGCCTGGCCGAACCACAGCTTGTTGAAGTCCGAGTGGCGGGAGAGCGAGTCCTCGGAGACGCGCATCCACAGACGGTCGCGCAGTCGTGAGCGGCGGGGGAACGAGGCGGTGGTCATGCGCCTCACCCTGCGACGCGCGCGGGCGACCGTCAACGAATTGACCGCGCTCGCCGGCCCTTGGTACTCAGCAGGCCATGACCGCGCTGACGCGGATGCGGCTCCCCAACGGGACGGCCGTTCTCCAGCTCAACCCGGCGGAGACCGGGCTCCAGTACCGCGACATCGTCGCGACGCGCGCCTACCTCCAGTACGGCCTCACCGTCGAGCCGGGCGACACCGTCGTGGACGTCGGCGCGAACGTCGGGATCTCGTCCCTCTTCTTCCACTGGGAGGCGCCCGGCGTGCGCGTCGTCGCGGTCGAGCCGGTGCCGCTGCTGCACGAGGCGCTGGAGGCGAACCTGCGCGAGCACGGCGTCGACGGCGTCGCGCTGCGCTGCGGGCTGGCGAGCGAGCCCGGCACCGCGGAGCTGACCTACTACCCCGAGGTCACCGTCATGACGAGCCTGTACGGCGACCCGGAGCACGACGCCGCCGTCACCCGGGCGTTCCTGCACAACAGCGGGTTCGCCCCCGCCGACGTCGACGACTTCGTCGCCGACCGCCACGCCGCCGAGACCGTCGACTGCGAGCTGCGGACGCTGTCCGACGTGCTCGCCGACGAGGGCGTCGGCGAGGTCGGGCTGCTCAAGGTCAACGTCGAGAAGGCCGAGCGCGACGTGCTCGCCGGCGTGGCGGAGGAGGACTGGCCGCGCATCCGCCAGCTGACCATGCAGGTGCACGACCTCGACGCCGGCCACGTGGCGGCGGTCCGCGACGAGCTGGCCGGCCGGGGCTACGACGTCGCCGTCGACCAGGACCCGCTGCTCGCGGGCACCGACATCCACGACGTGTTCGCGGTGCGCCGCTGACGCGAGGAGGACCGCCGTGACCCTTCGCCCGACCGAGATCGACCTGACCGACGCCGGCCACTACGAGAAGCCCGACGCCGGCTTCGCCGTCTGGGACGTCCTCCAGAGGGAGGCCCCCGTCTTCTGGAACCGCTGCACCGACCGCCCGGGCTTCTGGGCGCTCACCCGCCACGCCGACGCGGTCGCCGTCTACCACGACAAGGAGTCGTTCACCTCCGAGCGCGGGATGCAGGTCGCCCAGGACGAGAGCGCGGCGCGCGCGGCCGGCGGGAAGATGCTGATCGTCACCGACCCGCCGAAGCAGCGGGAGCTGCGCGAGGTGCTCAAGCCGGCGTTCACGCAGGCCGGCGTGCGCCACCTCGAGGACGAGATGCACCACATCGTCGCCGGCGCGCTCGAGGCCGCGGGCGAGGAGGACGCCGTCGACTTCGTCATGGCCGTCGCGGCCAAGCTGCCGATGTCGGTGATCTGCGCGCTGCTCGGCGTGCCGCGCCCGGACTGGGAGCAGATGGTCACCTGGACGCGCACGGCGTTCGGCTCGACGACCGGCGACGACCCGTCGCGCCCGCCGGTGACCGAGCTCGAGAAGGCCGAGGCCAACGCGAGCATCTTCGCCTACTACCAGTCGCTGGTCGCCGAGCGCCGCCGCTCGCCGGGCGAGCACGACCTCATCAGCCTGCTCGTCCGCGGCGAGATCGAGGGCCGCCCGCTGACCGACCTCGAGATCCTCCTGAACATCCAGGGCCTCATCACCGGCGGCAACGAGACGACCCGCCACTCGTCGGCGGGCGCGGTGATCGCCTTCGTCGAGAACCCGGACGAGTGGCGGCGCCTGAAGGCCGACCCGTCGCTGGTGCGGACGGCGGTCGAGGAGGTCCTGCGCTGGACGGCGCCGAGCATCCACGTCATGCGCACCGCGCTGCGCGACGTGGTCGTCGGCGGCCAGCACGTCCGCACCGGCGAGCGCGTCACGATCTGGACGCCCGCGGTCAACCGCGACCCCGCCGCCTTCCCCGACGCGCGCCGGTTCGACGTCGGGCGCAAGCCGAACCCGCACCTGACCTTCGGGCTCGGCGCCCACTTCTGCATCGGCTCGACGCTGGCCCGGCTGGAGCTGCGGGTGCTCATCTCCCAGCTCGTGGAGCGCGTCGAGTCGATGGAGCTTGCGGGGCCGGTGAAGCGGCTCCGGTCGATCACGATGTGGGGCTTCGACCGCGTGCCGGTCCGGCTCGAGCTCGCCGCCTCGCGCTCACGGGAGGTAGTCGCCGCATGACGATCGCTGATGACCACCGCGTCCTCGCCGCGCGGCTGCGAGGGCAGCTCGACGTGGACGGCCTCGTCGCGGCGCTCGACGGCGTCCCGCTCGACCGCCTCGACCTGCGCCGCGCCGCGCCGGACCGCCGCGAGGCCGCGCTGTGGCGCCTCGGCGGCGAGCAGATCCGCCACCCGTTCGACCCCGCGCCGGCGCCGCCGGTGCGCGCCTGCCTGATCGCGCTCGCCGAGGACGAGTGGGCGTTCCTGCTCGTCGGCCGCGCGGACCTGCCCGCGGGGCGGCTGGGCGCGGTGGCCGGCGCGCTGTCGGCGACCGTGCGCGGCGCCGCGGATGTTCCGCCGGCGGGACACGTGGCGCGCGCGGACGTGGGCGCCGCGAACGGCTCCCCGGGCGACGCCGCCGCGCTCGACCGCTGGCGCGAGCGCCTCGCCGGCGCGCCGCCGCTGCTCGACCTGCCCGCCGACCATCCGCGCACCGCGCAGCGCTCGCTCGAGCGCGGCCGCGTGCCGCTCGCGCTGCCGCCCGCGCTCGCGGAGCAGATCGAGGCGGTCGCCGCCGGGCGCGGCGCGGCGCTCGAGGACGCGCTGCTCGGCGCGTTCGCGGGCCTGCTCGCCCGCGAGTCCGGCCAGGACGACGTCGTCGCCGGCCTGCTCGGCGACGGGCTGCCCGCGCGGATCGACTGCTCGGGCGCCCCGTCGCTCGGCGCGCTCGCCGAGCGCGCGCGCGAAGCACGGGCCGCCGCGAGCGCCGACGGCGCCGCCGGCCTCGACCGCATCGTCGCCGCGCTGGCGCCGGACACCGGCCCCGGCCTGCACCCGCTCTTCCAGGCCGGGTTCGCGTTCGGCCCGCCCGCGGCGCGGCAGCTCGACCTGCCCGGCGTGTCGGTCGAGCCGCTCGACGCCAACGAGCCGATGCGGCTCGACCTCGAGCTGCACGCCGACACGGGCGGCGGCGCCCTGCACTACGCCGCCGACCTCTTCGAGCGCGGGACGGTCGAGCGCATGGCCGGCCGGCTGCGGGCGCTGCTCGAGCAGGCCGCGGCCGAGCCGGACGTCGCCCTCGCCCGCTTCTCCGTCCTGGGCGCCGCCGAGCGCGACCGCGTGCTCCTGGAGTGGAACCGCACGGCCGCGCCGAGCCCGGCGGTCGACGGCGTCCACCAGCTGTTCGAGGCGCGCGCCGACGAGGCGCCGGACGCGGTCGCGGTCGTCGACGCGGACGGCGCGCTGACCTACGCGGAGCTCGACGCGCGCGCGAACCGCCTCGCGCACCACCTGCGCCACCGCGGCGTCGGCCCCGAGACGGTGGTGGGCGTCTGCACCCCGCGCACCTCGTGCGCGGTCGTCGCGTTCCTCGGGATCCTCAAGGCGGGCGGCGCGTACCTGCCGCTCGACCCGGCCTACCCGGCCGAGCGCCTCGCCCACGTCCTCGCGGACGCGGGGCCGGCGCTGGTCCTCACCGCCGCGGACGCCGGCGACCGGCTGCCCGCGCACGCGGCGCCGGTCCTGCGCCTGGACGCCGACTGGATCGACGTCGCCGACGAGCCTGGCGAGCGGCCCGGCGTGCCGACCAGCCCGGACGGGCTGGCCTACGTCATCTACACGTCCGGCTCCACCGGCAGCCCCAAGGGCGTCGAGATCACGCACGGCGGGGCCGCCAACCTCGCCGCGTCGCTGCGGACGATGTTCCGGCTGACGCCCGACGACCGCGTCGCGCTGCTCGCGTCGCTGAGCTTCGACGCCTCGGTGTGGGAGCTGCTGATGGCGCTGGGCAACGGCTCGCCGCTGTGCGTGGTCGACACCGCCGGCGCCGCGCCGGCCGACGTCGCGCGCCAGCTGCGCGACTTCGGCGTGACCGCCGCCACGTTCCCGCCGTCGCTGCTGCGCGCGCTGGCCGGCGAGCGGCTGCCCGACCTGCGGCTCGTCGTCTCGGCCGGGGAGGCGTGCTCGCCCGAGCTCGTGCGCGAGTGGGCCGCGGGGCGGACGTTCGTCAACGCCTACGGGCCGACGGAGGCCACCGTGTGCGCGACGTACGGCGAGTGCGACCCCTCCTCCGCCAGCTCGCCCCCGATCGGCCGGCCGCTGCCCAACGTGCAGGCCTACGTGCTCGACGGCGAGCTGCAGCCGGTCGCGATCGGGTCGCCGGCCGAGCTGCGCGTCGGCGGCGCGGGCGTCGCGCGCGGCTACCGCGGCCGCCCGCGCGAGACCGCCGCCGCGTTCGTCCCCGACCCGTACGGCGAGGCCGGCGCGCGGCTGTACGCGACCGGCGACGTGGTGCGCCACCTCGACCGCGGGGCCCTGCAGTACGTCGGGCGCCGCGACGGCCAGGTGAAGCTGCGCGGCTTCCGCATCGAGCTCGGGGAGGTCGAGGAGACGCTCGCGCGCCACCCCGTCGTCGCCGAGGCGGCGGTGACCGTCCGCGAGGACGGCGCCGACCCGCACCTGGTCGGCTACGTCGTCCTCTCCGGGTCGGCGCAGCGCATCGCCGCGCGGGCGGGCGGCGGCGGCGCGGACGACGGCGGGCGCGTGCGCGAGGAGCTGCGCGGCTTCGTCGAGCGGACGCTGCCGGCGTACATGCGCCCGGCGCGCTACGTCGTGCTCGACGCGCTCCCGCTCGCCCCCACGGGGAAGGTCGACCGCGACGCGCTGCCCGACCCGGCGGCCGTCGCCGACGCCGGCGGCGACGAGGTGCTCGCGCCGCAGACCCCGACCGAGGAGGTCGTCGCCGGGATCTGGGCCGCGCGCATCGGCCTGGCCGAGGTCAGCCGCGACGACAACTTCCTGGAGATCGGCGGGCACTCGCTCATCGCCGCCCAGGTCGTCGCCGACGTCCGCGAGGCGTTCGCGCTCGAGCAGCTCCCGGTGCGGCTCGTGTTCGAGCACCTCGAGCTCGACGAGTTCGCCGCCGCGGTCGACGCCCTGCGCGCCGAGGCGGTCGCCGCCTAGAGCGAGTCGAGCGCCGAGCCGACGGCCTGCGCGCCCGCGCGCAGGCCG
>DASZEJ010000147.1:0-6466 GCA_035940955.1 Solirubrobacteraceae bacterium
GCCGGGCGCGGCCGGGCCGCGAGCGGATCGTCTGGGCCGGCGCGGCGGTCGCGGCGGTGCTCGGGCTCTACGGGGTGGTGAAGGTGATCGTCGCGCCGTTCACGAAGCGGTTCGAGCCGTCGATCCCGGGCGACACCGTGCTCGCGCGGCTCGACGACCTGCCCGGCGCCGCGTCCGAGCTGGCGCAGCACACCGGGCGGACCGCGGTGCCGCTGCTCGTCGCGACCGCGCTCCTGGTCGTCCTCGTCCTGCGCGTCGGCTGGCGGCGGGTGCCGGCCGCGGCGTGGTGGCTGCTGCTCGTCGCGGCGGCCGTCGTCGTCCAGCCGCTCGCCGTCGACCCCGCGTTCCCCGGGTTCGAGAGCAACGAGCAGCGCCTGGCGTCGCTCGGCCTGCTCCCGCTGGCGGCGGCGTGCGCGCTGCTCGCGGAGCGAGCGGAGCTCGACCGCGTCCCGGGGTGGACGCTCGCCGCAGGCGCGGCGCTCCTCGCCGTCGGCTCGCTGCACCACAACCTGACCCGCGTCGGGCCGGAGGGGGACGGCCAGTTCTTCGCGCTGCAGTTCCTCGCCGCGGCGGGCATCGCCGCCGTGACGTGGTACGCGACCCGGCGCCGTCCCGAGCGGGCCGCGGCCGAGGCCGCGCAGGCCTCGCCGGCGCGCGGCTGACGCTCGCGGGCGGCGCGCGAGTCGCCTCACCGGCGCTCCGAGTCGCCTGGCGGGGCGGGCGCGTGCGCGGCGCCGGCGTCCGCGTCCGCCGCGGGTTCGCGCCCGGAGGGCTGCGGGCCGCTGAGCGCCAGGTAGATCGTCGCGAGGCCGAGGGCGACGACGGCGAGGTAGACGTACAGGTGCGCGGCCCAGTTCGTCGTCTGCCTCGCGAGGGTCATCAGCGTCCCCGCCTCGCCCCCGAAGACGACGATCGCGAACAGCACGGTGCGATAGCGCAGCCGGAAGCTCGCCTTGCGCGACAGCTCGAACACGCGGCCCTGGATCGCGACCGTGATCAGCAGCGTCGGGATGACCGTGGCTACCGCCCGGTAGAAGTCCATGCTCGTTCCGGGGCCGTCGTCGAGGCTCGTGCCGATCGCGTACACGGCCACGAGGACCAGCGTCGCGGCGTAGTCGAGCGGCCCGAGCGACGCCGCCGCGGTGCGAGCGCGAGCCGTGATGCCCTGATGCGGGGTGTCCATCTGCGCAGCATCGCGCAGCGCCGGCGGCGCGCGCGAGAGGCCGCGGCCCGGGTCACGCGGGTGGATGCCGGCGAGCGCGCCCGCCGGACCGGCTGAGCCGGGGCCTCGCGACCCCAGCCAGCCGATGCGTCGGGCGCCGGCTCACCGGTCCGGCCGGCGACCGGCCGGTGCTCCCGCTACCCGCAGCCGGTGTTGAACCCGCAGCTCGAGCACGTGTAGCACGAGCCCGTGCGCTGCATCATGCCGCCGCACTGCTGGCACGCCGGGCCGAGGTCGAGGCCGGCGAGGCGGGCCGGGACGACGGGCGGGGTGTCGGTGAACGCGGTGGCGGCAGGCTGGGGGGCGTCTCCGCTGGAGGCGGCGGCCCTGGGCTCGCTCGGCTTGGCGGTGCTCGCCGCCGCGCCGCCGGACGCCGCGGGCCCGGACGGCTTGGCCCCGCCGTTGCCGCCGTTCCCGCCGTTGCCCCCGTTCGCCGGCCCGGCGCTGTCGGACGTCAGCGACGTCGCCGCCTCCTGCGCGATCTTCCGCGCCCGGACCTCCTGGGTGAGGATGCCCAGCTCCTCCTGCATGTCGGCGTCGAGGAACCGCGACGCCAGCCAGCGCATGATGTAGTCGGGCATCGACTTGGCGAACGGGATCTCCGGGTTCTGGGTGATCCCCTCCGGCTCGAAGCGCATGTAGGCGAACTTCTGGACGAGCGTCTCGAGCGGCACGCCGTACTGGAGGGCGATCGAGATCGCCGTCGCGTACGAGTTCAGCAGGCCGCGGAGGGTCGAGCCCTCCTTGCCGATGTCGGTGAGGAAGATCTCGCCGACGCTGCCGTCCTCGTACATGCCGGCGGTGATGTAGCCCTCGTGGCCGCCGATCGAGAACTTGTGGGTGATCGACTGGCGCTCGCGCGGCATCCGGCGGCGGACCGGCCCGATCTCTGACTTGACCTTGGAGAGCGCGTCGGCGACCGCCGCGTCGACGTCGGCCTGCGTGAACTCCGCGCCGGGCCTGCCGGCGCCCGCCTCCTCCTGGGCGTCCGTCCGCAGCGCCTGCGCCGTCTTCGACCCGTCGCGGTAGATCGCCAGCGCCTTGACGCCGAGCTGCCACGCCTGCCGGTAGGCGTCGGCGATGTCGCCGACGGTCGTGGTCTGCGGCATGTTGACCGTCTTGGAGATCGCGCCCGAGATGAACGGCTGGACGGCGCCCATCATCTTGATGTGGCCCATGTGCGAGATCGCGCGCTCGCCGACCGCCACGTCGAACACCGGCAGGTGCTCGTCGGCCAGCCCCGGCGCGCCGACGATCGTGCCGGCCTCGTTGACGTAAGCCTCGATGCGCTCGATCTGCTCGTCGCCGTAGCCGAGCGTCTGCAGCGCCAGCGGGACCGTGCGGTTGACGATCGTCATCGTGCCGCCGCCCACGAGCTCCTTGAACTTGACGAGCGAGAAGTCGGGCTCGACGCCGGTCGTGTCGCAGTCCATGAGGAACGAGATCGTCCCGGTCGGCGCGAGCACCGTCGCCTGCGCGTTGCGGTAGCCGAAGTGCTCGCCGGCGCTCACCGCGCGGTCCCACGTCGTGCGCGCCGCCCTGAGCAGGTCGGTGTCCGCGCACGTCGAGTCCGGGATCGCGTACGACGCGTCGCGGTGCATCCGCATGACGCCGTTGTGCGCGTCGCGGTTCTCGGCGTAGCGCTCGTACGGCCCGAGCGCCCCGGCGACCCGCGCCGACCCCAGGTACGCGCGGCCGGTCATCAGCGCGGTGATCGCGGCCGCGGTGCCGCGCCCGGCGTCCGAGTCGTACGGCATGCCGTTCGCCATGAGGTACGCGCCGAGGTTGGCGTAGCCCAGCCCGAGCTGGCGGAACGCCCGCGCGTTGACTGCGATCTCCTCGGTCGGGTAGCTCGACGGCCCGACGACGATCTCCTGCGCGAGGAACATCACGTCGACGACGTGCTCGAAGCGCTCGACGTCGAACGTGCCGTCCGCCCGGCGGAACTTCATGAGGTTGATCGACGCGAGGTTGCAGGCCGAGTCGTCGACGTGCATGTACTCCGAGCACGGGTTCGACGCGTTGATCCGCCCGCTGTTCGGGCACGTGTGCCACTGGTTGATCGTCGTGTCGTACTGGACGCCCGGGTCGGCGCAGCGCCACGCCGCCTCGGCGATGTCGTTCATGAGGTCGCGGGCGCGGACGGTCTCGACGACGCTGCCGTCCAGGCGGGCGGTCAGCTGCCACTCGCCGTCCTCCTCGACCGCGCGCATGAACTCCTCGGTGACGCGGACCGAGTTGTTGGCGTTCTGGTACTGGATCGAGAAGAAGCCCTCGCCGTCGATCGACATGTCGAACCCGGCGGCGGCGAGCGCGGCGGCCTTGTCCTCCTCCTTGGCCTTGCACCAGATGAAGTCGCGGATGTCGGGGTGGT
The DNA here is from genome assembly GCA_035940955.1 of Solirubrobacteraceae bacterium. Taxonomy (GTDB): domain Bacteria; phylum Actinomycetota; class Thermoleophilia; order Solirubrobacterales; family Solirubrobacteraceae; genus CADCVT01. The sequence goes on from DASZEJ010000147.1 coordinate 3,597, forward strand.
CGACGTCGAGCACGACCATCTTGGCCGCGCGCCGCGTCTTGCCGCCGGACTTGATCGTGCCCGCCCAGGCGTCGGCGCCGCGCATGAACGACACCGGCCCGGAGGCCGTGCCGCCCTTGGACAGCGGCTCCATCGACCCGCGGATCTTCGACAGGTTGATGCCGGACCCGGACCCGCCGCGGAAGATCTGGCCCTCCTTGGTGTTCCAGGCCAGGATCGAGTCCATGTCGTCGTCGACGCTGAGGATGAAGCAGGCCGAGCACTGCGGGCTCTCCTCGAACCCGACGTTGAACCACACCGGCGAGTTGAAGGCCGCCATCTGGTGGAGGAGGACGTAGGTCAGCTCGGCCTCGAAGGCGTCGCCGTCCTCGGCCGTCGCGAAGTAGCCGCGCTGGCGGCCCCAGTCGGCGATCGTGCCGGAGACGCGGCCGATCATCTGCTTGACGCTGCGCTCGCGCGCGGGCGAGCCGAGCTGACCCCTGAAGTACTTCTGAGCGACGATGTTGGTGGCGTTCTGGGACCACGTCTTCGGGAACTCGACGCCGGTCTGCTCGAACGCGACCCGGTCGCCGTGGCCGATGCGCGCGTCGCGCAGCTCCCACTCGACGGTGTCGAACGGGTCCACCCCCGGCTGCGTGAACAGCCGACGCACCGTCAGCGCCTGATCGGCTGCGCTGTGGTCGATGAGTGCGGTCTGCGGGGTGGCTGCCATGGGGACTCTCCTCTGCTTCAGCGCCGCCGGCTGCGGCGCTCGGAACGGGTCGTTCGCGGGCTGAGGAGAGTTGCGCGCGAGCCGGACAGAACGGCCCGCCTCGACGGCGATCTGCCCGCTCGTTCCGACTTGAATTGTACGACGCGAGCGCGGGTTTCAGGCGTTCAGGGCGCCGATCGGCGCGAGCGCAGCCAGTCGGTGAAGTCGGCCCACGCGCCGCTGGTCCGCCAGCCCGCCTCGGCGACCGCGTGCCGGGCGTCGAGCAGCCACGGCGGCTCCCAGGCGAAGAGGCGGAACAGCCCCCAGACGAGCGCTGCGAGGAGGAGCAGCGCCCCCGCCGCGGCGAGCGCCGCGAGCGCCGCCCCCGCGCCGTCGTCGTCGTCCCCGCCGCCGCCCGCCACGCCGCCGGGCGCCGCCGCGGTCGTCGTCGTCGGCGTCATGGCCGGCGGGGCCGTCTGCGCCGGCGTCGTCGGGGTCGTGGGCGTCGTCGCGGGCGGCGGCGCGGCCGTGGTGCTCGGCGCCGTCGGCGTCGTCGCGGGGGCCGTCGCGCCGGCGTCGCACGCGCCCTGCTCGCGCTGCGCGATCGCCGCGTCGAGCTGGCCGGGCAGCTCGGGGGCGTACTGGTCGATGTCGTTCGGGATGTCGCGCTTGGCCTCGTCGAGCTCCTCCGCGGTGTGGGCGCAGGGGTCCACGCGGCCGTCGGCCTGGTAGTCGGCGAAGACGTCGTCGAACGGGTCCGCGCGGGCGACCGCGGCGGGGAGGAGGAGCAGTGCGATCAGCGCGGCGGCGAGCTGGCGCATCGGCGCGCCAAGCTAGCAGCGCGGCGCTAGCTGGACAGCGCGTTCGCCAGGCCGATGAGCAGCAGCACGACGGACGTCAGGCCGACGAGCAGCAGCACGACGCCGACCGTTCGCTCGGTCGGCAGCCAGCGCGCCTCGGCCCGGCGCCGCGCCGGCCGCGTCCGCGGGACCGCCGTGACGCGCTGCGCCCGGGCCCGCCGGTCGCGCTCGCGCCGGCGCTGCTCGCGCACGCGCGCGGCGACGTCGAGCTCCGCGGCGGCCTCGCGCTCGGCCGCCTCCGCCGCGGACGCCCGCTCGGCGACCTCGGCCGCCCGCGCCGCCGCCGTGCGAGCGGCCGACCGCGCCTCGGCGGCGTGCGCGGCGTCGAGCGCCTGGAGGCGCTCCTCCAGCGCGGCGCGCGCCGCCGCCTCCGCCGCCGCCTGGCGCCGGGCCTCCGCCAGCCGCCTCTGCGCGCCGGCGAGCGCCTCCCGCAGCTCGGCGCCCTGCTGCTCGAGCGAGCGGACGTCCTCCGCCCGCTGCCCGCGCAGGTCGGCCAGCGCCTGCTCGCGCTCGAACAGCGCGTGGCGCGCGGTGTCCAGCTCCGCCTCGCGCTCGGCGCGCTCGGCTCCGGCGCGTTCGAGGTCCTGCAGCCGGTCGGCCAGCTCGGCGCGGGCCAGCTCCAGCTCGCGCGCGCGCTCGGCGAGCTGCTCGCCGGCGGCGTCGCGCTCGCGCGTCCGCGCCTCCAGGTCGCGCGCCAGCGCGTCGCGCTCGCGCACCAGCTCGAGCCGCTCGTCGGTCACCGCCGCCAGCTCGGCGCGGACGCGCTCGAGCTGCAGCCCGGCGTCGCGCGCCGCGATCAGCTCGTCGGCCAGGCGCCGCGCGCGCTCCTCGGCCTCGGCGCTGCGGCCGCTGAGCGCCTCGAGCTGCTCGCGCAGGCGATGCGCCTCCTCGGACGCCTCGACGGCCGACGTCAGCTCGCGCTCGAGCGCGTCGGCCCGCTCGCCGGCCGTGCGCGCCTCGCGCAGCTGCGAGCGCAGGGCCTCGGCCTCCGCGGCCTCGGCCTGGAGGCGCTCGCGGACCTCGCGCAGCTCCCGGCGCACCGCCGCGTCCGGTCGCCCGGACTCGAGCGCGCGCTCGGCCGCCGCCGCCCGCCGGTCGGCCTCGGCGGCGTGCTGCTCGAGCGCCGCCATCCGCTCCTCGTGCTCGCGCGAGCGCGCGCGGCTCTCCTGCGCGCGCCGCTCGAGCGCCTCGGCGCGCTGCTGCGCCTCGGCGGCGACCGCGTCGAGCCGCGCGGCGCGCGCGCTCAGGTCGCGGACCTGCGCGCGCAGCTCGGCCTCGGACTCCTGCGCGCGGGCCAGGTCGCGCCGCAGCTCGGCCCC
>DASZEJ010000148.1:0-28392 GCA_035940955.1 Solirubrobacteraceae bacterium
GCGCGGGTCGACGGCCGCCGCCTCCCCCGCCTCCGTGATCCGCCGCCACGCGATGCGGGCGCCGACGCGGTAGGCCGCGAGCAGGGCGTCGAGCGAGCGGCCCTGCCGGTACTCGCCGCGGCCGAGCTGGAGGTACACGCGCGCCGCGCCCGCGTCGAGCGCCGGCCCCGCCTCGTGGGCGGACTCGACGAACCGGGCGAGCGCGACGTCTACGCCGCGCCGCACGCCCTCGCCGAACGCGCCCTCCAGCGGCCGGCGGTAGGCCGGAACCTCCTCCCCGACCGCGGAGACGATCTCGTCCGCCAGCGTTGGGAGGACGCCCCTGATCACCTCCATGACCCCCGGCGAGAGCTCGGTCATTGTGGGAAAGCTACAAAAACGGCGGCGGAAGTCGACAAGGTCCGCCACGGCGGCGGCGGGCATCCTGAGGGCATGAGGAGCGAGCACGCCGAGCGCGAGATGAGCCGCACCGAGAAGGGCGCGAACCTGGTGGGCGTCGTGCTGCCGCTCGCCGGCCTGCTCGCGGCGATCGTCCTGCTGTGGAACCAGGCCGTCGACGCCGCCGACCTCGCCCTGCTGGCCGGCACCTACCTGGTCACCGCCGTGGGGATCACGATCGGCTATCACCGCCTGCTCACCCACCGCGCCTTCCAGACCTACAAGCCGGTGGAGTACGGCATGGCCGTGCTGGGGTCGCTCGCCGTGCAGGGCGCGGTGCTCGACTGGGTCGCCGACCACCGCAAGCACCACGCGCATACCGACGACGAGGGCGACCCGCACTCGCCGCACGTCGGCCACGGCTCGGGGCTGCGCGGGCTGTGGCACGCGCACACCGGCTGGCTGTTCGAGACCCAGGGCCAGGCCGACTGGCGCCGCTACGCCCGCGAGCTGTACGAGGACCGCGGCATGCGCTGGATCAGCCGGCGGTTCCCGGTCTTCGCGCTGCTCACCCTCGCCGTGCCGACGGTGCTCGGCGCCGCGCTGCACGGCTGGACGGTCGAGGGCGCCCTGCGCGGCCTGGTCTGGGGCGGCCTCGTGCGGGTCTTCCTCGTCCACCACGTGACGTGGTCGATCAACTCGGTCTGCCACTTCTTCGGCAAGCGGCGGTTCGCCATCGACGACCGCTCGACCAACGTGGCCTGGCTCGCGCTGCCCTCGCTCGGCGAGGCCTGGCACCACAACCACCATGCGTTCCCCCGCGCGGCGAGCCACGGCATGCGCTGGTACGAGCTCGACCCCTCCGGCTGGATCATCGCCGGGATGGAGCGGCTCGGCCTCGCGTGGAACGTCGTGCGGATCACGCCCGAGCGCCAGCGTGAGAAGCTGGCGGCGTGAAGCTCACGGTCACGGCGTTCCAGACGCTCGACGGCGTCGCCGCGGACGGGGCGGTGCCGGCGGCGCTGCGGCTGCTCGAGTCGCGCACGACGAGCACGGGGATCGCCATCGCGGTCTACGCGTTCGCGGGCACGCCGTCGTACGGCTCGTTCGCGCTGGAGGACCAGGCCGGCGCGCCGGCGGACTGACCTCGCCGGGTCGCTCGCGCAGGGTCGCCGGACGACTACCCCGCGGAGTTCTCGGCGGGCGTCGCGCGGGCCGTCGGCACGGACGGCCAGCGCGCGAGGCGTTCGACGTGCGCCGCATCGTCGGGCACACGCCGCTCGACCGCCCGCAGAGCGCGCGGGTGCTGGAGAAGGCGGGGTTCCCCCCGCGCGGCGTGTCGCCACGCCGCGCGGTGTACCGGTTCGGGGCCGGCGCCTACTGGCCCTGCTGCGCCTCGACGACCCAGACGCGGTTGCCGTCGGGGTCGCGCAGCGAGAACATCGTCGGCACCCCGGGCGCGCGCATCAGGTCGTCGTCGACGTCGATGCCGTCGATCGCCTTCAGCCGCTCGTGCTCGCCCTGCACGTCGCGGGTCTCGACACCGATCGAGCCGCCGCCGGGCTGACCGGCCATCGGCGGGGTGAGCGCCAGCCGCGCGGTCGAGCCGGGAGGCGCGACCTCGAGCCAGCGCATCTCGTCGTTCTCGCCGAAGCGCTGGTCGGCGCGCACCTCGTAGCCGAGCTTCTGCGTGTAAAACGCGAGGGCGTCGTCCTGGTCGGCGACCGTGAACATCACGACGCCGATCTCGGAGACGGTGGTGGGGGACTGCGGAGAAGTGCTCATACACTGCAAGACCCTAATCGCCGCCTGAATTCATCGGTGCCGCGAACGCGCCGCGGCGCCCGGTTTCCCGGCCCCGCGGCATGGGCACTGAGCGGGGGGTGCTGTCCGTTGCGCCTCTCGCGGCCGCGACGGGCGCGGCCGACGCGCTCGTCGACCTGTTCGTCGTCCTGCTCGCCGCCAAGGCCGGCGACGAGCTGTTCAAGCGCCTGGGCCAGCCGGCGCTCGTCGGCGAGATCCTCGCCGGCGTGCTGATCGGCCCGTCCCTCCTCGGCCTCGCCGAGCCCACCGAGACCCTGGAGGTCTTCGCCGAGCTGGGCGTCGTCTTCCTGCTGTTCTGGGTCGGGCTCGAGACCCGCCTGTCCGACATGCGGGAGGTCGGCCGGGTCGCCTCGGGCGTCGGCGTCTTCGGCGTGGTCGTGCCGTTCGCCGCCGGCTTCGGCGCCGGCGCGGCCGCCGGCGAGAGCGCGGAGACGAGCGTCTTCGTCGGCGCGGCGCTCGTGGCCACCAGCGTCGGGATCACCTCCGCGGTCCTGATCGAGCTGGGCGCGATCGCCACGACCGCCGCGCGCACCGTGCTCGGCGCAGCCGTGATCGACGACGTCCTGGCGATGGTGCTGCTCGCGGTGGCGGTCGGCGTCGCCGAGAGCGGTGGGGTCGACGTCGGCTCGATCGCCGTCGTCATCGGCCTGGCGGTCGCGTTCGTGGCGTTCGTGGCGCTCGGCGGCACGCGCCTGGTCGCGCGCTGGCCGGACCTCTTCCACGCGCCGCGCTTCTCGGAGTCGCCCCTCCTCCCCGCCGTCATCCTCTGCCTCGGCCTCGCCGCGTTCGCCGCGCAGATCGGGCTCGCCGCGATCATCGGAGCGTTCCTCGCGGGCATGGTCTGCGCGGAGATGCGGGACCGCCGCGACTTCGAGGAGGAGGTGGCCCCGCTCTACGCGTTCTTCCCGCCGTTCTTCTTCGTGTTCATCGGCCTCGAGGTCGACCTGGGCGCCTTTGGCGACGTCGAGGTGCTCCTCGCGCTCCTCGGCATCACGGCCCTCGCCGCGGCGACGAAGTTCCTGCCGGCGTGGCTGGCCGCGCGCGGGCTCGGGCCGCGCGACGCGCTCGTCGTCGGCGTCGGCATGGTGCCCCGGGGCGAGGTCGGCATCATCGTCGCGGGGATCGGCGCCACCGCCGGCGTCGTGGAGGACGACCTGTTCGCGGTGATCGTCGGGATGTCGATCCTGACGACGCTGCTCGTCCCGCCGGTGCTCCGGCGCGCGCTGGCCGCAGCCCCGCGCCCGGCGCGGCGATACTGACGCCGTGAGCGAGCGCAACGTCCTCGGCGGTCCCCTCGAGCCGTGCGGCATGGACCCCGTGACGGGGTTCTTCCGCGACGGGTGCTGCCGGCCCGATCCGCGCGGCATGGGCTCGCACCTGGTGTGCGCCGTGGTCACGGCCGAGTTCCTCGAGCACCAGCAGCGCATCGGCAACGACCTGACGACGCCGATGCCCGCGTACGGGTTCCCGGGCCTGCAGCCCGGCGACCGCTGGTGCGTGACGGTCGCCAACTGGCGGCGCGCGTACGAGGACGGCGCCGCGTCGTTCGTGGTGCTGGCCTCGACCAGCGAGCGCGCGCTCGACGTCGTCCCGCTGGCGGCGCTGGAGGAGCACGCCGTCGACGTGCCCGCGGACCCCGGCGCGCTGGGCGGCTGAGCGAGCCCGGGCGGCGAGCGCGGGGCCGCGGAGCCCATGCGATCATCGCCGGCGTGGAGATCGCCGCGACGGACTACCACACGGCGGGCGAGCCGTTCCGGATCGTCGCCGAGGGGGCCGTCGAGATCCCGGGCGCGTCGGTCCTCGAGCGCCGGGAGCACGCGGCGTCGTCGGAGGAGGTCGACCGGGTGCGCCGGCTGCTGTGCCACGAGCCGCGCGGGCACGCGGACATGTACGGCTGCTTCGTGGTGCCGCCCGACGACGGCGGGGCGGACTTCGGGGTCCTCTTCTGGCACAAGGACGGCTACTCGACCGCGTGCGGCCACGGGACGATCGCGCTCGGGGCGTGGGCGGTCGAGTCGGGGCGAGTGGACGCCCCGGCCGACGGCGAGGTCGACGTGACGATCGACGTGCCGTCCGGCCGCGTCGTCGCGCGGGTCGAGCGCCGCGGCGGCGCGGTCGAGCGCGTCGGGTTCCGCAACGTGCCGTCGTACGTCGTCGCCCGCGACGTCGCGGCAGGCGACGTGCGCGTCGACGTCGCGTACGGCGGCGCGATCTACGCGTTCGTGCCGGCGAGCCGGCTCGGGCTGCCGGTCGCGGCCGGCGCGCTGCCCGAGCTGATCCGCGCCGGGCGGGAGGTCAAGGCGGCGCTGGCGGACAGCGACGTGGCGGCGCACCCCGGCGACCCGCGGCTCTCCGGCGTCTACGGCACGGTCGTCCACGAGCGGGTCGGGCCGCGGCACCACCGCAACGTCGTCGTCTTCGCGGACGGCGAGGTCGACCGCTCGCCCACCGGCTCGGCGACGTCCGCCCGGACGGCGCTGCTGGCCGAGGCGGGCGAGATCGCCGACGGGCAGCCCTGGCGCAACGATTCGATCGTCGGGACGTCGTTCACCGCGCGGGTGATCGGGCGGGAGGCCGGCGGCGTGCTCACGGAGGTCCAGGGCACGGCGTTCCGGACGGGCGAGCACCGCTTCGTCCTGGACCCGCGCGACGAGCTGGGCACCGGGTTCGTGCTGCGGTGAGGATCCCGTACGTCGACGCGGACGAGGTCCGCCGGCGGCTCCCGGTGCTCGACGCCGTCGCGGCGCTGGAGGAGGCGCTGCGCGGCGGGCTCGATCCCGAGGCGGAGGTCCCGCGCGCGGTGGTCGAGGTCGGGGGCGGGCAGCTGCTCGTCATGCCGTCGGCGGCCGCGCCCGGCCCGGTCGTCAAGCTCGCCACGGTCGGCGGCCGGCCGCGCGTCCAGGGGGTCTGCGTCGCGTTCGACGGCGAGACGCTCGCGCCGAAGGCGCTCCTCGACGGCGTCGCGGTGACGAACCTGCGCACGCCCGCGGTCTCCGCGCTCGCCGTCCGCCACCTCGCCGTCCCCGGGGCCCGGCGCCTGGTCGTCTTCGGCCGCGGCCCGCAGGCGCACGCGCACGTCGAGGCCATGCGCGCCGTGCGGCCGATCGAGCACGTCGAGATGCTCGGGCGCGAGGACCGCGACCGCGCCGGCGCCGCGGTCGCCGCCGCCGACGTCGTGTGCTGCTGCACGACCGCGCGCGAGCCGCTCTTCGACGGCGCGGACGTCCCCGACCACGCGACGGTCGTCGCGATCGGCGCCCACGAGCCCGACGCGCGCGAGGTCGACGACGTCCTCGCCGCGCGCGCCACCGTCGTCGTGGAGTCGCTGACCTCCGCGCTGCGGGAGGCCGGCGACGTCGTCCTCGCGGTGCGCGCCGGCGCGCTCGGCGCGGACGAGCTCGTGCCGCTCGCCGACCTCGTGCGTGGCGAGCGGGCCCCCGCGCTGGACGGCCCGCGGCTGTTCAAGAGCACGGGGATGGCGTGGCAGGACGCCGTGACGGTCGATGCGGTCCTGCGGCGTTCGTGAGGCGCGCGGTGCGCGGGTGGCGTCGCCCGCGGCCGTCCGACGAGCGCCGGGCAGCGCCTCAGTGCCGCCGCGTCGCGCGCGGCCGTCAGACGAGCGCCGCATAGCGGCTCAGCGCCGCCGCGCCGCCCGCGGCCGTCAGACGAGCGCCGCGTAGCGGCTCAGCGCCGCCGCCGCGTCCCGCGCCCGCGGCGCCGTCGCGGCCACGTGGCGGTCCGGGCGGACGAGCGCGACGGCCGCGCCGTGGCGCGCCAGCCAGCGGTCGAGCACGCCGGTCCGGTCCTCGACGTCGCGGCCGAGGACGACGACACGCGCCGCGCCGAACGGGGCCTGAGGCTCGCGCGCGAGCAGCGCCCACCCGGGGCCGAGCGCGTCGTCGAGCGCGACCAGCGCCCCCTTCCCCGTGCGGACTGCCGGCTGCGGGAGGAGCGCGCCGGCGCCGGGGGTCCGGCCCGCCAGCGCGCCGCCCCGCAGCGTGGCCGCCGGCTTCGCGCCGCCGGCCTGCAGCCGGGCGCCGATCGCCGTGCGGTCGAGCGCGAGCAGGACGCGGTCGCGCGCCGACGCGACGCGCGGCCGGCGCGTCTGCACGATCGCCCCGACGAGCCGCGCGAGCGCCGTCAGCCGCATGACGTGCGGCCGGCGCTCGGCCTCGTAGGTGTCGAGCAGCTCCGCCGGGCAGCGGCCGTCGAGCACCGCGCCGAGCTTCCACGCGAGGTTCACCGCGTCGCGCAGGCCCGAGCCGAGGCCCTGCCCCGCGAACGGCGGCATCACGTGCGCGGCGTCCCCGGCCAGCAGGACCCGGCCCGCGCGCCAGCGGTCGGCGACCCGCGCGTGGAAGGTGTAGGCCGCGGAGCGGATCGCGGTCGCCTCGGCGGCGCCGTGCGGGGCGCGCGCGTGCACGAGGGCGTCCGGGTCGGGCTCCGCGCCGGCCTCGACCATGACCTCCCAGCGCCGGATGCCCGGCGTCAGCGGAAGGGTGACCGCCGGGGCCGCGGGGTCCCCGGTGAACGTCGCGCGGCGCGGGCCGGTCCGCGCGACGGCCGCGTCGACGACGAGCCAGCGCTGGCTGAACGTCGTGCCCCCGAAGCCGATGCCGGCGAGGCGGCGCACCGCGCTGTGCGCGCCGTCGCACCCGACCACCCAGCGGGCGCGGACGGCGTGTCGCGCCCCCGAAACATGCAGCAGCGTCGCGCTGACCACGTCGCCGCCGTCACGGAGGCCGGTGAGCTCGAGGCCGCGGAACGCGCTCGCGCCCGCGGCCTGCTCGAGCCGCCGCGCCAGCGCCGGCTGGTGGATCCCGACGAGCGCCGGATGGCCGTTCGCCGTCCGGGCCGGCGCGTGCATCAGGGTCACGCTGCGCCCGTCGCGCAGCTCGAGCTCGGCCCGCTCCAGCACCACGCCCGCGGCGACGACCGCACCGGCGGCGCCGGCCGCCTGCAGCGCGCGCAGCGCCTCGTCGTCGAGCACGGCGGCGCGCGGCTCGCCCGCGACGGCCGGGTCGCGCTCCACCGCGACGACGTCGCGGCCCTGTGCGCGCAGGAGCGCCGTCAGCAGGAGCCCGACCGGGCCGAGGCCGACGACCAGCACGTCGCACGCGCCCGGGGGCGCGCGCATCAGCGGGCGCGCAGCAGGGCGCCGTAGAGGGTGAGCCCCGGGCCGAAGGCCAGGGCGACGACGGGCGCCCCCGGCTCGGGCGGCGCGGTGCGCCGCAGCTCGTCGAGCACGAGGAGCACGGTCGCCGACGAGCAGTTGCCGTGGTCGCGCAGGACGGTGCGCGAGGCGTCGAGCGCCCCGGCCTCCAGCCCGAGCCGGTCGGCGACGACCTCGAGGATGCGCGGGCCGCCGGGGTGCACCGCCCAGCCTCCGACGTCCTCCCGCGTGTGGCCGTGCCGCGCGAGCAGGCCGTCGACGAGCCCCTCGACGTGGCGGTCGAGCACCTCGGGGACGCGCGACGAGAGCCCCATCCGGAAGCCGAGGTCGGTGACGTCCCACGTCATGAGCGCGGCGGTCGACGGGTCGGTCAGCGCGGCGACGTCCACGACGTCGAGCCCTCCCGCCCCGGGGACGACGGTCGCCGCGACCGCCGCGTCGGAGAACAGCGCGTGCGCGACGAGCTGCTCGGGATCGTCGGAGGGCGGCTGTACGTGCAGGCTCGTCAGCTCGAGGCACAGCAGCACCGACACCCTGTCGCGCGCCGCGGCCGCGTCGGCGACGGTCGCGAGGCCGGGGATGGCCGCGTAGCAGCCCATGTGGCCGATGTGCGTGCGCTGCACGTCGGCGCGCATGCCGAGCTCGGCGGCGAGCCGGACGTCGAGCCCCGGCGTGCCGTAGCCGGTGCACGTGACGACCGCGAGGTGGTCGACGTCGTCCGCCGCGAGCCCGGCGTCGCCGAGGCTGCTCGTAATCGCCTCCACCCCGAGCGGCAGGGCGTCGCGCGCGAAGCGCTCCATGCGCTTCCCCGTGCTCCACCACCGGACGTCCTCGACGAACGGGTCCGCGACCCCGTGCCGCCGCTCGACGCCGCACCGCAGCCACACCGCCCGCGGCTTCTTCGCGTGCCGGTAGTGGTCGCCGAAGAACCCGTCCCACAGCTCTCGCTGCCCCCGCGTCGCCGGGAACGCCGCGCCGAGCCCGGCCAGGCCGGCCCGAGCGCGCACCGCGCGAGGAGCGCCCGGCGCGGAAGCGACCGCTGCGTCGGCGGGGACCACCTCCCCAGGGTGCCCCCTGGCGTTCCCCTCAAGCAGAGCTGGGCACGCAGCCACCCCTGACCGCCGGCGGCGATGCAAGGTTTCGCGGCAGGAGCGGCTCTCTAGGGGATGAATGCCGCCTTCCGTGGACCCTTGGAGCGCCGGTGACGTCGGCGGGCTCGTGCTGGCCTCCCGGCGCGGGGATCGGCAGGCGACGGAGGCGCTCGCGGCCAGAGCCCTCCGGCTCGCCGGCGGCACCGCCGCCGCGATCCTCCGGAGCCGCGACCGGGCGGGGGACGTCGCTCAGGACGTCGCCGTCGAGGTCCTGAGCTCGCTCGATCGGCTCCGCGCGCCCGCGGCCTTCGACGCCTGGGTCCATCGCATCGCCGTGCGGCGGGCGCTGAAGGCGGCCGCCCGGCACCGGCGGGAGGGGCAGGCCGGCAGCTCCCTCTCGCTGCTGGACGAGCCGCGCGAGCCCGTGGCCGCGCAGGCCGGTGGCGCCCTGGCGGTCGCGACGCGCGTCGCGTTGGCCGACGCGCTCGCGGAGCTTCCCGCCCGCCAGCGCGCGGCCCTCGCGCTGCGCTACGTGCACGACCTCTCCGACGAGCAGATCGCGGCGGCGCTCGGATGCCGTCGCGGGACGGTGCACGCGCTGCTGTCCCGCGGCCGCGCGGCGCTCCGCACGGACCAGCGGCTGCTCGCGATCGTCGACGACTGGGAGGAGGAGCCCCGATGCGCCGTGAGCTAGACGAGGACGCCCTGCGCCACCTGTTCGACCACGCGCGCGAGTCGCCGACCGCCGCGGAGGTCGAGGCTGTGCTCGCGCGCCTCGCGACGCGCCGGCGCCGGCGGCCGAGGCCCCTCCGCCTCGCGGTCGCCGCGGCGGTGGCGACGGCGGCGGCCGGCGTGGTGCTCGTGGCCGGCGGGACGCCGCGGCAGTCGCGCCCGCCGAGCGCCTCGGCCGCCGAGGTCCTGCGTCGCGCGGCGTCCGCGCCGCACGGCCCGGACGTGCTGCCCCCCGGCTCCTATGCCTACCTGCGGTATCGCTACACCGCAGCGGCGGCGGGCGGCGCCCCGGGCGACCACGGGACCTTCGAGCGGTGGGTCCGCCGCGACGGCCGCGGCCTGACGGTCGTGCGGCACTCGGCCGCCTGGGCTCGAGCGGCCGGAGACGGGATCGAGCGCACGCGCACGGCCGCGTCGACCACGCCCTTCGCCGTCGGCGCCCGGAGCTGGTCCTACCGCGAGCTGCGCCGGCTCGCCGGCTCGCCGCGCCGCGTCGATCGGCTGGTCTCGGACGCCGCGCGCACCCTGCCGGGCGGCGACGCCCTCTCGCCCGCCGACCGCACGGCGTACGCCGCCTACGCGGTGCTGCGCGACGTCCTGCTCGCACCGGCTCCGGTCGCGGTGCAGCAGCGGACGTACCTGCGCCTGGTCGGCCACCCCGCGCTGCGCCTCGTCGCCCGCACGCCCACCGCGGCGACCGTGGCGGCCGACGCGGGCGACCTGCGGTTCCAGCTCGAGGTCGACGCGGCGACCGGCGAGCTGCTGTCGCTCGAGCGGCGCCTGCTGCGCCGCAGCCGCCGGTTCCCGGGCCGCCCGCGCGTCGTCAACCGGATCGAGGTCGTCGCGCGCGGGATCACCCGGAGCCCGGGCGCGCGGCCGTGACGGCACGGTGCGGCGTCAGCGCGACCGCGACGAGCCGCCGCCGAGACGGCTCCTGGACTCGTAGACGCCGCCGAACCGCCGCCGCGACGGGCTCGGATGCCAGGCGGCGTCCACCCACCGCCAGCCGAACGTCACGGCCGCGAACGCCGCCGAGAACCCGAGCGCGTGCAGCACGTCGAAGCCCTCGCCCCCGGTCATCAGCTCCGTGACCGACCCCCACGCGAGGACGGGCGGCGCGTAGCGGAGGATCGCGACCAGCGTGCGCCGCGCTCGGGATCGCTCAGGCGCTGTCGACATCGTGAGGAGGTCTTTCCCGACCGCGCGCCGCCGCACGCCACGTGCTCCTAGGATCCCGGCGACGGCTCACACACACCTGAGGAGGACGGGATGGCGGCAGGCGACGTGACGGCGGACCGGCGGGCGCGCGAGCTGGTCGACGGCAACCGCATCCCGCTCCTGGGGCTCGGCGTGTGGCAGGTGCCCGACGGGCCCGAGTGCGAGGACGCCGTCCGGTGGGCGCTCGAGGCCGGCTACCGCCACGTCGACACCGCGCAGGCCTACGGCAACGAGGCGAGCGTCGGGCGGGCGCTGCGCGACAGCGGCGTCCCGCGCGAGGAGGTCTTCGTCACCACGAAGTTCTACCCCGGCCACGAGGACCCGGAGGCCGAGGCGCAGCGCAGCCTCGAGCGGCTCGGCCTCGACTACGTGGACCTCTACATCATCCACTGGCCGCAGGGCGGGCCGACCTGGGCGTGGGACGGGATGCAGCGCGCCCGCGAGCGCGGCTACGCGCGCTCGATCGGCGTGTCGAACTTCAGCGCCGCCGAGCTGGACGAGCTGCTCGCGGTCGCCGACGTGCAGCCGGCCGTCAACCAGGTGCAGTTCAGCCCGTTCGAGTTCCGGCGCGGGCTCCTGGACGCGTGCGAGCAGCGCCGCGTCGTCCTCGAGGCCTACAGCCCGCTCGGGACCGGCGAGCACCTCGGCGACGAGACCGTCGCCCGGATCGCGGACCGCCTCGGCCGCACGCCGGCGCAGGTCCTCGTCCGCTGGTGCCTGGAGCGCGACGTGGTCGTCATCCCCAAGTCGACCAACCGCGAGCGGATCGGGGAGAACGCCGCCGTCTTCGACTTCGCCCTGTCCGGCGAGGACATGGCGGAGCTCGACGCGCTCGACGGCACCGGCGGGACCGACCGGGCCCGCGAGACGAAGTGGTGGTGACGGCCGCTCGGCCCGCAGCGCGTCCACGCAAGCATGGCGGCCCGCGCGCGTTGAAGGAGCGTCAACTCCTTGGAGGGAGACCCCATGAGCTTCACCCGCACCATGACCGCGGCCGCCGTGACCGCCGTCGCCGCCCTCGCCGCGCTCGGCGGCGCGTCCACCGCGTCGGCCTCCGCCGCCACCACGAAGTGCGTGACGCTGTACGACTTCCCGGACGCCGGGTCGAAGGTCTGCGTGTTCACCGAGGGCCCCTGCCTCGTCGGCGAGTACCGCACCACGATCCTCGGCACCGAGTTCCACTGCCTCGTGCAGCGCCCGTAGACGCCGGCCGTCAGGCGGCGGCGGGGCGGTAGGCGCAGATCAGGACGCCGGTCGCGGCCTGCGTCACCGAGACGAGCTCGAGCGGCCGCGCGCGGCCGTCGCGGGGGAAGATCGTCTTGCCGCCGCCGAGCAGGACCGGCTCGATCATCAGGCGGTACTCGTCGACGAGGTCGTGCTCGACGAGCTGCGCGGCGAGCGACGCGCTGCCCCAGACCTGGACGCCGCCGTCGCCGCCGCCGCCGCGCAGCTCGCGGATGGCGCCGATGGCGTCGTCGCCGGCGAGCAGCGTCGTGTTGGTCCAGCGCGACGCCGCCTCGTCCGGCGTCAGCGTGCGCGACGCGACGTACTTGGGGATCGCGTTCATGCGGTCGGCGAACGGGTCGCCCGCGCGGGCCGGCCAGGCGGTCGCCATGACGTCCCACGTCCGCCGGCCGAACAGCAGCGCGTCGGTCTGGGCCATGACCTCGTCGATCGCCTGGCCCATCGCCTCGGGGTCGAAGTACGGCATCGACCAGCCGCCGTGCCGGAAGCCGCCGTCGGTGTCCTCGCCCTCGCCGCCGGGGGCCTGGACGACGCCGTCGAGGCTCATGAAGTCGCTGAGGATGATTCGCATGCCCATATGACCGCGCCGCGCGCGGGAACTCATCGTACGCCGCGGTGCTGCCATCATCGCCCGCCGTGCTGGAGGACGGGACAGCGCTCGAAACGGGCCTCGACGGCATCGTGCTCCGGCGGCTCACGCCGGCCGACGCCGAGCCGTTCGCCGCCCACATCGCCCGCGACCTCGAGCACGTGGGCGAGCACCTGCCGTGGCCGTGGGTCACCGCCGACGCCGAGGGCGCCGCGAGGTGGCTGGCCGCCTACGAGGCGAGGGAGGGCGGTCGCGTCGTCGCGGCCGGCGCCTGGCACGGGGACGCGCTCGTCGGCGGCGGCGTGCTCTTCTTCCACGACCCGGCGACGGCGGTCGTCGAGCTGGGCGTCTGGACGACGGCGCCCGCCGAGGGCCGCGGGGTCGCGACCGCCGCCTGCCGCGCGCTGCTCGCCGCCGCGCGCGAGGAGCTCGCGGTCGAGCGCGTCGTCTGGCAGTCCTCGACGCGCAACCCGCGCTCGCGCCGCCTGGCGGAGAAGCTCGGCTTCGTGCACGAGGGGACGCTGCGGTCGAGCTACGTCCTGCGCGGCGAGCGCCTCGACGTCGACGTCCTCTCGCTCGTCGGCGCGGAGATCGACCGCGCCGCCGGCCGCATCCGTTGATCCTCGCTGACCATTCGGCGTACGATCGGCCGGCGTGGCGCCGAACGGACGCAGCCCGACGGACGTGCTCACCGCGCTGGGCCTGGCGGACCAGGCGTCCGCGATCGAGGACGGCACCGCGGAGCTGTTCATCTTCACGATGACGGCGCACATGGACTGGGACTGGGTGCTGCCGTTCCCGATCCTCGTCGAGGGCCCCGGCACGTCGAGCGGCTCGGGGGCGCAGACGTACTTCGATCAGGGCCACTCGCCGGCCGTGCAGATCCTCAGCGCGGCCGCGTCCCAGCTCGAGCAGGACAGCCGCTACCGCTACATGGTCGTCGAGATGGGCTTCCTGCGCGCGTTCGCGGACGCCGACCCCGCGTCGTTCGCGCAGCTCGTCGCGGCCGGCGACCGCATCCACCTGTGCGGCGCCGGCGTGACGTCGCCCGACAGCCTGCTGCCGCACGTGGAGGCGTTCTTCCGCACCTACCTGCTGGGGCGGCTGTGGGCCGAGCAGGCCCTGCCTGACGCGACGATCTCCCAGAGCTACCTCCCCGACGACTTCGGCCACGACCCCGAGCTGCCGGCGACGCTCGCGGCCATGGGCATCGAGGGCACGGCGTTCGCCCGCATCCCCGGCCACTGGGGCCCGGGCCAGGACCCGAAGGCCTCCCCCGGGCTCGACTGCAAGCCCAGCCAGGCGACGACGCTGTTCGACGCCGGCGACGTCGACTTCGTGTGGACCGCGAGCGACGGCTCCACGGTCCTCGCGCACTGGATGCCCAACTGGTACAGCGGGACGAGCCCGCCCGACGACCCTCAGAGCACGGACGTCCAGACGGTGCTCAACCAGTCGGTCGGCGCCGCGTCGGGCTCGCGCACGCTGATCCAGGCGAGCCCCACGCGCTACGCCTACAACGGCCTCGGCAACGACTTCCGCCTGCCGGTCGACAAGCTCGCCGCGGGGATCGCGGACTGGAACGCCAAGCCGCTGCAGGTCGACGGGCTGGCGCCGGGCGTGACGGCGGTGTACTGCGCGCTGGGCTCGTTCGACGACTTCGTCACGCTCGCCCTCGCCAGCCAGACCAGCCTGAAGGCGTACGGCACGGGCGCCCCGAACCCGCTGTTCACGACGCCGTACTTCGTCGGCTCGCAGGCGACCCGCCCCGCGCTGAAGAGCCTGCACCAGCGGGCCGTGCGGGCCCTGCTGGCGGCCGAGACGCTCGTCGCCGCCAACCTCGGGCGGGGCTGGAGCTGGGCGGAGCTCTCCGCGGTCACCGGCCGGCAGCCGGCCGACCTGCTCGCGGAGGCGTGGGCGCTGGTCGTGCCGAGCACGCACCACGACTACATCACCGGGACGGGGCACCCGGACGTCTACCGCACCGAGCAGCTCCCGCTGCTGCGCGCCGCCGTCGCGCGGGCCGAGTCGCTGGGCGAGGACGCGCTCGCGGGGATCGCGGCGAGGCTCGCGCCGGGGGACTCCGGCTACTCCGTCGCGGTCTTCAACCCCGCCGGCTTCGAGCGCACGGTGCTCGCCGAGTGCGAGTGGGGCGCCCTCGGCCAGTGCGACGCGGTCGAGGACCCCGGCGGCACGGTCTGCCCGCTCCAGCCCACGGGCGACGGACGCGTGCTGGTGCGCGCCCCGGACGTCCCGGCGCAGGGCTACGCGGTGATGACCGGGAGCTACGACACGCCGCCCCAGCTCACGAACGCGGCGCGCGCCACGTCCGCCGGCCTCACGGTCACCCTCTCGAACGGGCTGCTCACGGTGGTGCTGACGCCGACCGGCGGATGGGGGATCGCCTCGATCACCGACGTCGCCGGCGACCAGCAGGTCGTCCCCGGCGGCGACATCGCGAACGCGATCGCGATCTACGACGACGCGGACGGCAACGAGTACGTCCTCGGCTGCGAGAAGGGCCCCGGCTTCGACGACGTGACGCCCACGCTGACGGCGGGGGCGCTGGAGGTCGTCGAGGACGGGCCGCTGCGCGCGCGGGTGCGCGCGACGTTCACCTGCCAGGACCCCGCGGGCGGCGGCGACGTGCTCGTCTTCACCCGCGAGTACGCGCTGCACTGCGACGAGCCGATCCTGCGCATGTCGCTGACCGGGCGCGCCCCGTACGGCATGAGCGTCGGCGTGAAGTTCCCGTTCGGCAGCCCGATCGACACGCTCACGCGCGGGACCCCCGGCCACTGGACCGACCAGACGCCGCAGCTGCTGTGGAGCGGGCTCACGACGCACGCCTGCCACCACTTCACGGTCGCGTCGTCGTCCGGCACGCCGCTCGCCGGGATGCTCCACCGCGACGTCCACGCGTGGGGCCTGTGGAGCGACGACAAGGGGGACGCGGGCGCCGACTGCACCCTCTACGGCCTGCTGCTGCGCAACCCGACCGGCAACTACTTCAGCTGGACGACGCCGGCGGGCGCCTTCCCCGGCGGGACCGACCCGGACGTGCACACCTGCGAGTACGCGCTGCTCGCCCCGTCGCAGTGCACGGCGCTGTCGCCCCCGGTCGTGCCGCTCCGCGCCGGCGTCCACTTCGCGACCCCGCCGCTCGTGGCGCCGGTGTCCCAGTACCTGACCGACGCGACGCCGCCGCCTGCGTCGCTGTCGTTCGCGAGCGCGTCGGCCCCGGCGCTCGTCACGGCGGTGAAGCTCGGGTCGCGCGACCCGGGCACGCTCGTGGTGCGTCTCCAGCACCCGGACCCCTCGGGCGCCGACGTGACGCTGACCGTCGACGCGAACACGATCCCCGGCTGGTCGCAGGGCAAGTCCGTCGACGCGAGCCTGCTGACGGCGCTCGAGGAGCCGCTCGGCTCGATCGCCGGCGTCACGGTGGACGGGAATGCCGCGACCGTCACCGTTCCCCTGCCGATGGCCCGGGCGTTCGCCACCGTCGGGCTGGCCGTCGCGAGCTGAGCTGCGTCTCGCCGTCGGCGACCGGCCCGCTGACCCCGCTACTCCGTGACGGCCCAGGCGCTTCTGGTGCGGAAGCACCGCGCGCCGCACGTCCCGGTGCCTCGGTGCACGACGACGGCGGTGGTGCCGTCGGGCTCCGTGAGCACCGTCGTGGCGTCGAGCAGCCCGTTCGCGATGGTGAGCGGCCCGCGCGACTGCCCGTCGAGGCGCTCGGCCGTCCCGGCGAACGCGAAGTCGCCGGTCGCCCACACGCCGAACAGGGCGAACCGGACGCTGCCGGCCGCGCCGTGATCGCCCTGGACGACCGCCGGGTCGCCGTCGTCCTGCACGACCACCGAGAGGTGCTTGCAGCCCGTCCCGCTCGCCGTACCCGTGTCGTACGAGAAGTCGGCGTAGACGCCGCCGAACGGGTCGCCCGAGAGCTGCCACGTCACGTCGGCCTCGCATCGCGACACCGTCTCGTTGACGATGTCCGCCGCCGCGGGCGCGGCGCCCGCGGCCAGCAGGGCCGCGCACGCGGCCGCCGCACTGATCGCACTTCGCATCGTGAATCCCCCTGCCTCGGCGCCCCGCTGCGGCGCGCTCGTCGACTGTTCGGGAAACGTACCCGCGGTCGCGGCGCGACGCGCCGGCTCAGAAGTCCTCGGGCAGGATCAGGTCGCGCTCGAGGGCGTCGGCGAACTCACCGATGCGCTGCAGCTCGCGCACGTACCTGAGCACCGCGAGCGACTCGTGCATCTCCTGCGTCGTCGCGTCGAGCTCGCGGTCGAGCGCCTCCAGCGACGCGTCGTCGTGGACGCCGAGGACCGTCCGGTCGCAGTTCGTGCAGTGCAGCTCGACGACCGCGCGGTCGCCGTCGAGCAGGTCGACGACGCACACCGGGACGACGAACGGCCGCTCGCAGGCGCGGCACAGGTGCAGCTCCTCTGTCCCTGGCGAATGGCGCATCCAGAACACCAAACGCACGAGTACCCCGACCGTTTCGCAGTGAAGAGACGCTCAGGACGACCCGGCGCCCATGCGCTCGCGCAGCCGGCGGGCGACGAGCCGGCGGTGCCGGACCGCGCCGCGCGCGAGGTGGGCGACCGCCGCGGGCGGGACGAGCGCGCTGGTGGCGGCCATCGCCGCGACCTCGCGCGGCGTGCGCGGGCCGGGGGCGACGCGGCGCCACGCGAGCTGCGCCGTCGCGCCCGCCCAGCCCGCGGCGAAGAGGGCGGCCGCGCGGCGCCGGCCCGCGAGCGCGAGGGCGGGCGCGGCGGCGAGCGCCAGCGTCGTCGCCGCGTACCGCGCCTTGAACCGCCAGGACAGCCGCGCCCGCTCGCCGTGCAGCGCCCACAGCAGGACGTCGTCGGCGTTGCCGCGCTGCATCCTCACGCTCACCAGCCACCCCGCCTCGCCGACGGGGTGCTCGACGCGCCGGGACCCGCGCTCGATCGTCCACCCGGCGTCGAGCAGCCGCAGCTCGAGGTCGGTGTCCTCGCGGTACGCGCGCGGGAAGCGCTCGTCGAAGCCGCCGACCGCCTCCAGCGCGGCGCGCCGGCAGGCGAAGTCCGCGGTGACGAGGCGCGCGGTCGCCAGGCGGGCGACGTTGCGCTCCCAGTCGGTGGCGCGGCGGTCGCGCGGGAGCGGGACGTCGACGTGCCCCGCCACGCCGCCGGCCCGCGGCCCGGCCGCCGCGACGTCGGCGAGCAGCCGGCCGGCCCAGCCGTCGGGCGGGACGACGTCGTCGTCGAGGAACGCGACCCACTCGGCCGACGCCGCCCGCCAGCCGGCGTTGCGCGCCGCCGCCGGCCCGCGCCCCGCGCCGCGCACGACCTCCGCGTCGAGCGGCGGGGGGTCGGCGTCCGGCCGGTCCCAGACGACGATCACCCGGCCGAGCCGCGAGCGGTCGAGCGCCGCGAGCAGGCGCGCGACCGCGTCGGCGCGGACGGAGGGGATGACGACGTCGGGCGGCGCCGGCCGCGGCCCGCTCCCGCCGCGCGGAGGGTCCGCCTGGCGGCCGGCGCCCGCCCCGCGCGCGGCATCCGGCCCGGTCCCGGCGCCCGCCCCGCGCGCGCCGCCCGCCGCCCTCCCCCTCACCTGCGCACGAGGAACGGCCCGATCGCGAGCGCCGCGAGCGGGGCGCTGCCCAGCACCTCGAGCGCGTCGCGCGGGTCGTCGACGATCGGCCTGCCCGCGGTGTTGAAGCTCGTGTTGACGAGGACGGGGACGCCTGTGAGGTCGGCGAAGCGCTGGAGCAGCCGGCCCGCGCGCGGCTCCTCCTCGGGCCGCAGCGTCTGGATCCGCGCGGTGCCGTCGCGGTGCACGACGCCCGCGACCCGGTCGCGCCACTGCGGCTTCACGCGGTGCGTGAACAGCATGTACGGGCTCGGGATCACGCCCTCGAAGATCTCCGCCGCGCGGTCCTCCAGCACCACCGGCGCGACCGGCCGGAACGACTCCCGGCCCTTGATCGCGTTCAGCGTCTCCTGCATCTCGGCGGCGCGCGGGTCGGCGAGCAGCGAGCGCCGGCACAGCGCGCGCGGGCCGTACTCCGAGCGGCCCTGGAACCAGCCGACGACGGTGCCGCCCGCGAGGATCTCGGCGACCGTGCCCTCGAGGTCGCCGGGCTCCTCGTACTCGGCGCCCGCCCGGTCGAGCCACTCGCGCAGCTCCTCGTCGCTCCACCCGCGGCCCAGCGCGGCCGTGCGCATCGGCCGCACCGCGTCGCCGAGCGCGGCGGCGACGTGCATCGCCGCGCCCAGCGCGGTCCCGGAGTCGCCCGACGCGGGCTGCACCCACACCTCG
This sequence comes from Solirubrobacteraceae bacterium, assembly GCA_035940955.1. GTDB lineage: Bacteria > Actinomycetota > Thermoleophilia > Solirubrobacterales > Solirubrobacteraceae > CADCVT01. The sequence goes on from DASZEJ010000148.1 coordinate 18,566, forward strand.
TCGAACGGCCCCTCGCCGGCCAGCCGCGCGTTCGCGACGCAGTTGAGCGCCACGCCGCCGGCCAGCGCGATCCGCCGCTCCCCCGTCCGCGCGTGCAGCCACCGCGCGAGCTCCAGCACGACCTCCTCCAGCCGCCGCTGCGCCGACGCCGCGAGGTCGAAGTGCACGCCGTCCAGGCGCTCGCCGTCCGCGGGCGGCGCGAGCGAGCCCCAGTCGACCGGCTCGGTCGCGAAGCCGCCCGAGCCGTCCGCGTACACCCGCCGGCGCATCAGGTCGAGGAAGCGCGGCTCGCCGAACGCGCCCATCGCCATCACCTTGTACTCGTCCGACGAGCGCCGGAAGCCGAGGTGGCCGGTCAGCTCCTCGTAGAAGAGGCCGAGCGAGTGCGGCAGCGGCTGGCGGTGCAGCACCTCGATGCCGTCGCCGCGCGCGACGCCGGCGAGGTACGACGTGCGCTCCCCGCGCCCGTCGAGCGTCATGACCGCGCACGAGTCGAACGGCGACGCGAGCGCCGCCGACGCGGCATGCGCGAGGTGGTGCTCGACGAACCGCACGCGGCCGGGCTCGAGCCCCGGCAGCGCCGTCCGCAGGAACAGCGGCGCGCGCTGGGCGTACAGCGTGCGCAGCGGCTCCCAGTCGTCGACCGCGACCGAGCCGTTCACCTGCGGCGCCAGCGCCGGGTCGTACGAGTACGCGACCGCGTCGAGGTCACCGACCCCCAGGCCGGCCGAGGCCAGGCACCAGCGCGCGGCGCGCTCGGGCACCTCCCACGCCGCGAACGGCACGTTCTCGTGCCCGTGCTTGCGGCGGTTGAAGCGCTCCTCCTCCGACGCGGCGACGACCTCCCCGTCCACCACCAGCGCGGCGGCCGGGTCGTGGAAGACCGCGTTGATCCCCAGGACCTTCATCGCTGAACGGGACTCTGCTCGGCTTCGCCGCCGTCGAAACACACACGGCGACCGCTCCATCGCGTAGGGTCGCGCGATGAGACTCGCTCGGATCGCCACCCTCATGGCCGCGCTGCTCGGCGTGCTCGCCGCCACGGCCGTCGCGCACGAGGCGCACCTCACCTCCACCACGGAGTACGCCGACTCGACCCAGCTGCAGGGGTCGGCGCGCAACATGCGCCTCGTCGGCCACGCCGACCTCGGCATGCGCGGCTACAACGCGGATGTCTGGGTGCACGAGCAGTACGCCTACGTCGGCAGCTGGGGCTTCGGCGACTGGGCGTCGGGCGGCGAGGAGCGGTTCTGCCCCGAGCCGGCGAAGTCGGGCATCGCGGTGGTCGACACGCGCGACCCGGCGCGGCCGAGGCAGGTGGCCAAGCTCCAGCAGCCCGTCGGCACGTCGGTCGAGGACGTCGTCGTCTACACCGCGCGGTACGGGCGCATGGCGGGCCGCGACATCGCGGTCGGCGGCATCCAGGTCTGCGGCGGCTCGCGCTACGACGCCGGCATCTTCCGCGGCCTGATCGCGTGGGACGTCACGAACCCCGAGCGCCCGGTCGAGCTCGGCCGGCGCGACACCGGGTGCTGCACGCGCGGCCTGCACGAGCTGGAGGTCCAGCACCGCGCCGACCTGCGCAGGACGTTCGTGTACGCCTCGGTCCCCGCGTCGGAGTACGACGACGCCGCGTCGCCGAGCGGCCGGCGCGACCAGCAGGGCCGCGGCGACCTGCGGCTCATCGACGTCACCGACCCGCGCGCGCCGGTCGAGACCGGGAACTGGGGCGTGCGGCGCAACGCCGTGCCGGGGCTGCCGGCGCCGGGCCTCGGCTGCGACCCCGACGCGATCTACGGCCACAGCGCCGAGCCGTCGGCCGACGGCAAGCGCGTGTTCGTCGCCCACTGGGACAGCGGCTTCATCGAGCTGGACGTGAGCGACCCGGCGCGGCCGGTCTACCGCGCCCGCACCGCCTACGCGGCGAACGCGGACGGCGACGGCCACTCGTCGCAGTTCGACGAGGCGCGCAACCTGCTCTTCACCGCCGACGAGGACTTCTGCAAGACGTCCGGCTCGTCGACCGAGAAGGGCTTCGGCTACCTGCGCGCCTTCCGGCGCACGTCCGCGGGCGGCTGGGCGCAGGCCGGCACGTTCAAGACGCCGAACGCCATCGGCACCGACGACCGCAAGGCCGGCGACTACACGATCCACAACCCGCTGCTGCACGGCACCGACCTGTACGTCTCGTGGTACACGGACGGCATCCGCGTGCTCGACACGCGCCGGCCGGACGCGATCGTCGAGGTGGCGAACTTCGTGCCGCCGGCGGCGAACAACCCGGTCCAGCCGTCGCAGCGCGGCGTGCTGACGAACACGACCCAGGTCTGGGGCGTCGCCTACGACGAGCAGCGCGACCTCGTCTACGGCAGCGACATGAACTCGGGGCTGTGGATCGTGAAGCGGACCGACCGGTGAGCTAGGGGGCCAGCCGCTCGACCAGCCAGCCGCCGCCCTCGCGGCGGAAGCGCAGCCGGTCGTGCAGCCGGTCCGGCCGGCCCTGCCAGAACTCGACGGCGTCGGGGGCGACCCGCAGCCCGCCCCAGTGCGGGGGGCGCGGGATCGCCTCGTCGCCGGGGTGCTGCGCCTCCGCCTCGGCACGCAGGCGCAGCAGCTCGTCGCGCGACGCGACCACCGAGGACTGCGGGCTGGCCAGCGCCGACAGCCGCGCGCCGCGCGGGCGCGAGGCGAAGTAGGCGTCGGACTCGGCGTCCGGGATCGGCTCGACGGCGCCGGTGACGACCACCTGGCGCTCCATCGCCAGCCACGGGAAGACCAGGCACGCGCGCGGGTTGGCCTCGACGTCGCGCCCCTTGCGCGACCGCCGGTTGGTGAAGACCGTGAAGCCGCGGTCGTCGACGCCCTTGAGCAGCACGATCCGGGCGCTCGGCGCGCCCGCCGCGTCGGCGGTGGCGAGCACCAGCGCGTTCGGCTCGCTGACGACGCTCGCCGCCTCGCCCAGCCAGCGGCGGAACTGGTCGAGCCACGTCGGCGCGAGGTCGGCCTCCTCCAGCTCCGCGGCGAGGTACTCGCGCCGCATCGCCGCCAGCGGCGACAGCACGAGCGCGTTGTAGAGCCGGTCGAGCACGGCGCGCGGGTCGTCGCACAGCCCGGTGTGGACCGGCCCCGGCTGGACGACCGTGCTCGCGGGCGCCACGAGCCAGTGGAAGCGCTCTGACTGCTCCATCCGCGCGACGGCGCCGCCGCTCGCGTCGCCCGCGGCGACCGCGGCCAGCGCCTCGAGCCGCGCCCGGATCGGCTCGGTGTCGGTCCCGGGGGCGAGCGCCAGCAGCCGCCCCTCGTCCAGCCCGACGCGCGCCTCGAGGAAGCGCAGCTGGCGGCAGAACACGACGACGCCGGCGTTCACGAGCTCGCCGCGGTCGAGGTTCGGGACGACGCGCAGCAGCGCGTACTGGAACGCGCTACGGCCGGGCACGGTCGGCCTCCGCCGCGAAGCCGCCCCAGGCCAGGCGGCGCCGCAGGTACTCGACGTACGGCTCGGCGCCGCCGGGCGGCAGCCACTCCCCGGGCACCGCGGCCGCCGCGGGCTCGATCGCGGCGGCCGCACCCGGCGCGAGCCGCTCGTGCGCGGCGGCGACCGGCCCCGCGTGCGGCAGCAGCACGTGGTCGGCGATCGGCGCGAACGGGCGCTCGGCCAGCGCCGGCAGGTCGGCCGCGCCGTGCTGCAGGTACAGCGCGGCGCCGTGGTCGATGAGCCACGTCCGCCCGTGCCAGACGAGGAGGTTCGGGTTGCGCGGCGTGCGGTCGACGTTCGTGACCACCGCGTCGAGCCACACGACGCCGGCCGCCCACTCCGGGTCGAGCGTCCGCGCGGTGGCCTCGTCGAACGCCAGCGCCCCCGGCAGGAAGTCGACGCCGAGGTTGCGGCCGGCGGACGCGGTGATGAGCTCCTGGATCTCCGGGTCGGGCTCCGCCGCGCCGAGCGCCGCCTCGACCTCGACGACGACCAGCTCGGGGACCGGGAAGCCGAGCGCGCGCGCCAGCTCGCCCACGAGCACCTCGGCCACCAGCGCCCGCGTCCCCTGCCCGGCGCCGCGGAACTTGACGACGTAGAGGCCGTCGTCGTCGGCCTCCACCAGCCCGGGCAGCGAGCCGCCCTCGCGCAGCGGCGTGACGTAGCGCGTCGCGGTGACGGTCATGCCAGCGCGGCGCGCACGTCGCCCGGCAGCGGCTTCTTCGCCTTGGTGGCCGGGTCGATGCAGACCTGGCGGATCGTGCCCTCGACGAGCGTCGACCCGTCGCGCTCGATCCGCACCGCGCACGTCAGCGACGTCTCCCCCAGCCGGTCGACGGCGACCACGACGTCCAGCTCGTCGTCGAACCGCGCCGAGCCGCGGTAGCGCAGGGTCAGCTCCGCGACGACCATGTCGCTGCCGCCGTCGACCATCTCCCCGTACGGCCGGATCCGGGCGCGCCACAGCTCGGTGATCGCGACGTCGACGAAGTCGGCGTAGCGCGCGAAGTAGACGACGCCCTGCGGGTCGCACTCGCCGTAGCGCACGCGCAGCCGGTGGCGGAACTCGCTCATCGCCGGGACCCTACGCGGGCGGCGATCGCCTCGGCGGTCTCGGGGCGCAGCTCGCTGAACGTGAGCGGCCTGCGCCCGTTGCGGCGCTCGACCCGCAGCACCGCGGTGCGGCGGCGCGGCCAGCTCAGCCGGGTCGACACCCCGGCGATCGCCGCGAGGTCGAGCGAGCGCACGCGGCCGGTCACCGCGTCGTCGAGCAGCCACAGCAGCCGGCGGTCCGTGACCGCGAGCAGCGCCTGCGGGCTCGCCCACACCGCCACCGGCGTGACGAGCGCGACGTCCTCGCCGCGGTGCAGCGCCGACAGCAGCTCCGGCCCGAGCGCCCGGCGGACCGGCTCGGCCAGCCACGACCCGGCGGCCACGCGCCGCACGCGCGGCTGCGGGGCGCGCGCCGGCGCCGCGCCGCCCGGGCGCCGGCCGCCGCGCCGGCGCGCCTGCCACGCGCCTGAGCGCAGCACGTCGTAGGCGGCGTTGATCTCCGCCATGCGGCGCGCCGCCTCGGCGCCGCCGCCGCGGTCGGGGTGCCAGCGCTTGGCCAGCTCGCGATAGCTGGCGGCGACGTCCTCCAGCGGCGTGTCCGGAGCGACGCCCAGCACGGCGAACGGATCGGCGGCCACGGGCCGCCCAGGCTAGCCGTGCCGGATGACCGCGCGCGCCTCGTCGACGCTCTCGGCGACCGGGAGGCGCTCGGTGACGCCCGCGAACTCGAGGATGCGCTGGACCGGCCCGGCCGGAGCGACGATCAGCAGCCGCTTGCCCTGGCGGTGGAAGCGGCTCGCCGCCTTGAGCACCACGCCGAGGCCGACCGAGTCGATGAACGAGACGCCGGAGAGGTCGAGGATCGCGTCCTGCCGCACCTCGCCGGCCAGCTCGGCCAGCCGCGTCTGCAGCCCGCGACTCGTCGCCAGGTCGAGGGCGCCCTTGGGCGCGACGGTGGGCACGGCGGCGGTGGCGACGTCGACATCGGTCATTGTTCCGGTGCGGTTCCCCGCGGCGGCGGGCCGACAAACGCCCACCCGCCGGCCGACCGGTAACCTCGACACCCTGTCGAACGAGGGAGCCTCTGGAGGGAGCGCCCGCATGCCCGAAGCGTTGACGGACGTGCAGCGGCAGACGCTGCGCGAGCTGTGCGACACCATCGTCCCGTCGATCCGGCGCGAGCCCGACCCGACCGGCTTCTGGGCGCGCTCGGCGAGCGACCTCGGGGTCGACCAGGCGATCGGGACGGCGCTCGACCTGATGCCGCCCGACCAGAGGGCCGGCCTCCAGCAGCTCCTCGACGCGATCGCCGAGCAGGGCTTCGCCGGCGCCTCCCAGCTCTCGCGCGAGCAGCTCCTGCTGAACCTCCGCCTCGCCTCGCGCGACGCGGCGTTCGGCATCGGCGCGCTGACGTCGCTGTCGCTGTTCTTCGCGTACGGGATCGTCGACGAGCACGGCCAGAACCCGAACTGGCGGGTGCTCGGCTATCCCGGCCCGATCTCCCCCGCGCCGGACGTGCCGAAGCCGATCCGGCCGCGGGTCCCGGACGGCGACACGACGATCGAGGCCGACGCCGTGGTCGTCGGCTCCGGGGCCGGCGGCGCGGTGATCGCGGCACGGCTGGCCGAGGCCGGTCTCAGGGTCGTCGTGCTCGAGGCGGGCGGCTACTTCAACGAGGCCGACTTCAACCAGGTCGAGCTGTGGGCCCACCAGAACCTCTACTGGCGCGGCGGCCCGACGCCCACCGCGGACATGAACGTGACGCTCCAGGCGGGGTTCTGCGTCGGCGGCGGGACGACCGTCAACTGGACGAACTCGCTGCGCACGAAGGACTGGGTCCGCGAGGAGTGGGCGACCGAGCACGGGCTGGAGGACCTCGCCACCGACGCGTTCGACCGCCACCTCGACGCGGTCTGGCAGCGCCTGCAGGTCAACGACCGCTGCTCGGAGCTCAACCGCCCGCACCAGGCGATGAAGCGCGGCGCCGACGCTCTGGGCTGGAGCTTCGCCGGCGTGACCCGCAACTGGGACCCCTCCCGCCACGACCCGGCGATGGCCGGCTACATGGGCTTCGGCGACCAGTCGGGCGCCAAGCAGTCGACGTTCAAGACCTACCTGCAGGACGCGGTCGACCGCGGCGCGAAGCTGATCGCGCAGTGCTGGGCCGAGGGGGTGATCGTCGAGAACGGCCGAGCGGCCGGCGTCGAGGCGACGTGGTCGGACCGCCAGACCGGCGCGAGCGCGCGCGTCACCGTGCGCGCACCGCAGGTGGTGGTCGCGGCCGGCGCGCTGGAGTCGCCGGCGCTGCTGCTGCGCTCGGGGATCGGCGGCGCGGCGACCGGTGACCACCTTCGCCTGCACCCATGCACGGCGACCGTCGGCGACTACGGGGAGGACATGCAGGCGTGGTGGGGCCCGCCGCACTCAGGCCTCGTCAACGAGTTCGCGCGCGGCGAAGGAGAAGGCGACGGCTACGGCTTCCTCGTCGAGGGCGTTCAGTACACGACCGCGCTCGGCGCCTCCGCCGTCCCGTTCACCACCGCGGCGGACCACAAGCAGGCCATGAGCGAGTTCCGCAACTGCGCGACGTTCATCGGCCTCGTGCGCGACCGCGGGCACGGGCGCGTGACGATCGACCCGAACGGGATGGCCGTGCCGTGGTACTCGCTCGAGGACCCGCGCGACGTGGCGACGACGGCGCGCGCGCTCGACGCGCAGGTGCGGCTGCACCACGCCGCCGGCGCCCGGCGGATCTACGGGCTCGCCGAGGGCCAGCCGACGTGGCGCGTCGGCGACGACCTGGAGGCGTTCATCGCGCGCCTGCAGCGGCTGCCGCTGCGCGCCGGCGGGCACCGGCTCTTCGCCGCCCACCAGATGGGCACCTGCCGGATGGGCCGCGACCCGGCGACGAGCGTCGCCGACCCGCGCGGCCGGCTGCACGACGTCGAGGGCGTGTGGATCGGCGACGCGTCCGCCTTCCCCACGCCGTCGGGGACGAACCCGATGATCACGATCATGGCGCTCGCCAGCCGCACGGCCGAGCACGTCGCCGCCGCGGCGGGCGCCTCGCTCCAGGAGGTCCCGGCATGACCGCCACGCCCACGCTCGTCGAGCACTCCCGGCTGTACATCGGCGGCGAGTGGGTCGAGGCCGCCGGCGACGGCGCGATCGAGGTCGTCAACGCCGCGACCGAGGAGGTCATGGGGCGCATCCCGGAGGGCACGCCCGCCGACGTCGACCGGGCCGTCGCGGCCGCGCGGGCCGCGTTCGACGCCTGGTCTCAGACGCCGCTCGAGCAGCGGGTCGAGCTGTGCACCGCGATCTCGCTGCGCCTCCAGGACCGCCAGGAGGAGATCGCGGCGCTCATCTCCCAGGAGCTGGGGTCGCCGATCAAGGTCTCGACGATGGTCCAGGCCGGGCTCCCGATCATGGACTTCGGGTCGATGGCCCACCTCGTCGACCACATCCCGTGGGAGCAGCAGATCGGCAACTCGCTCGTGGTGCGCGAGCCGGTCGGCGTGGTCGGCGCGATCACCCCGTGGAACTACCCGCTGCACCAGGTCGCCGCGAAGGTCGCCGCCGCGCTGACCGCGGGGTGCACGATCGTCGTCAAGCCGAGCGAGGTGACGCCGCTCAACGCGTTCGTGCTCGCCGAGATCATCGACGAGGTCGGCGTGCCCGCCGGCGTCTTCAACCTCGTGACCGGCTACGGGCCGGTGGTCGGCGAGGCGATCGCGGCGCATCCGGGCGTCGACATGGTCTCGTTCACCGGCTCGACGCGCGCGGGCCGCCGGGTGAGCGAGCTGGCGGCGGCGACGGTCAAGAAGGTCGCGCTGGAGCTGGGCGGCAAGTCGCCCAACGTGATCCTCGACGACGCCGACCTGGAGCGGGCGGTCGTCAACGGCATCCAGAAGTGCTACCTGAACTCGGGCCAGACGTGCAGCGCCCTGACCCGGATGCTCGTGCCGCGGTCGGTGCTGCCGGTGGTCGAGCAGATCGCGGCGGCCGCGGTGTCGCAGACGCCGGTCGGCGACCCGTTCGACGAGACGACGGCCCTCGGCCCGCTCGTGTCGGAGGCCCAGCGCGAGCGCGTGCGGTCGTACATCGAGCGCGGCGTCGAGGAGGGAGCGAAGCTCGTGGCCGGCGGAGCCGAGCCGCCCGAGGGCCTCGACCGCGGCTACTACGTCCGCCCGACCGTCTTCAGCGAGGTCACCCCCGAGATGACGATCGCCCGCCAGGAGATCTTCGGCCCCGTCCTCGCGATCATGCCCTACGACGACGAGGACGACGCGATCCGCATCGCCAACGACAGCGACTACGGCCTCGCGGGCGGCGTGTACTCCGCCTCGGAGGAGCGAGCCAAGGCGGTCGCCCGCCGCATCCGGACCGGCCAGGTCGAGATCAACGGAGCGACCTTCAACCCCCTCGCCCCGTTCGGCGGCTTCAAGCAGTCCGGCCACGGCCGCGAGCTCGGCCCGTACGGCATCGAGGAGTTCCTGACGCTGAAGTCGATGCAGCTGTAGGGCGACGACGCAAGCCCGCGCCGCCGGCGCTACGCCGCCGGGCGCAGGCGCAGGCGGACCTCGTCCGTCTCCGGCGCGATCGCGAGGACCTGCCAGCCGCGGTCGGTGAGGAGGAAGCGGCGGCCGTCCTCCTCGAGGACGATGCGGGGGCGGGCTCCGTCGGCGGTGCGGGTCGTCGCGAGGCGGGCCTCGCTCAGTGGCCAGTCGCCGTACGAGCGCAGGCGGTCGATCGCGCGGCGCACGTCGGCGTGGCGGACGCCTCGGTGCAGCAGCGCGGCGACGATCGCGGCCTCTCCGACGTCCTCGACCGCGTAGACGTGCGGCAGGTCGGCGGACTGGGACGGGCGGATGTAGCCGTGGCGCGCCCACTGCCCGATCGTCGTGCCGGACACGCCGACGATCTCGCCCGCCTCGCCGGCGAGCAGGCGTCCGTGAACGCGCTCGGCCATGCAATGAATGGTACGAGTCCTAGGCGACCGAGAAGGCGACGGTGCGGGTCGCCGGGTCGGCCCGGTCGAGCCGCACGGCCACCTCGGTTCCCGGCTCGAGGCCCTTCTCGATCCGGCCGCGCACCGCGGGTTCCCGGAGCTGGACGAGCCCTTCGTCGATCACCACCGCCTCGAACCGCTCGCCCTCCCGGCCGGCGAGGAGGACCGCCTCGACGAGGTCGACCACGCCCCGCTCGACGGCCCGGGCGCGCTTGACCGCCGCCGCCATCGCCTCCGGGAGCCCGGGCAGCTGCACGCGGATGGCGTCGGGCACCGGCTCGCCCGCGC